>JAEXCG010000179.1 GCA_023402355.1 Bacillota bacterium | reverse complement strand
GGGCTGGAGTACATCCCGGTGATTTCGCTCAACCTTTCCGGGCTGGAGTCTTCCAGCGGCTTCAAGCTGACGATCCCGATGCTCCGGCGCGCGATCGCCGCGCTGGTGTACGGCGACTGCCTGATGCACCTGGCGAACCAGACCCGGCCGTACGAACTCCAAAAGGGCGAGACGGACGCGCTGATTCAAAAATGGACCCGAGAGCTGACGGATCAGTTCGCCAAAGGACGCGGCATGCGCTCCGCCCCCATGCGCCAGAATCTGGAGCGCATCGCGGACGACTTTGACGCCATCGAGCGCGAGCACGAGAAGAAGACGCGCGTGGGCATCGTGGGCGAGATTTACGTCAAGTATGCGAGCTTGGGCAACAACAACCTGGAGGCCTTTTTGCGCGAGCAGGACTGCGAGTACATGGTGCCGGGCATCATGGGCTTCGCGCTCTTTAAGACCGACAACCGCCTGGAGGACATCAAGCTGTACGGCGGCAATCCCCTGAAATACGCGGTTTGCTCGATCCTCAAGAACTTCCTGACGCACATGGAGACGATCCTGATCGAGACGATCAGCAAGCACCCTTCGTTCGTGCCGCCCTCCTCCTTCGAGCACACGAAGAGCCTCGTCAAGGACGTGATCGGCTACGGCAGCAAGATGGGAGAGGGGTGGCTGCTCACGGCGGAGATGATCGAGCTTACGGAAAACGGCTATGCGAACATCGTGTGCACGCAGCCGTTCGGCTGCCTGCCCAACCATATCTGCGGCAAGGGCATGATCCGCAAAATCCGCGAGCTGTATCCGAACGCCAACATCGTGCCGATCGACTACGACCCCAGCGCGACGCGCGTCAACCAGGAAAACCGCATTCGCCTGATGCTCTGCGTCGCCCGCGGCGAGCAGGAGAGCGGCGAAAACGTGCAGCCCGCCATGGCCTCCGGCGCTCTGGGGGATTAAAAGGCGCTAAGAGAGAGCGCCCATCCGAGCGGACTTGTTCTTCGAGCGGCCACCGTGCGAATGATTTCGCAGGCGGCCGCTTTTCCGTTCGCTAAAAGGTGGTAAAAAGCGCGGGAATGCGCACGTTCTGACGCGAAATTTCATCCGCTTTCGCATGAACCTGTGAAATAAATCTTGCGATTTAGGGCCTGATGTGGTACGCTAATGACGGTTTTATTTGGGAGGACGAGGGATGGAGGATGACGGGCATGCCGGAAAATGAAGTACGTGTGGAAGAGATGAGCAGAGAGGCGGTATGGAAGAGCCTGATCTGCAAAATTGACGGCGTGCAGTCCGCACGCGTGGTCTTCGGGCCGCGCGGGGAGGCGGCGGAAATTCACGTGATCGCCGACGAGCGCCGCGGCGCCAAGCAGGTGACGCGCGACATCCAGTCCGCCCTGATGGCTGCCTTTGACGTGGAGGTGGACTACCGCGTGATCAGCGTCGCGCGCATCCCCGTGGAGGAAAAGGCGCCTGAGATCGTTCCCCTGCACCGAGAGGTGCGCCTGTTGTACGAAGGAATCGACCTTCACACCAAGCGCGACAGCATGTCGATCAGCGTTCGCCTTGGATTTGAAGGAAAAGAATATGAAGGACTGGCATCCTGCCAAAATGGGGTTTATTCGCGCCAGCGCATGGTCGCGATGGCGACGGTCTGCGCGATCAACGAGTTCGCGGCCGACCCCATCTTTGAACTGGTGGACGTACAAAGCGTGCTGATGAGCGGGCGCACCGCGATCCTGGTGAGCGTCGATTGCACGTGGGGACACGAGCTGCTGCTGGGCAGCGCGTTCCTGCGGGACGACGCGGACAGGGCCGTCGTGAAAGCGACGATGGACGCGGTGAACAGGCGCCTGAGCTATCTGAAGCGCTCCCTTTGACGGAACAGATCCGGCGGCATACGGCATTCTTTAGCGTAGCGGATATAGCCTGCTGAACTAGCGGTAAGCAGAGCCTGTATAACAGGAGGCTATATCATGAAAAAGATCATGCTGGCCGTTACAGCAGTGGCTTCGTTCCTGCTTTCTTCCGGCGCTTTCTTCGGCTGGAGATTCTAAGGTCCCCATTCGGATAACCTAAAAGCAACGCGCCGTCGGATCTGTTCTCATATCGATTCCTGTGTGCGCCGTTCCCGTGAACGGTTAGAGGTACATCATGAAAAAGAGCCAGAAGGCCTATATCGCGTTCATCTTTGTCATAGGTCTTGTCATAACGGTTGCGGATATTCCGCCGATCCTTCTCGCCATCCGTCAGGCGGGGCCCCTTCAGGCTCTGCCGCGCATGCTCGTCATGCTGGCGCTGATGGCGCTCTTTCGTTCCATGCCCCTGCAGCTTTCCAGTGAGCACATCGTCGACGTCTCCTTCATCATCGTGCTGACGGCGGTGCTGACGATGAGCGCGCCGACGGCGCAGCTTCTCTACGCGCTGAGCACGCTGCTCATGTTTTCCCGCGACGAAAAGACCAAGCGCCACGGCCCGAGCGTCCTGCACAAGCCGGTGCAGCTCACGTTCAACACCTGCATCGTCCTGATCGCGCTCTCGTTTGCGAACGTCGTGTTCATGTATCTGGGCGGGAACGGCGCAGACTTCCGGCTGCCCTATTCGATACTGACCAGCTTTTTGTACTCCGTCGTCGTCATGGTGGTCAATCTGATGCTCCTGATGGTGCTCTTCGCGCTGGGCGGGGAGGACGTGCGCGGATGCTTGCGCGAAAACATCATGGGCATCCTGCCCAACGTGCTGGCGACCATGCCCATCGGCATCCTGCTCGCCTATCTCCTGCAGCTTCCGGGCGGCGAGTACATGCTGGCGCTCTTTATGCTGCCGCTGATGCTGGCGCGCTACTCGTTCAAGCTCTACATCGACAGCAAGGAACAGTACGTGCGCATGATCATGGCGCTTTCCAGCGCCATTGAAGCCAAGGATCCCTATACCGAGGGTCACTCGCGGCGCGTCAGCGAATACGCGGTGCGCATCGCGCAGGAAATGCGCCTCTCCAGCGGGCGGGTGGACAACCTGCGCGTGGCGGCGCTCCTGCACGACATCGGAAAGATCGGCGTGAATGACCGGGTGCTCAACAAAAACGGCCCGCTCGACGCGGAAGAGTGGGAAATCGTCCGCCAACACCCGGAGACGGGTTATCGGATCGTCAGCCAGCTCAACCTTTCGGAGACGGCGAAGAGCGCGATTTTGCACCATCACGAGCGCTTCGACGGGAAGGGATACCCGTCCGGCATCCCGTTGAGCGAGCTGCCGCAGGAGGTGGCCATCCTCTCCATCGCGGACGCCTTTGACGCCATGACGAGCGACCGGCCGTACCGCAAGGGGATGACGAAGGAAAAGGCGCTCTCCATCCTTCAGGAGGAAGCGGGAAATCAGTTTCACAGCGACGTAGTCAAGGCGATGGAGCGAGTCGTTCAATCGATCGACCTTCCCTGAGGGAGGAAACCACATGATGCTTGTCTTTGCGCTTCCGCTGGCCCTCGTGTGCGTGCTGCTCGCGCGCCGCAAGGGGGGCGGGCTTTCCAGAATGGCCGGGAGCGAGGTCGCCTGGCTGGCGCTGCCCATAGGGTCTTTTTTGCTGGAGGCTGCCTTTCAGGCGGCCTCCAGGTTTATCTTCATCCCCTCGCCGGTGCGGGCGGCGCAGATCCTCCTGCAGTACGCAGGGCTCTTTGCCTTCGCCCTGCGCAACGCCAAATGGGATGTGGGCGCGCTCGCCGCGGGCGTGGGCGCGGCGATGAACTTTGGGGTCATCGCCGTAAACGGCTTTCAAATGCCCGTGTCCCGGGCCGCGGCGATGGCCGCCGGACAGGAAGCGGGGATCGCGAAGCTGATCGCCGGGGAAATATACGGGTACACGATGCAGGACGCGGCCACCCGCCTGCCGCTCCTCGGCGACGTCATCCCGCTGGCGGGGGGATTTGCGAGCCTCGGCGACCTCGTGCTGATCGCGGCCGCCGTGCGCATCTTTTACGCCATGATGCTGCCGAACGATCAGAAAGGAGAGACGCCGCATGGGAAGGTCTGAGGAGGCCGTATCAAAACACGGCTTTCGCTTTAAGCATAGCCTGGGACAGAACTTTATTTTCGACGAAGCGCTGCTGGAGAGCCTGGTGGACGCCGCGGAGGTGACGCGCGCGGACGACGTGCTGGAGATCGGGCCGGGCGGCGGCACGCTGACGGCGTGCCTCGCCGCGCGCGCGCATCGCGTGCTGGCGCTGGAGCTGGACCGAGAGCTCTTGCCCGTGCTGGCGGATGTGCTGCGCGATTGTCCAAATGCCTCCGTCGTGCAGGCCGACGCGACGAAGGCCGACCTTCGCGCCCTGACGGCCGACGCCTTCGGAAAGGACGCGCCTTTTCTGGTCGTCGCGAACCTGCCTTACTACGTCACAACCCCCGTGCTGACGCGCCTGCTCACGGAAGGTCTGCCCGTGCAGCGCGTGGCGGTGATGGTGCAGCGGGAGGTGGGGGAAAAGATGCTGGCGGCGCCGGGCGAAGAGGCGTACGGCCTGCTGGCCGTGCTCTGCGCGTACCACGCCGAGGCGCGGGAGGCGGTGCGCGTGCCTGCCGCATGCTTCACGCCGCGCCCCAAGGTCGATTCTTCCTTTATGGTGCTGCGGATGCGAAAGGAACCGCCGGTGGCCGTTCCCTCGCAGGCGCTCTTCTTTCGCGTGGCGCGCGCGGCCTTTGCCATGCGGCGAAAGACGATCAGAAACAACCTGCAGGCGTCGCTGAACCTGTCGCGCGAGGAAGCGGACGCCTGCCTGGCGGCGGCGCGCATTTCGCCCGCGGCGCGCGGAGAAACGCTCTCCCTGGAGGATTTCGCGCGCATCGCGTGGGAGATCGATCGAATCAAGAAAAAATAAAGAAAATTTTGATTTTTATTTAACGAGCAGCAGGAAAAATAGGAATCTCGTCGAAACGATAAAATAAGGGTAAGGATTGGATTTTCTGTAAGCACGTTCCTTGCCTGTCCAATCACTTCACTTGTCCGCGCTGCGGCACGGACGTATCATGAACGATGGAGGGATACCCAATGAACGAAGTAAACCTCGCAAAGTGGGGCATTATCAACCCTGCGAAAGTCTATCACAACCTGGCTGTTGCGCGCCTGACCGAAAAGGCTCTGGAGCGCGGCGAGGGCGTCCTGTCTGAAACGGGCGCGCTGACCGTCATGACCGGCAAGTACACCGGCCGTTCCCCGGAGGACCGTTATGTGGTCGACACCCCCGCGATTCATGATGAGATCGCCTGGGGCAAGATCAACGTGCCGATGACCGCGGAAAAGTTCGACAAGATTCTGACCCGCGTGGCCACGTATCTGCAGAACCGGGAAGTGTTCGTGTTCGACGGCTTTGCCGGCGCGGACCCCAAGTATCGCCGCAGCATCCGCGTGATCAACGAGCTCGCCTCGCAGAACATGTTCATGCATGACCTGCTCATCCGCCCGACGGCGGAGGAGTTTGACAGCTTCACGGAGGACTTCACCGTCATCTGCGCGCCGGGCTGCAAGTGCATTCCCGAGCTGGACGGCGTGCACTCCGAGGCCGCGATCTGCGTGAACTTCGAGAAGAAGGTCGTCGTCATCGCCGGCAGCCAGTATGCGGGCGAGATGAAGAAGTCCGTCTTCTCCGTCATGAACTTCCTGCTGCCTGCTGACGGCGTGCTGCCGATGCACTGCTCCGCCAACATCGGCAAGGACGGCGACACGGCCGTGTTCTTCGGCCTTTCCGGCACCGGCAAGACCACGCTGTCCGCGGACCCGGACCGCATGCTGATCGGCGACGACGAGCACGGCTGGAGCGACAACGGCGTCTTCAACATCGAGGGCGGCTGCTACGCCAAGTGCATCAACCTCTCCAAGGAGAACGAGCCCTTCATCTGGAACGCCATCAAGTTTGGCGCGCTGGTCGAGAACGTCACCATCGACGAGAACGGCGTGTACGACTTTAACGACGGCTCCGTGACCGAGAACACTCGCGTGGGTTATCCGGTCGATTACATCCCCAACGCCGCGATTCCGGGCGTGGGCGGCGTCCCGAAGACCGTCATCTTCCTGACCGCGGACGCTTTCGGCGTGCTGCCCCCGGTCAGCAAGCTGTCCAAGGAAGCGGCGATGTATCACTTCGTGACCGGCTACACCGCGAAGCTGGCCGGCACCGAGCGCGGCGTGACCGAGCCGCAGGCGACCTTCTCTACGTGCTTTGGCGCGCCGTTCCTCCCGCGTCCGGCTTCCAAGTACGCCGAGATGCTGGGCGAGAAGATCGAGAAGTACGGCACGAACGTCTACCTGGTCAACACCGGCTGGGCCGGCGGCCCCGCCGGCAAGGGTGGCAACCGCATGAAGCTGCCCTACACCCGCGCGATGGTGACCGCCGCGCTCAACGGCGACCTGGAGAAGGCCGAGTTCGTGAGCGACCCGATCTTCAACGTGCAGGTTCCGACCTCTTGCCCGGGCGTGCCTTCCGAGGTGCTGATCCCGCGCGACATGTGGCAGGATAAGGCCGCGTACGACGAGCAGGCCAAGAAGCTGGCCGCGATGTTCGTAAAGAATTTCTCCAAGTACGAGGGCATGGACGCCAAGATCGTCGCCGCAGGCCCGAAGGCTGAGTAAGCACTTTCCGACAAGCGAATACGAATCATAACCCGCCCCTCCGGCAGTTGCCGAAGGGGTGGGCTCTTTTAGTGCGCCGACATAGTTTTGTAATAAACGCTTAACATTTGTATCGCTCGCGCCGAAGAAATGACAATTTTATTGAAAAACATGTCGAATTTACAATGTTGAACACAGAGTTCAATGCGTTGTGTATACTGATCTAAAGAAAAAACACATTGAGAAATAGAAAAGTAATAATTAGCCGAAGAAGAGAAGAAAGCACAAGCTTCTTTTCCTAATAGATAGAAAACAGATGAAAAGAGGATACGGGAATGAGCGCGATGCACGGAAATGGCGGACGGCTTGCATTCATAAAAATGATGGGGTCTTGCGTGAGAACATCAAAGCGGGCGTTGTCCGTCATGCTGTGCATGGCGCTCGTTTTCTCGCCTGTAGGCGGCTTCGCTGAAGCAGATGCGACGCCATCCGAGGCCGTGCGGGAAGAAACCACGGTGGTCCTTGAGACTGAATTCACACCTGCTCCTACGCAGACGCCGGAGCAGGAGAGCAGCGCCGCGATACCGGAACAGACCGCGACGCCTGCGCCGGAGCAGACTTCTGCTCCGACGGAAATGCCGGAACAGGAGACAGAAGAGGATATAGTCGGTCTGACTATCGGCTATGCACGCCTAACGCTGGACGCTGCCGTGTACACGCGCAGGACGCTGCGCACGCGCCTGACGACGCTGTGTGCCCATCAGGTGGTGTACGTCGGCGGAATTGAAGAGAGGGCGGCGTGCGTCTATTTTGATACGCAGGACGGCGTACAAAAGGGATATATTCCGGTCTCTGCACTGCTGAATCTGACGGACGCGCAGACGGTCTTGCTGCAACAGGAAGAGAACAAACGCGCGGATGTGCGCAGTTTTGACGGGCATCCTCTGTGCGTGCTGACGTGTGATCTAGAGACATCGTCAGAGACGCCACAGCCGGAGACATCGATGGCACCGGAGGCGACTGCGTCGCCCGACCCCACAGCCGCGACGGACACGACCGTGATTCCGGAAACTACGTCATCGCCGGAGGTCACGTTGGAACCGGAGGCATCGCTGGAGCCTGGGGCCACAGCAACACTGGCGCCTGCGGCGACGCTGCGGCCTGATGCTACGCCGGAGCCTCAGCCTACGCGTGAACCGGAAGGCACGCCAGAGCCGGAGGAGACGTTGAAGTCAGAAAAACTGCCGGACTCCGCCGCGACACCGGGCGAGGCAACGCCGGGAGAGGCGGCGCTGACAGGCCCAATAGAGCTGGTCAAAACGCAGGAACTCACCATCGTCATTCCGGACGATCAGATGGAGCAGGTAACCGATCTGAACGCCATGATGCGCTATCTGCCCGCGACGATTGCGGCGCAGGACGCACAGGGAAATGCGTACGACGTGCCCATCGCGTGGACGTTTGTGGGCGATGCGCGCGACAGGATCAAGTTTGTGCGCAAGAGGAACATGTTTTATTATTTCGTCCCCGCCATCTCTGAAGGCGCGGCGGAGCGCTACGCTATTTCCGAGCAATACGCGCCCTTCTTTATCGCCATGATCAGCCTTGGCGGGACGTTTGTGGAGCCGATTGAGCTCGTTTGTTTGGCCAGCGAAGCGCCCATGGTGTTCGTCGAAATCCCCGAGGCGGAGGTTGCCGCGCTTGGCACGGTTGTGGACGTGAAGGCTTATTTGCCGCGCACGGTTGAGGCGATGGACGCGCAGGGCAATTCTTATAAGGTTCAGGTAGAATGGACGCTGTTGGAAGAGATGGAGAGCGCTGCCGACAACGCGCCGGATGACGGCACGGCCGTCGCAAATGAAGCGCCTTTTACCCCGGAACTGGGATCGATGCTCTTTTTCAAGGCCGCGGTGAGTGAAGAAGAGTTTGGAAGCTATACCATCTCGGAGGCGAGCGCGGATGCGTTTGCTGCAGCCGTCCGTCTGGGGCCGTCCAGGTTGATGACGATGGTCGCTTTAGAACCGACCGAGGGTCTCCCGGCTTATTTCCAAAACAATAAGGAAGCCATCATGGCGTACTATACCGGAAGTACGACGAACTCCAGCGCCTTCAATATCAAGGGGTATTTTAAGACTTCTTTTATCAAAACGACCTACAGCGATAACGGATATCAAAATTACATCCAGTTGGGCGATGACGGAAATACGAAGCAGCAAATCCCAAAAGGAGTTACGAACGGCAATGTCACCCGCGTGACGTTGGGCGACGCCGAGACGCCGGTCGACTTCAAACAGGAAATCAGGCTTGACGATGGCGGACGGACCGTTCAGGTGAAGTACATTCTCTCTAACCCGGACTCGCAGAATGCCATCACTGTGAAAATCGGTAGCTGTGCGGACACGCAGATCGGCGATAACGACCGGGCTACCGTTACCTGGATCGAGGGGAAGCGGGGAAGCGGACTCGTCATGGAGGATACCAGTACTTCCACGAAGGGCGCACGCTTTAATCTTTCGATCGAGAACCCGACGACCGTATGGTTTGGAGGCTATACCAGTCGCTCAGAGAACGTATTTACGAGCGTCGACAAAGATTCGGTAAGTGACATAGACAGCGGGATCGCCTACTCTTGGACGGTTGAACTATCTGCCGGAGGAACCGTCGAGCGCACCGCTACGTTTAAAATTGACTCCGTGCTGCAAATCATCGCGCATCAGGTGAATATGACCGATACGATCGACGTGACGATCGATTACGAGGACAAGCAGGGGCGCATCGTGACGCCGAAGTACAAGCTGGATAACGGTGCCTACACAAGCGGAACGGGAAAAGAGGTCACGGATGCCTCGGGCCGGGATTCGCAGACCTTCAACATCCCGATTCCTGACGGCTGGGAGGCCGATTCGCTGCATACCGTCACGTTCATGCTGACGGACGACGAAGGCTTTGAATCCCCCTCCTACGATGTGCGCATCGTCTACAAAAAAGTAGACGGGGAGGATTCGGAAAACCCGCACCCGGCCCGGCAGCGCACGCTTGTATTTGACGGAAACGGCGCGGCAAGCGGGTCAGTCGGGTCCCTCTCCGGCTACGAGGCGGAGACGACCACGCTTCCGAAGAACGGCTTTACCCGCCCCGGCTATACGTTTAAGGGCTGGAATACCGCGGCAGACGGCACGGACGCGCTGCACTCTCCAAACGATTCCTTCAAAATTCCCGTTCTTTCCAGCGACGCAGAGTCGGAAGAGGTCAGGCTCTACGCGATTTGGGACGCGGTGCAGGCAACGCCGCCGAGGTCTGTCGGAATCAGCATTTCCGTTGATGAACTGGTCTACGGGTATGCGGAGAACGCCTGCACGCTGACGGCCACCGCGAGCGCTGCGGCGGATCATACGCTGAGCTATCAGTGGTATGAAGGGGACGCACCGATCGCGGAAGCGACAAAAATGAGCTATTCTGTCCCCGTCGGCAAAGCGGTGGGAAGCTATCGCTATCATTGCGTCATCACTGCGACCTATACGCTCAATGGCATGACGGCGACAGCGACGACCGCTGTAAAACCGCTTATGGTTACCCCTGCCGCGCTCACCGTGACTGCGCAGGGATATGCGGGGGAGTACGACGGAAACGCGCACGGGATCGCCGTTTCCTGCACGGTCTCAGGTGCCCGGATCACCTATCGCGTGGGCGACACGGCGGACTATACTTCCAACGCACCGACGTTTAAGGATGCAGGAACCTACGTCGTCTATTATCAGGTGACGTGCGAAAATTATAACCCGGCGACGGGCAGCGAGACGGTTCAGATCGATAGGAAGCCCGTCACCGTGATGCCGCAAAGCGGACAGACAAAGGTGTACGGAGAACCCGACGCCGTGCTGACCTATGCGGTGGCGGACGGGATTTCGCTCAGCGGACAGCTCGCGCGCGCATCCGGAGAGGCCGCGGGCAGCTATACCATCCTGCAGGGCACGGTGGACGACGCGCATAATCCGAACTATCGCGTCGATTTTGACAGCTCGGTTCTGTTTACCGTCGAACCCAAGCCCATCACGATCTATCCGGTAGCCGGACAATCGAAACAGTACGGCTTTGCGGATCCAGCCGTGTTTCCCTATCAGCCATTGACTGCGGGTGCGCTTGTTTCAGGAGACAAGCTGTCCGGACACCTCGTGCGTGATCGAAGCGCCGCGGACAGCGAAGCGGTCGGCAGCTATGCCTTTTCGTGGCAGGACGCACAGGGCCAGGATGTCAACTATGCGATCACGGTCGACGGCGGCATGCGGTTCACCATCGAGCGCAGAAAGATCACCGTCATCCCGGCTGCGGGGCAGACGAAGATCTACGCGGAGCAGGACGGTACTCTGGCATACACCGTCGGCGGAAATGGGCTTGTCGGTGGTGAAAGGCTCAGCGGCGCGCTTTCACGCGAGCCCGGCGAGGAGACGGGGGCTTATTACATCCGGCAGGGCACGCTGACAAGCGATAATAACCCGAGCTATGAAATTGAGTTCTCCGTATCGGACGTGACGTTTGACGTTCTGCCTAGGGCGGTTTCAGTGACCCCAAATGCAGGGCAAGGCAAGGTTTACGGGGGAGGGGACCCGGCGCTGACGTATACGCTCAGCGAACCGCTCGCCCAGGGCAATGCAGTGACGGGCGCGCTGTCCCGCGCGGCGGGAGAAGACGCAGGAACCTACGAAATCACCCTGGGAACGCTGGATGCGGGAAAGAACTATACGCTCAGTATTACGCAGGGCGTGCTCTTCACCATCGCGGTCAAGGGCGTGAAGGTGGTTCCGAGGAATGGGCAAGGCAAGGTATATGGAGAAGCGGATGGCGCGCTTTTATACGACGCTGAGGGACTCGAAGCGGGCGATGTGTTGCAAGGAGCGCTTTCGCGCGCCGCAGGCGAAGAGGTAGGAACGTACCATATTACCCTGGGCGATCTGCATCACGACAATTACATTGTCGAATTCACGCAGGGCGTACCCTTTACGGTCTCGCGCAGACCTGTCGTCGTCACGCCGGACGCGGGGCAAAGCAAGGTATACGACGGTACAGAGACAACGCCGGAATTACGCTATACGGTGTCGCTCAACGCGGGCAGCCCCCTTACGGGCCCGGCGCTCGTGGGCTCTGATGCGCTCAGCGGAAGCCTGACGCGGGCTAAGGGACGGGATGTGGGGGATTATGGGATTTTGCAGGGCACGCTCACGGACGGCCAAAATCCCAATTATGCGCTCACCTTTACGTCCGGCGTCGATTTTTCCATCGACCCGCGGCCAGTGATTGTGACGCCGCGCAAAGGACAAAGCCGCCCATACGACGGGACGGAGGATACTCCGACGCTGCTGTACGACGTGACGCTGCCCACGGGAAGCACCCTCGACGGTCCTGCGCTGGCAGGTCAGGACGCGCTTAGCGGAAAGCTTTCCCGCGCCGCGGGCAGGGACGTGGGAACCTATGAAATATTGCCGGGCGACGTTGCCCATCCGAATTACATCGTTACGTTTATCACAGGTGTCACCTTTGAAATCACACGCAGGCCAGTTCAGATTACGCCGGTGGCGGATCAGCGCAAAACCTACGGAGAAACGGACGGCACGTTGGTATACAAGACCCTGGGGCTCGTAAAGGATGAGAAGCTAACCGGCGCTTTGTCCCGCGAAGCGGGCGAGGACGCTGGGCACTACAAGATTTTACAGGGCAGCGTGACGGATGGGAACAATCCCAATTATGCGGTGAGCTTTGAAACAGGCGTGACCTTCCTGATCGGCCGCAAGCACGTCACGGTAACGCCTTTGGACGGACAGGGCAAGGTTTACGGAGAGGACGACCCGACGCTCATCTATCAGGCGGAGGGTCTGGTGGGAAGCGATATGCTTTCCGGCACGCTGTCCCGCGTCCCGGGCGAGAACGTGGGCACATACGGCATCCTGCAGGGGACTTTGACGGACGATGAGAACCCGAATTATCGGATCGAGTTCTCGGCCGCGGGCAGGAGTCTTACGATCAGCCGTAAACCGATCACCCTCACGCCGGAAGCGGGGCAGCATAAGACGTATGGCGATCCGGAACCGGCGCTGACGTATACGCCGGACGTACCGCTGGTCGCGGGCGATGCGCTGCGGGGTAGCCTAGAACGGGAGAAGGGATTCCTCGCGGGGACGTATTCTATTACCCGCGGATCGATCACAAACACGGCTAACCCAAACTACGACATCACGTTCGTACCGGGCGAGACGTTTGAAATCGTGCCGAAGCCTGTCACGGTTACGCCTAAAGCGGACCAGGGAAAGGTATACGGCGACAGGGATGCGGGAAGGCTGAGCTATACGGTCGAACCGGCGCTTATCAACGGCGACGCACTGGCAGGTGAGCTCACGCGGGAACCGGGCGAGGATGCGGGAACGTATGAAATCGGCCCCGGAACGCTGAGAAACCCGAACTACGCCATAACCCTGACGCCAAACGTGACCTATACGATTGCGCCGAAACCGGTGCGTGTCATCCCCTCGGACGGACAGGAAAAGGTTTATGGAGACGCTGACCCGGAAAAGCTTTCCTATACCTGCACGGGCCTGCTCGCGGACGACACCGTAAGCGGTGACCTGAGGCGCGTGACGGGGGAAAGCGCGGGTACCTATGCGTACACGCTGGAGGGCCTGACCGCAAGCCCTAACTATACGCTGACCTTGAATACGGGCTTCTTTACCATCCACCGCAGGAACATGAACGTAATACCGGACGGCGGGCAGGGTAAAATTTATTTGGAGGACGACCCGGAGCTCACCTATAAGGTGGAAGGAATGCTGCCCGGCGACGCGCTGTCCGGGTCGCTGGGGCGCGAACCCGGGGAAGATGCAGGGGTGTACCGCATCAACCAGGGATCGCTGCAAAACCAAAACTACAACATTCAAATAGTGTTACAAAAGGACGTCTCGTTTACCATCGAAAGAAGGTCGATCCGCAAATACGGCTTGATGACGAAGGTCATCGCGCAGGAGTTCACCGGCGCGTCGATCAAGCCTACTTTCGACGTATATGATTACAAAGGACCTTTGTTGAAGCAGGACACGGATTACACCGTTTCGTACCAAAACAACAAAGACCTGGGGGAAGCGGTGATCCGGATACAGGGCACGGGCAATTATAACGACCTGTTGGAAGCGTCGTTCAGGATCGTCGCCCCTCTTGCATGGCAGGACATTCAAATCGGAGACGGCGAGCTGCGCATTGCGATCACGCCAGACAGTGACCTGCGCATCGGCAATTCGGTTTACACCTCGATCGTAACGGACCGTAAAAACGATTACCGTGAATTTGAGGCCAAGATCGAGCTGGAGCTGCTGCCGGAGCTGTCGGATTCCGCGGAAGAGACTGAGGAAGGATCCCTTATGCCGGTGCGCGCCGTGCTGGACGTGAGCGCGCTGCCTGATGTGGACGAAACGGGCGAGCAGGCGTTTACGCTGCGCGATCTGCACCTATCTCAGCGTATGCTTGGCAATCTGGCGGAACAGAGGATCACCCATGTATCGTTCACGCTCGATGAAACACAGCTCATGGTGCCGATCGCCAGCTTCGCCGAAAGGAATATTCTCGAGATCAAGCAGCGGCTGTCAAACGTCAAAAACGCCGCACGCTTCAGACTGCGCATGCAGCCGGTGAGCAGGGCGGAGCTGAGCACAGAGGAACGGCGTATTTTAGAGGACTTGAATTGCGCGTCGCCCATTTACTACGTCGAGGCGTACATGTTCGTAAACGGCGTAAAGACCGATGTGACCTCCCTGCTGCCCGATTTATCCCTTCACATTCAAATAGGGGACGACTGGACGGATGAAGAAAAGGAGGCTGCGAGAATCTTGTGCATAGGCGCTCAGACCGAACAGAAGAAGGAAGATCAGATCAGCTACCTGCAGCCTCAATTCGTCGAAGGGCAGACGCAGGATTCGGTTTACGTTTATGAGCCGGAGGATGCCAGGCTGCGGTGGGGCTATTGCGAGGCGCCCATCCTGCAGAAGGGATACTATGTGCTCGTGCGCTGAGACACCGCGTTAAGAAGCCATTTCCGCCCTTTTTTCTCAAAGGGCGGAAATTTTGTGGTAATGAAATGATTTTACACTTATAATAGAGGTGTAGCGCCATGGTACATGTGGCAATTTGTGATGATAGCAAAACAGAAAGAGTTCATTTGATCAAGGCGCTGCAAATGTATTTTAGTAATCGAAAAGAAGCGCTGGAACTCAGGGAGTTTGAAACAGGTGCCCATTTGATCGACAGCTTTGAAAACGGATTCGTCTTTGACCTGGTTTTTCTGGACGTGTTGATGCACGGGCTGGACGGCATTGAGACCGCGCAGCGCATTCGGCGCCTCAACGCGACGGTGCCGATCGCTTTTTTGACGGTGAGCCCCGACTATGCGCTGGAAAGCTACGATGTCTTCGCCTGCGGTTATCTGTTAAAGCCCATCGACAGGACGCGCTTTGAAATGCTCATGAACCGGATACTCGCGGACAGGGAAAAATCCTCACGCAGCCTGGCCGTCAGGCGCGGAGGACAGATTCAGCGGATTCCGTATGAAGCCATCCTCTACGTCGAAAGCCATGCGAACAAGCTGATTATTAACGACAGAAGATCGGAAAAGATTGAAACCTATGGGAAATTGGATGATTTGGAAAAGCAACTGGACGACAGCCGTTTTTTGCGTTGCCATCAAAGCTATTTGGTGAACATGGACCACATCGTCGCGGCGGAAGAGGATTTTACGGTGTCCACCGGCGTGCGCGTCCCCATCAAGGTGAGGACGAGGAAAGCGATTCGCGATGCTTACTTTATGTACATTTCGACAGAGAGGCGGGGAAATAGATGAATCGCCGTCAGTGGCGACTGTTTACGCTGGCGGGTGCGCTTTTTCTTCTGACGCTGCTGATGGGCATTTTCCGATATGTAAATGCCGACATAGAGCCGGTACGCAAGCCGGAAATCTACCAAAGTCTCCATACGGGATGGACGTACACCACTGACCGGATCGACCAGCCTACGTCGGTGGAGCTGCCAGCCAAGCTGAGCCTTGGCCGATCTGCGCAAAGCGTGACGCTGCGCACGGAGCTGCCGGAGGCTCCCATGTTCGGCACGCTCGTGTGCTTTCGTGTGATGCAGCAGGAGGTGCGGGTAGAGATCGGTGGAATCGAGCGCTATCGCTATGGCGACGCGGAGGCTCCGATTCAGGAGTACCCCTATCGCGCGGCGATGCACGAGGTGTTCATCGAACTGTATCCGGAGGATTTCGGTAAAACGCTTGAAATCACGCTGAAGGCGCCGCCGCTCTTTGCCGGAGAACTCGGACTCGTGCGCGAGGTGGCGATTACGAGTCAGCATACTTATTTAAAGCGCGAGCTGCTGCAAAATCCCTTTACACTCATCATTCCGCTGATCACGCTGACGCTGGCGCTGCTGCTCTTTGCGTCCTGCTTCATCCTGCGCCAGAGCAGGAAGAACGCCCGCCGGGTGGCCATGCTGGCGTTATACACAATTCTTTGGGACGGCTACCTCATTCTTGACACCTCTCTTTTGCATATCGTCTTTGGATACAGCGGAAATTACTCGGCGATGAACGATTGGGCCTTTTACCTGCTTGATCAGTTTCTCCAGGTCGCCTCCTACGCGATGGTCAGCGCCATTACGAACGTGAAGTGGGGACGAGTCCAGCGCGCCGCGATCTCTGCGCACGTCCTCCTTTATATCGTCAGCGTATCCGGTCAACTTGCGGGCGTCTGGTCCTGCAATTACTTCAGACCGTTTTTAGTGCTGCTCTCCTTCTGCGTGCTGCTCAGCTGTTGGATTCGCCTGCGCAGGTCCGAGAAGAATTACTTTTTCCTGGGACTGGCCGTGCTGTTCATCGGCTACTTTAGCGATTACCTGAAATATGTCGTCTCGCTCCTGCCGATTTCGATGCGAATGATTGTCTTTTTGGAGTTCAAGCTGCCGTTTCTTTTCTTCCTGCCGGTTTCGATGCTGTTCTATTGCGTGCTGGTGCTGCGGGGGATCGCGGAGACGTTTAATGGAGAGCGGCTCAAGCTACAGCACGAGCGGGACGTCAATGAAATGCAGCTTCAGGCCAATCAGTCGAGGTATGAGCTGATGAAGCAGAGCAACCAGGCGATGCGCACCCTGCGTCACGACCTGCAGCATCACCTGCGAACGATTCAGGAGCTGGCTGTGATGGGAAATACAGAGCAGCTTTCGCGGTACATCGATACCATCTATTCGGACACGCAGACCTGCCAGCTCTCCTCCTTCTGCGAAAGTCTGGTGGCCGACGCGTCCCTGAGCTTTTACGCGAGCGAACTGCGCAGAAGGGAGATTGACTTTACCTGCCTCGCTCGGATTCCGCAGGAGGAGATCGATAAAAGCGCGGAGCTGTGCGCGGTGCTCTCAAATGGGCTGCAAAACGCGATGGAAGCCTGCGAGAACATGGACCGGGAGGCTGCGCGCTTTGTGGATGTCAGGGCTTACCCTGAGGGCGCGGCGCTCGTCATCTCGATCAGAAACAGCTACAGCGGCGTTCTGGACTTAGAGGACGGGATGCCCAGCTCGCACAAACAGACGGCCGGACATGGCATCGGCCTTTCAAGCATTCGGCGCGCCGTCGAACGCACGGATGGCTACATGCGTATTGAGCATGATGGAAAGGTGTTTGCGCTCAGCGTGGTGCTCAACCACCTGTATAAAAAGCCGCAGGCTGCGTCGGAAACAAAAAACACGAATTAGCCTCTGGATTTTTAAAACGGCTTTGCGCCGTTTTTCTTTTGTGGTATAATCAGAAAATAGCTGTAAAGCGTCGGCATGATAAAAAGAAACGGGCGGCGAACCTGAGCGTGCACATAAAAGCGACGAAGAGCCGAACGTTCGTGCCATTCAGAGGCGCATGAAAAAGCGGGAGGGAACCCCATGCAAATGGTTCGGGATGTGCGGGAAAACAAGTCGTTCTATCTGCACGCGACGGCGATCATGCTGCCGGTCATCGCGCAGCAGTTGATTTCCGCGCTCTTCAACTTCGTGGATAACTTCATGGTCGGCCAGCTCGGCGCAGCTTCGCTGGCGGGCGTGTCGGTCGCAAACAAGCCGTACACGGTGTTCATGTGCCTGTTTTTCGGCTTCACGGGCGCGGGCGGCATGCTGATCGCGCAGTATTACGGCGCGCGGGAACGACACACCATGCAGCAGCTTTTCGGCCTTCAGATCGCGGGCTCGCTGGTGATCGGGACGGCTTTTTTTCTGGTGCTGCATTTTTTCCCGCACGTCATCATGGGCGCGTTCGTCACGGACCCGGAGACGATGCGCGCGGGCCTGGACTACCTGTCCATGATCAAGTACAGCTACATTCCCACGGCGGTATCGCTGACGTGCATGCACTCTCTGCGCGCGCTGGGCAAAAACCGCATGCCCATGGTCGCGGGCTTTGTGACGATGCTGGTGAACATCGCGCTCAACAGCCTGCTCATCTTCGGCCTGCTCGGCTTTCCGCGCATGGGCGAACGCGGCGCGGCGCTGGCCACGCTGATCGCCCGCACGGTGGAGATGCTCTTTTACCTGTACGTGCTCTACCGTGAACGCACGCCCTTTACGCTGGACATCGCCTGCTTTCGCAAGCTGCCGCGGCCGGTGCTGGGGATGTTCGCCCGTAAGGGCTTCCCGCTGACGATGAACGAGGTATTGTGGACGAGCGGCCAAATGATCTTTTTCTGGACGTACGCGCACGTGCAGGAGTACGCGCTGCCTGCGATTTCGCTGCTGGACCAGACGACGACGATCATCTACGTGCTGACGGCGGGCATGTCCTCGGCGGCGTCCGCCATCATCGGGCAGACGCTGGGGGCGGGGCAGATCGACGAGGCGAAGGCCAAAGCCGGGCGCCTGCTTCGGCTGGCTTCCATGCTGGCGGGCGCTTGTCTGGTGCTGGGCGTCGGGCTCTCATTCGTCATCCCCGCGATGTACGGGAACCTCGCGGCCGATCTGCGCGCCATGGCGACGCAGATGATCCTGGTGCAGTCGGTGCTGGTCATCCCGAGCGCGCTGTATTCGACGACGTTTTCCGTGCTCCGTGCGGGCGGGGATACCCGCTCTGCGGTGATGCTCGATTCGGGGTACATGTGGGCGGTGATCGTCCCGGCGTCCCTCCTTTGCGCGTTCCTGCTGCCCGCGACCGGGCATGCGGACGTGCGCATCGCGTTCGTGACCGTGCAGGTACTCATGAATTTGAAGGTCTTCTGGGCGCTGGCGATCATTCGGCGGGGCAAGTGGGCGCGCAACATGACGGTCGGCGCGTGAGAGCAGCATAGAAATCAAAGTCGCGCTCCCGGATTCGGGAAGCGCGATTTTGTCGTCATGGGCGAATGCACTGAATCGCAAAATAGGCTGAAACCTGCCGATGTGGTGCCGCACACGACGAATCGTCTGTAAATGCACGAAACCTGTCAGTTCACCTCAAAGGCCGTAATGCCGTATAGGCCGTTGCTTACAGGCACGTCGCCGAGGCTCTTGCAGTAGACGTACATCGTATCGGGCAGCGGGTCAAGGGGCCGCAGCGTGCCGTGCATGAGCGCATGAGAGGAATCGAGCCGTTCGGCATATCCGCCGCCGCCCGAGGGGCTCCCATAGGTCCAGTCGCCGTTTTCGTCGACAAAGGAGAGCGCGAACCAACCCTCCTGAAAGTCGGCGCGCTGCCAATCCAGCGCGTCCGGCGCGAGCGAGCAGGCGACGGCGTAATACGTCGCCAAGGGCGTCGTCGTAAAGTTCACGTATTCCAGCAGCACGCCCGCGCCCTCGACCTCTTTCCCGATCTCGACGCGCCGGGCTTGCGCTCCTTGTGAGACGGGCAGCGTAAAGGAGAAGGATTCGCGCACCTTGAGCGCATTGTCTGCGTCGCCGGTCACGCCGTAATCCGTCAAGACCAACAGCAAGGAGAGCTGCACGGCGTCCGCTTGGGTCGTGAGTTCGCCGCTGATGACGTAGACGAGCGTTCCGTCATCCTCCGTTTTCCAATCGATCCCCTGGTCGCCGTCGGGGTCTGCCCCCTCGACATAGATTGAGGCGGCGACGAGACGCCGTCCGGCGGCCATTGCGACTTCGTCCTCCATGGAGCCGTCGAGCATGGGAGGAAGCAGGCGGATTTCTTCGGGGGCTTTGGGCCGAACCTCCGCCGTGAGGTGATAGGAGAACCCGTCCGCGACCGCCTCGCGCAGGGCGACGACGGCCTCTCCTGCGTCGTATTCGATGGCGACCTGCGAGACGATTCCCGCAGCGCTTGGCGGCATGCCGCCGTACAGGTCGAAGAAGTCGACGAGCCCCCAGCGCGCGGCGGCATAGACCGTGCCGCAAATCAGCAGGAGGAGGGCGACGAGCACGAGCGCGAGCCGCCGCTTGGCGAAGCGTACTTTGCGCGTCTGCGAGGGTAAACCGCTCATCGTGAGGCGAACGCGCTCTTTATAGGTTTCGGGAATTTCCCCATACAGACGGCGAAAATCACCGGGCTTCAGCTTATCAAGGTTCATTCTTCTGCCACCTCCTTTAACTCGTCGCGCAGCTTGCGGCGCGCCTGATACATTCGCCATTTAACGGTCGACTGCGGAAGCGCGAGCGCGGATGCGATCTCCTTTTCCGAAAACCCCTCCATGTAGTGCAGCAGCAGCGGCGTGCGAAGGGCGTGCGGCAGGCGGTCCAGCGCGTCGCGCAGGCTGAGGTCCGGCCCCGAAAGCGGCGGATGTTCAGGAAGATACGCCGCGGGCTCGACGCGGCGCCGCCTGCGCAGAATGTTTCGGCACTCGTTGACCGCGATTTGCGTCAGCCAGGCGCGGAGGCGGTCGGGACGCGCGGACTGCCTGTGCGCCCACGCGCGCTCCAGCGCCTGCGAAACGGCGTCCTGCGCGTCCGCGTCGCGCCGCAGGATGCTAAGACACACGCGATAGAGCATCGCTGCGTCGGCCTCCACCTCGCGCACGAAGGTTTGCTCGTCGATCATGGAACCTGCCCCTTTCGCTTGAGGCGCTCCCGGATGGGCGCCTCTTTACCTGTATAACGCACGGGGTGCGGCAAAAGTTAGCCGCAAAATCAAAAAAAGGCTCCGGCGCGGGCGAAGCCCCATGCGGGAACCATACAGCGATCATTCGTGCAGGACGGAGCCGAGCGCTTCCGCCAGCTCGCTTGAGGGAGAACCGTTTCTTTGTTTGTAGCTCATGCCCCAGTCAAACAGGGCTGCGAGCACAGGCCGTAGGCTTTCGCCGGTTTCGGTCAGCGCATACTCGACGCGGGGCGGAACCTCCGGGTAGACGGTGCGGACGAGCAGGCCGTCGGCCTCCATGTCGCGCAGATTTTGCGTCAGCACCTTCTGAGAGATGCCGGAAAGCGACTTCTTGAGCTCGCCGAAGCGCTTCGTCCCCATAAAGAGATCGCGCAGGATCAGCACTTTCCAGCGGTTGGAGATGAGTTTCAGCGTCGTTTCGACGGGACAGGCCGGAAGCGTGAAATCAGCCATGGCGTACCTCGTTTCGATGATGTGTTGGGGTGGCGATCATACGCCCCTTGAAATCGATTGTATACCCGATCGGGGCGGACGTCAAGCATGGACGAGGGGCCCTTCACAGGCACCTTTTGGTGACTATGCCACATGAAAGTGCGTACTTTTCAAGGCGCCTTGTCTGTGCTAAGATCAATCTGCAAGCGGAAAGCGGGGCGCCGCAGACTGGCGCCTCATCCGCAGGGCGCGCGTGCGCCTGAACCGACAGGAGGGTTACACATGAATGAAGTCGTAAAGTTCCTCACCGAAAACCCCGTGCAATATCTCGCGACCGTCGGCCGCGACGGCAAGGCCAAATGCCGCCCCTTCATGTTCTGCTTTGAACAGGACGGAAAGCTCTGGTTCTGCACGAACAACCAGAAGGAGGTCTACAAGGACCTGCAGCAGAATCCCTACGTCGAGGTTTCCGTCTCCAGCCCGTCGTATGCCTGGATTCGACTCAGCGGCAAGGCCGTGTTTGAAGAGAACAGGGCGGTGAAAGAGGGCTGCATGAACAACCCCATCGTCAAGAGCCAGTACCAGACCGCCAGCAACCCTATTTTCGTGGTGTTCTACTTGCAGGACGCAAAGGCCGTAATCGCGGACTTTTCGGGCAACCCGCCGAAGCAGTTTACACTTTGATTTAAGAAAACCCATGCGTTTGCGGCGTGAGACCGATAGCCGCGCAGGCGTTCGGCAATGAATTTTGTAAGGGCTTCGCAGGGCGTGCGAAGCCCCTTTTCGCGCCGACCGGCGCGCCTTGTCCGAGAATCATCACGTAAAGCAGGAACGTCGGCCTGACGGGGCGAACGTTTAAAAAATGGAATTCGGCCGATCGCCCGGCCGTGGAGCGTGCGCCTGCGCGCGGGACGCCGCAGCCAAAGCGGAATCGACCTGGAGGGAAAAGCATGGAAAGAAGCGAATGCGTTCAGCGGCTGATTGGCATGCTGCTGTCGCGGATGCCGGAATATCGGGCGGAGGCGGAGCGCTTTCCCAAGGAGGATGCAAAAGCGCAGCGACGGTTGCTGCGCAGTCTCATGAACCTTTGGCCGAACCTGCCGCTGAGCGACGAATACTTAAAGCTGCAGGATGAACTGCTCTCGGCGGAGCGCGAGGAGCGGGGCGTTGTCAACGTGTCGGAGCTTTCCAGGCTCCCCGGGGAGTCCATCGCGCTGTGGCGGGGAGACATCACCCGCCTTGACGCGGACGCGATCGTCAACGCGGCGAACAGCGCGCTTCTCGGCTGCTTTTGCCCGTGCCACGGCTGCATCGACAACGCCATCCATTCGGCGGCGGGGCTGCAGCTGCGCGCGGAGTGCGGCCGGATCATGGAGCGGCAGGGGCACGAGGAGCCGCTCGGCGGGGCGAAGCTCACCGGGGCGTACAACCTGCCCAGCCGGTATGTGATTCACACCGTCGGCCCAATCGTCACAGGTCCGCTTCGCCAGACGGACCGGGAGCTGCTCGCCGCCTGCTACCGTTCCTGCCTCGCGCTTGCGATGGAGCGCGGGCTTCAATCCATCGCCTTTTGCTGCATCTCCACCGGAGAATTTCATTTTCCGGGGCGTGAGGCGGCGGAAATCGCCGTGAGCACGGTGCGCGAGTGCCTGTCGGCGGATAAATCTAGGATTCAGGTGATTTTGAATGTCTTTAAAGAATCGGACGAAGCGATCTACAGACACCTTCTCCGCGCAGGTTGACAGGCTGCGGGAGGCCATCGAAGCGGCGGACGCTCTCCTGATCGGGGCGGGGGCAGGCCTATCGGCCTCGGCGGGGCTCAGCTATTCGGGAGAGCGTTTTACCCGCCATTTCGGGGATTTTGAAGAAAAATATGGCTTTCACGACATGTATTCGGGCGGGTTTTACCCGTACCGGACGCCGGAGGAGCACTGGGCGTACTGGAGCCGCTTCGTCTTCCTGAACCGCTACGACGCGGCCCCCGGACGGGCGTATCAGGACCTGCTGCGGCTCGTGAAGGATAAAGATTTTTTTGTGCTTACAACCAACGTGGACCATCAGTTTCAACTGGCGGGTTTCGACAAGGCGCGGCTGTTCTACACGCAGGGGGATTACGGTCTGCTGCAATGCGCGAAGCCGTGCGCGCAAAAGACCTACGATAATGAAGAGATCATCCGCGCGATGGTGGAGCGGCAGCGCAACATGCGCGTTCCCAGCGAGCTCGTGCCGAAGTGCCCGGCTTGCGGCGGGCCGATGATGATGAACCTGCGCTGCGACGGCCGCTTTGTGGAAGACGAGGGGTGGCACCAGGCGTCGCGTCGGTACGAGGCTTTCGTCCGCGAGCACCAGGCGGGCCGTCTGCTGTTGCTCGAGCTCGGCGTCGGATACAACACGCCGGTCATCATCAAATACCCTTTTTGGCAGATGACGGCGCGAAACGAACAGGCGATTTACGCCTGCCTGAATCGGGACGAGGCGGAATGCCCGCCGGAGATCGCGGAGCGGTCGGTCTGCATCCAGGAGGACATCGGGATCGTGCTGCAAAAGCTGCTGAATCCCGATTTAAATTAAGGGAGCCGTCCTTCGCGTTCGCGAAGGGCGGCCTTTTGTGCGGTGCGGATTTTATAAATACATGAGGCAACCCCGCCGTCCGTTCACAGCGTCTTCAGGCTGCCGAGCCCCTTTGTCAGGCGGCGAAGGAGCATCCGCGCGCGCTGAGCGGGCGTAAGGCGCTTGCACAGCGCGCGGTAACAGCGCTCCGCGCGCCGCAGCCAGTCGGCCGAAGCTTCGCGTCCGCCGTACTGCATCAGGCAGACCGCGCGGACAAAGGGCGTGAGGCGAATGTCCTTGCCGAGCGCCTGTTCCGCGCGCTGCGCAAAGGCGAGGATCGACTCGGCGGCGCTGCGCGTGTAGCCCAGCGCGTGCAGCGCGGATTCCGCGCCGCGATACCAGCACAGCAGGCGCGCGCCGTCGTCCTTTTGCCTGGAGGCGGCCTGCGAGGGATCCGTCCAGTACAGGCGGAATCCTGCTGCCGCGAGCAGCAGCAGCGGGAGGAGCCACAGCAGGAAACGCGGCGGGTCCTTTTCGGGCGGCTCCTCCGGCGGCGGGGTGGGCGTGGGTTCACTTGGATTAGGGGGCTCCGGGGACGGCGTGGGGGAAGGCGTCGGCGTTGGGGAGTCCTCGGGCCTTGGCGTCCTTTGCGTGTCGTCGTCCGGCGAAGTAGGGGTGGGCGAGGGCGTGGGCGTCGGGGAAGAATCGGACGGGGAGCCCTCCTCGGGCGGCTCGGTCTGATCGTTCGGCTGCGGGGTCGGGGTCGTTCCCTGTGCGCCGTCGGAGGACTGCGAGGGATCGGGAGAGGGCGTCGGCAGGTCCTGCCCGTCGTCCGGGTCGGCCATGTCCTGCGCGTCGTCCTCCGGAGACGGCGGCTCGTCGTCCGGCTCGGCGGGTTGATCTCCGCCGCCCTGGGACGCGCCCCGGCTGGGGGTGGGGTCGAACGTCAGCCAGCCGAAGCCCTTGAAGTAGACCTCGACCCATGCGTGCGCGTTTTGCTGGGTGACGCGCGCTACGCCGTCCGCGTCCGGGCGCGCGAGATAGCCCTCGACGTACCGGGCGGGCAGCCCGACGATTCGGCACATGACCGCCATGGCGGAGGCGAAGGAGGTGCAATAGCCCTGACGCTCCGAAAGCAGGAACCAGGAGACGAAGTCCCTGTCCGCAGGCGGCAGGTTCTGCTCGAACGTATAGGGATAGCTTGAGCGGAGATGGCCCGCGATGAGCATCGCCCGTTCATAAGGCGAGGCGGCGCTGGCCGTCACCTGCAGCGCGAGCTGAACGACGCCGCTTTCCACCGTCTCCGGAAAGGGCGTATACGTGGAAAAGACGTCGTTCCACTCCGCCTCGGCGGCTTCGTCCGCCCCGGCGCCGGCGCTTTCGAGGATCTCCGCGAGCCCTTCGCTTCCCGCCATGGGCAGCGCGGCGGTGACGCTGTAGGCGTCGCCCGCGGCGGTATCCCGCGTGATGAAGACCTCGGAGCTCGAGCCGAAGTAGGGCACAAAGCCCTCGGCGGAGGAGACGGAGGTCAGCCGCTGGGGCACAAAGAGCGTGGAGACGCCGTCCGCCAGCAGCGAGATGGACAGCGCATGTTCTTCAAACAGGCCGCTCGCGTCCCGAAGGGCAGGCGAAGGCCTCTTCGCGTCGAAGAGCGTGTCGCGCAGGTTGCGGTACCGGGGATCGACGAAGAGATAGCGCCGCCCCGCCGTTGCATCGCGCCAGGCGCGGCCCGTATATTCGTTTTTCAGGGAACCGCGCAGGTAGAGGGGCTGAACGGTGGCGACCTCGAGCACCGGGTCGTCCGGCGGATCGACCGGGCCGCCGAGCTGATCCGCGCCGAGCGGCTGGTAGCCGCTGAGCTGCAGGGAATACACCGAACGCGGATCGGTGAAAAAGAAGTAATCGTATACAGTGCTGCGGACGCGGTCCGCAAAGTTGGTCATCGCGGGGGTGGTGGGGATGACGGACGGCAGCAGCAGCGCCGACAGCAGCGCCGCACACAGCGCCGTCGGCAGCGCGCGGGATACGGACGCGCCGTGCTCGCCCGAATGCGCGTAAAGAAGGATCAGCGCGGCGAGCGCGGGCAGGCAAAGCCGCGCGTCCGAACGGCCGCCGTAAAACCAGGAGGACAGCAGCACGAACGCGGCGAGCGCGAAAGCGGGATAAAAACCGCCGTCTCCCCGGGAGAGCAGGAAGGCGACTAGGGTGAAGAGCAGCGCGAGCAGCAGCGAAAGCGGCTGCGAATAGAGCTGGAGCGCGAGCGGGTTTCCCTGCATTGCGAGCGCGAGCGCGGCTTCCACGCCGGAAAGCTGCGGCAGGAGGCCGAAAACGTAGGGAATGAAGAAGAACAGCCCGCACGCCAGGCCCGCGACGGCCGTGATCGGGGAAAGCGAAAGAAGCGCCCAGAACAGGGAAAGGCCCGCGCTCTGCAAGAGAACGTGCGCGCGGCCGACCGCGAGGTCCAGCGCGCTTTGGAGCGTCAGCATCAGCCCGGCGGAAAACAAGAAGGCGGTCAGCGCGCTTTCCAGCGCGTGGGGAACGCGTTTTCGCACCACCGGCAGTAAGCCCGGGTTGCGTCTTTTCATGCGCTTGCCGCCTCGCTTTCGTCGATGAGCATGACGGTTTCCACCTCGATGTCCGCGCATTCGACCCGGCTGAGCAAAAGCGCGCTTTCTTCCGTCAGATCGTTTACGTGCACGAAGATGAGGCGCACCTGCGGGCCCATGCGCCGGATTTGGATGACCATATCCGCGATGCGGCTGGACATATGCGTGGTGAGAATGGCGGTCGAGCCCGTGCGGCGCATGCGGCGCGTTTCGAGCATGAGCACCCGCTCGAAGTGATCCGTGCCGTCGAACGCTGCGCCCGCAAGCCCCTCCAGAATCAGCGGAAGCTGAGCGCTGTGGTCGCCCGTGAGCTCGCGCGGATGGCGGCAGGAGAGCGGAATGCGCACGATGTGCGAGGCGGCGAGCTGTACGGCGGCGACGGACGCCGCGCTCTCGCACAGGGCGTCTTGCATGTACAGCGCCGTCTCGCCCAGGGCGGCGGGGGGCGAACAATCCATGAGCACGAGCGCGTCCGGGCGGGCGGGCTCCTCAAACGTGCGCACCATCAGGGAGCCGCGGCGAAGGCTGAGCTTCCAGTGGACGCGCCGTAGCTCGTCGCCCTCCTGATAGGCGCGCGTATCGGCGGGGGACGTGGCGTCGTCGCGCGCACGGGCCATCTTGTCGTCGCCCGAATCGTCCGGGCTGAACCGAAGCGGGGGCTCCCTCAGGACGTCGGGGAGGACGAAGAGCGTCAGCAGCCCGTCCGCGCACTTCTTCCTGAGCGCAAAGAGGCCCAGCGCGTCGGAAAAGACGACGTATTCGACGCCGCAGGCGTACGTGCCCACGTGAATGCAGGGAAACTGATGGCGGGTGACGCTGGCGCCGAAGGAGCGCACGTTCGCCGCGACGGTGTAGCCCTCGCCCCCGTCCGGCGGGACGACCTTCAGACGAAGCGGGGCGATGGGCAGGGGAATGCGCAGGTGCAGGGTGCACAGCAGAATGGCGTCGTCCCCGCGCGTGACGCGGGAGCGTTCCAGCTCGCAGGAAAATCGCGCGAGCGCATAGGCGCACACGACGCTTACGAGCGACAGCGCCCCCGCGGTCGCGAGCAGGAGAAAGAAGAGGTAGTAAAAGGCCCCGCCGGTCGAGAGCGCCGCCGCGAAAAGGGACAGGGCCGAGAGCAGCAGCGCCGCGAAACGCCCCGTCACGGCAGCTTCACCGGCAGCTTCACCCGCGCGAGGATGTCGGTGAGCACCTGCTCCGTCGTCTGATCCTTCATGCGTGCCTCAGGCGACAGGATCATGCGATGGCAGAGCACCGCGTGCGCCATCTGCTGCACGTCGTCCGGCAAGATGAAGTCGCGCCCGCTTAGCAGCGCGGTCGCCTGCGCCGCGTGGATGAGCGCGATGGCGGCGCGGGTGGAGACGCCGAGCTGCAGCGCGGGGTGATTGCGCGTCGCCGCGCACAGGTTCGCCACGTAGGAGCGCACCTCGCGCGAGCAATAGATGTTCTTTACCTCAGCCTGCATGGCGATGACGTCCTCCGCGTAGCAGACGGGCTGCAGGGTGGAAAGCGGAGAGGTCGGCAGGCTGTAGCGCTCCAGAATCTCCATCTCGTCCTCCACAGAGGGATAGCCGATGGCGATGCGCATGAAGAAGCGGTCCATCTGCGCCTCCGGCAGCGGATAGGTGCCGACGAAGTCGACGGGGTTCTGCGTGGCGAGCACCATGAAGGGCTCGGGCAGGCGGTAGGTGGTGCCGTCCACCGTGACCTGATGCTCCTCCATGACCTCGAGCAGCGCGCTTTGCGTCTTCGGCGAGGTGCGGTTGATCTCGTCCGCGAGGACGATCTGGCTCATGACCGCGCCTGGACGGTATTCCATCTCACCGGTCTTCATGTTCGCCGCGGAAAAGCCCGTAATGTCGGAGGGGATGACGTCGGGCGTAAACTGAATGCGCTTGAAGGAGCAGGCGAGCGAGCGGGCGAGCGCGCTGCAAAGCGTGGTTTTGCCTACGCCCGGCACGTCCTCGATCAGCACGTGGCCGCCGCACAGCAGCGCGATGAGCGCGAGGTGGACGACCTCGTCCTTTCCGACGATGACCGTCGCGATGTTTTCCTTGAGCGCCTGTATGATCCGGCTTGGCTGAGGCATAGCGCATATTCTCCTTTGTTTATTTTCATACGTTGAGGGAATCGTATAGTGAGTATCGCAACCTGAACTTAAATTATACGGAAAAGGAGGGGCTTTGACAAGCTTCGTTCCCGCTATTCAACGGATGGAAGGAAGAAATCCCTGCTTTTTCCGCCGCAGGTTTGAGGTTCCACCTAAGCTGTGTTATAATATCCTATACATTCCATGAGGGAGGCGTCTAAATGGAGGAGGTGCTTCGCCTGCTGCTTTCGGGCGGCGTCGTGTCGGGCGCGCAGATCAGCGAGAGGCTGGGCGTGACGCGGGCGGCGGTGTGGAAACAGGTGGAACAGCTGCGCGCGGCGGGCTATCGGATCGAGGCGGAGGGAAAGCGCGGCTACAGGCTGCTTTCCTGCCCGGACGCGCTTG
This sequence comes from Bacillota bacterium, assembly GCA_023402355.1. GTDB lineage: Bacteria > Bacillota > Clostridia > Christensenellales > Aristaeellaceae > Beduinella. The sequence continues at coordinate 64,886 of JAEXCG010000179.1, read as the reverse complement.
ACGCGCCGCTGGTGGAGCGGGGGCTCAAGACCGAGTGGGCCGGACGCCCGGTCTTATACCAGCAGAGCGTGGATTCGACGAACCTTTGGTGCAAGCGCTTGGCCGTGCAGGACGCCCCGCACGGCACCCTCGCGCTTTCGGGTACGCAGACGGCGGGGCGGGGCAGGCGTGGGCGGACGTGGGAGTCACCGGAGGACGCGGGCATCTTTATGACGCTGCTGCTGCGCCCGAAGGCGCATCCGTCGCAGGTCGCGCAGCTAACGCTGCTCACGGCGCTCGCCGTGGCGGAGGGCATCGAAGCGGCCAGCGGCGCAAAGGCCGGCATCAAGTGGCCCAACGACGTGGTCATGAACGGGAAAAAGGTCTGCGGCATTCTGCTGGAGATGAGCGCGGACGAGGCGCAGGTGCAGTTCATCGTCGCGGGCGCGGGCATCAACGTACACGCCTGCCCGCCCGAGCTTTGCCGGACGGCGACCTGCGTGGACGATGCGTGCGGACGGCGGGTGCTCCGCGCGGAGCTGGTGCGGGCGTTTCTTGAAAGCTTTGAGCGGCGGTACGCGATGTTTGAGCGCAGCGGCGAGGCGGAATGGATCGGCGATTACCGCGCGCGCTCCGTCACGCTGGGGCAGCGCGTGCGCGTCGTCGGGGCGGGAGAGGCGTTCGTCGGCACGGCGCAGGACATAGACGCGCAGGGCGCGCTGATCGTGAAGACGCAGGACGGCGATACGCGCACCGTGCTCGCGGGAGACGTATCGGTAAGAGGAGTGATGGGATATGTATGAAGGAAGCATTACGGACGTGATCGGCATTACGGTCGGACAGGTGGAGGTGCGCGAGGCGCGCACGGGCGTGACGGCGGTGCTCTGCCCGCCGGAGACGGTCGGCGGCGTGGACGTACGCGGCGCGGCCCCGGGCACGCGCGAAACGGACCTGCTGCGCCCGGGCAACCTGGTTAAGGGCCCGAACGCCGTGCTGCTCTGCGGCGGCAGCGCCTACGGGCTGGCGGCGGCGGACGGCGCGATGCGCTTCTTTGAAGAGCTGGGCGAGGGCATGGACGTGGGCGTCTGCCGCGTGCCGATCGTGCCTGCGGCGGTGCTCTTCGACCTGGGCGTCGGGCGTTCAGACGTGCGGCCGGGGCCGGACATGGGCTACGCGGCCTGCCGGGTGGCCGGAAACGTCGTGCGGCAGGGCGCTTACGGCGCGGGCTGCGGGGCGACGGTGGGCAAGCTGGTGCCGGGGGCGACGCCGGCGCGCGGAGGCACCGGCACGGCGAGCATCACGCTGGCCGACGGGGTGCACGTGGGCGCGATCGTCTGCGTGAACGCCTGCGGCGACGTGTACGACCCGCAGAGCGGCGCGATTCTCGCGTGCGGGCATCTGGGCGGCAGGCCGTCGCCCGCGCAGGCGGCGCTGACGGGCGCGCGGCTGGAGGGACACATCGGCGAGAACACGACCCTCGGCGTCATCGCGACGGATGCGAAGCTGAGCAAGGAGGAGGCAAACCGCCTCGCGCTCTCGGCGCACGACGGCTATGCCCGCGCGATTCGGCCCGTCCACACGATGATGGACGGCGACACGATCTTTTCGATGGCGACGGGCCAGCAAAAGGGCAGGCTGCCGTTCCTGATGCTCTGCGCGGCGGCGGCGGAGGTCATGGCGCGCGCCATCGCCAACGCCGTGACGGCGGCGAAGGAAGAAGCATGATCGTAGGCGTCGGGGTGGACCTCTGCGAGATCGAGCGCATCGGCCGGGCGATTCAAAAGGAAGCCTTTTTGTCGCGCTGTTTCACGCAGGAGGAGCGCGCCTACCTTTCGGAAAGAGGCGGCATGCGCGATCAAAGCGCGGCGGGCATCTTCGCGGCCAAGGAAGCGATGCTCAAGGCGCTGGGCACGGGGCTTATGATTCCCCTGCGCGACGTGGGCGTCTCGCATACGGAGTCGGGCGCTCCGCAGGCCGTCCTCGCGGGGGCGGCCGCAAAGCGCCTGGCTGAGCTGGGCGGCGCGCGGATGCACCTTTCCATATCACACGACGGCGGCATGGCGGTGGCCATGGCGGTTGCGGAGGGATAAAGATGCTGCACACGGTCACGCCCTGCGCGATGCGGGCGCTGGAGCAGGATTTCATGGGAGCGACGGGCTATCCCTCGCTGCTGCTGATGGAGCACGCGGCGCAGGCGGTCGCACAGGCGCTCCTGCGGCATGTACCGCAGGATGCGTGCGTGCTCTTCGCCTGCGGCGCGGGCGGAAACGGCGGGGACGGTTACGCGGCGGCGCGCCTCTGGCGGCAGATGGGCGGCGAGGCCGTCTGCTGCGCCGCGGCGCCGGTCGAAGCGCTCTCGGGGGACGCGAAGGTCAACGCGGCGCTTTGCGGGAAGCTCGGCATCGCCATCGTCCCGGCCGAGGAGGGATTGCCGCTCGGGGACGCCGCGGCGGTGGTGGACGCTCTCTTCGGCACCGGGCTTTCGCGGGACGTCGCGGGCGTCTATGCCAAAGTGATCGAGCGGATCGACGAGAGCGGCCTGCCGGTGATCGCGGTGGACATTCCCTCCGGCGTGGACGGCGCGACCGGGCGCGTGCTGGACCGCGCCGTGAGGGCGCGGGAGACGGTGACGTTTCACCGCCCCAAGCCGGGGCACTTCCTCAGCCCGGGACGGGAACTTTCGGGCAGGCTTACGGTCGCGGACATCGGCATTCCGTCCGCGCTGGATCGGGCGGAGGGCATGGACGTGCTGGAGGACGGCGACGCGCTGATCCCGCCCCGGGCCGCGGACGCGCATAAGGGCACCTGCGGGCACCTGCTGGTGGTCGCGGGCTCGCGCGGCATGGCGGGCGCGGCGGTGCTGTGCACGCTGGGCGCGCTGCGCGCGGGCGCGGGGCTCGTGACGACGGCGTGCGTGGGCGACGTCTTGGGCGCGCTGCAAGCGCAGGCGTTTTGCGCCATGGCTGCCCCGATGCCGGAGGAAGACGGGGCTTTGGCCGCGCAGGCAGGCCCGCGCATCGAGGCGCTTTTGCGGGGAAAACAGGCTGCCGTGGCGGGGCCGGGCCTGTCGCAGCGGCCGGGCGCAGGGGCGGCCATTCGCACGCTCATTCAAAGCGACGTGCCGAAGGTGCTCGATGCCGACGCGCTCAACGTCATGGCTTTGGGCGGACTGCTCCCCGGCGCAAACACCGTCCTCACGCCGCATCCCGGCGAAGCGGCGCGCCTGCTCGATACGGACGTTTCGCGGGTGCTGCAATCCCCGGTGGAGGCGGCGAAGGCGCTGGCGCAAAAGACCGGCGCGGTCGCGCTGCTCAAGGGCGCGACCACGGTCATCGCGGGCGGGCAGGGCGTCACGCTGATGCCCCGGGGCACCTGCGCGATGGCGACCGGGGGCAGCGGGGACGTCCTGTCGGGCGTCGTGGGCGCGCTGCTCTGCCAGGGCATGGCGCCTTACGAGGCGGCGCGGGCGGCGGCGCTCTGGCACGCGCAGGCGGGGCGGCGCGCGGAGGGAAGGCTGGGCACGCGGCAGGTGACTGCGCTCGACATCGCGGGCAGCCTGTAAGCGGCGGGTAGCACCCAAAAAGATTGGGTCGAACCGCCTCGGCGCGCGCACATAGAATATAAGGCAGGGGAACGGGGCCGAAGCATGCTTTCGGAGTGTGGTAGGCCATGTTCAAACGCGGAGAAATTTACTTTGCCGACCTGGACCCCGTGGTGGGGTCTGAACAGGGCGGGGTTCGCCCCGTGCTGATCATTCAAAACGATATGGGGAACCGCTACAGCCCGACGGTCATCGTGCTGGCGATCACCTCGCGCCTGGGCAAGACGAAGCTGCCCACGCACGTCGTGATACCGGCAGGGGAAAGCGGGCTGATGAAGGATTCGCTGATTCTCGCCGAGCAGGTGCGCACGCTGGAAAAGCGGCGGCTTGGACGCCGCGTGGGCCAGCTCCCGGAGGAGCTGATGCGCAGCGTTGACGACGCCATGCGCGTATCGCTCGGTTTTTCGCCGAAGGAGGCATAAATTGCGGGCGCGGATTTTCCGCGCCCGCTCACCCTGATTTTGAAGGAGACAACGCGCATGCAGGACAAAAAAAAGCTCGTCAACATGGGGAAGGCCTATGCGCAGATGCTGCTCGGCTGCCTGGTCGCGGGCATCTCGTTTTCGCAGTTCTTCATTCCCAACGACATCGCGCCCGGCGGCGTGACGGGCATCGCGACGCTCATCGCCGCGGGCACGCACTGGCCGGTCGGCCTGCTCAGCGCCGTGCTGAACATTCCGCTCTTCCTCGTGGGCTACAAGGCGGTGGGGCGCAGGTTCGTCTTCCGGTCTTTTCTGTCGATGCTGGGGCTCTCGCTATGCATCGACATTCTGCCCCAGCAGGCCGTCACGAACGACATGATGCTGGCCAGCCTTTACGGCGGCATTTTAATGGGCATCGGTTTGGGGCTGGTGCTGCGCGGCGGCGCGACGACGGGCGGCACGGACCTGGCCGCGCAGCTCGTACATAACCGCTTCCCCGTCATCTCGGTGGGCACCTTTCTTTTCGGGATCGACTGCATCGTTGTGTGCGCGGCGGGCGTGGTGTTCGACCCGCAGGCGGCGCTTTGGGCGCTGATCGCCCTGTTTATTTCCACCAAGGTGATGGACATCGTGCTGCAGGGCTGGAACACGGCGCACCAGTTCTTCATCATATCGGATCAGGCGGCCCGGATCGCCCAGCGGATCAACCATGAGATGGACCGGGGCGCGACGCTGCTTTCCGCCCGCGGAAGCTACAGCGGGGAGGACAAGGGCATGGTCTTTTGCGTCATCAACAAGAACGAAATGACGCAGCTAAGGGAGATCATCGCCTCGGAGGACGAGCGCGCATTCGTCACGGTCAGCGAGGTGCACGAGGCGATGGGCGAAGGCTTCTCCGGACTCAAAAAATGAGCCTGCATTTGTGAAACTTGTTAAAATATTTTCATATTTCCAGTCAAAAGACGCTTCCAAAAGGGATCAAAACCTGCTACAATACAAAGGGACAGGCTGCCGGATACCCGTCCGGCGGCGCATTATTCTAAGGAGGTTTTCTCGTTATGAAGAAACTTGCTTCTATGTTCTTGGCGCTCGTCATGGTGCTGAGCATGGTTTCCTTCGTCGCGGCGGAGGATACCTACGATCTGGCTCTGATTACCGATATTGGCACCATCGATGACAAGTCCTTCAACCAGGGCGCATGGGAAGGCGTCGTGGCGTATGCCGAGGCCAACAACGTCACCCACAAGTATTATAAGCCGACCGAGAAGTCCACGGACGCGTATCTGGCCGCGATCGACTTGGCCGTGAACGCGGGCGCGAAGACGATCGTGACGCCGGGCTTCCTGTTTGAGGAGCCGATCTACATCGCGCAGGACATCTACCCCGAGGTCAACTTCATCCTGCTGGACGGCGAGCCGCACAGCGCGGACTATTCGGATTACCGCACCGAGAAGAACGTGATGCCGATTCTGTATGCCGAGCAGGAGGCGGGCTTCCTCGCCGGCTACGCGGTCGTCAAGGCCGGCTACACCAAGCTGGGCTTCATGGGCGGCATGGCGGTTCCCGCCGTTATCCGCTACGGCTACGGCTTCGTGCAGGGCGCCGAGAAGGCCGCTGAGGAAATGGGCATTACCGAAATCACGATGAACTATCACTACACCGGCGGATTCGATGCGACCCCCGAAGCCCAGACGCTGGCGGCTTCCTGGTACAATGACGGCGTCGAAGTGATCTTCGGCTGCGGCGGCGCGGTCGGCAACTCCGTCATGGCGGCGGCCGAAGCGGCCGGCAAGTTCGTGGTGGGCGTCGACGTCGACCAGAGCAGCGAATCCGACACGGTCATCACCTCCGCGATGAAGGGCCTCTCCGCTTCCGTCGAGGCGGCGATCGCGTCCATCTACGCGGGCGAGTTCAAGGGCGGAGAGACCGCCGTGTTCAGCGCTGCCAACAACGGCGTGCAGCTGCCGATGGCGACCAGCAAGCTGAACGACTTTGACCAGGCGGCCTACGACGAGCTGTTCGCGAAGATCGTTTCCGGCGAGTACGTCATCAACGCGGACACCGCGGCGGACGTGACCACGCTGGGCACCATCGTGAAGGTAACCGTCGTCGAGTAAACCTTCCGAGATAAGGTCCGAATGAGCGGGCGGGCGGTGAACGCCTGCCCGCTTTTTTAGGGAAAACCGTTTCCATTTGTTGACGCTTTTGCCGTGCAATGCCGGACGCACTGCAAAAGCGCCGGCCAGAAACAAGTTACTGAAGGAGTGAGAGCATGGACTACGTCATCGAGATGCTGCACATCACGAAGGTCTTTCCGGGCATCGTGGCCAACGACGACGTGACGCTGCAGCTTCGGCGCGGCGAGATTCACGCGCTGCTGGGCGAGAACGGCGCGGGCAAGTCTACGCTGATGAGCGTGCTTTTCGGGCTGTATCAGCCGGAGGAGGGCACGATCAAGAAGGACGGCAAAGAGGTCAAGATCAAGGACCCGAACGACGCCAACGCGCTGGGCATCGGCATGGTGCACCAGCACTTCAAGCTCGTGCACAACTTTACCGTGCTGGAAAACATCATCCTCGGCGTGGAGACGACGCAGGGCGGCTTTTTGAAGATGGACGACGCGCGCAAAAAGGTGGTCGCCCTCTCCGAACAGTACGGGCTCAAGGTCGATCCCGACGCGCTGATCTCCGACATCACCGTCGGCATGCAGCAGCGCGTCGAAATCCTCAAGATGCTCTACCGCGACAACGAGGTGCTGATCTTCGACGAGCCGACCGCCGTGCTGACGCCCCAGGAGATCGACGAGCTGATGCACATCATGAAGCACCTGACGCAGGAGGGCAAGTCGATCCTCTTCATCACCCATAAGCTGGAGGAGATCAAGAAGGTCGCGGACCGCTGCTCGGTGCTCAGAAAGGGCAAGTACATCGGCACCGTGGACGTGAAGACCACGTCCAAGGAAGAGATGAGCGAAATGATGGTCGGCCGCAAGGTGAACTTCGCCGTGGAGAAGACGCCCGCGCAGCCCGGCAAGCCCGTGCTCGTCGTGCAGAACCTGACGGTGCGGGGGAAGCACCATCACAAGGCGCTGGTGGACAACGTCAGCTTCAACGCGCGGCGCGGCGAGATTGTCTGCATCGCGGGCATCGACGGAAACGGCCAGTCCGAACTGGTGTATGCCCTGACGGGGCTCATGCCCGTGGAAAGCGGCAAGGTGTTTTTGGGCGAGCGGGAAATCACGCACTTTACCGTTCGCGAGCGCAACGTCGCGGGCATCAGCCACATTCCGGAGGACCGGCACAAGCACGGCCTGGTGCTCGACTATTCGCTGGCGGAGAATCTGGTGCTCAAGCAGTACTTCACGCCCCGCTTTGAAAAGCGCGGCTTCCTCAAGTTCGCCGACATCGAGCGCTACGCGGACAAGCTGATCGCGGATTACGACATCCGCAGCGGGCAGGGCGCGCAGACCTCCGCGCGCAGCATGTCCGGCGGCAACCAGCAGAAGGCCATCCTCGCGCGCGAAATCGACCTGGGCAACGACCTGCTGATCGCGGTGCAGCCCACGCGCGGCCTGGACGTGGGCGCGATCGAGTACATCCACAAGCAGTTGGTGGCGCAGCGCGACCGCCAGAAGGCGGTGCTGCTCGTATCGCTGGAGTTGGACGAGGTGCTCAACGTCGCGGACCGCATCCTCGTCATGTTCGAGGGGCGCATCGTCGCCGAGCTGGAGGCCAAGAACACCACCGCGCAGGAGCTGGGCCTGTACATGGCCGGCAGCAAGAAGGAGTGAGAAGCATGCGAAAAATACTAGAATCCAAAGGATTTTCCAGCGTCGCTTCGTCCCTGATTGCCATCGTCGTAGGCCTGCTGTTCGGCTTCGTGATCCTGCTCATCTCCAATCCGCAGCAGGCGGTGCAGGGCCTGGGCATCATCATGGCGGGCGGCTTTACGGGCGGCATGAAGGGCCTGGGCCAGGTGCTCTACTTTGCGACGCCCATCATCATGACCGGCCTTTCCGTGGGCTTCGCCAACAAGACGGGCCTGTTTAACATCGGCGCGGCGGGTCAGTTCATCGTGGGCGCGTTCGCGGCGGTGTACGTCGGCGTGCACTGGACCTTCCTGCCCGGGGCGACGCACTGGATCGTCGCGCTGCTCGCGGCGATGGTGGCGGGCGGCATCTGGGGCGCGGTGCCCGGCATCTTCAAGGCGCTGCTGAACGTGAACGAGGTCATTTCCTCCATCATGATGAACTACATCGGCATGTACGGGGTGAACTACCTCGTCAAGCAGACGGTGTACAACCAGCTCAAGAACGAGTCGATGACCGTCGCGGCGAACGCCGCGCTGCCCAAGGCGGGCCTGGACGGCATCTTCAAAAATGTGCTCGCGGGCGGAAAGCGCCTGGACATTTCCAGCGTCAACGCGGGCATCCTGATCGCCATCGCGATGGCCGTCGTCATCTACATCCTGCTCAACAAGACGACGTTCGGCTACGAGCTGAAGGCCTGCGGCTACAACCGGTTCGCCAGCCAGTACGCGGGCATCAACGAGAAGCGCAACATTGTCCTTTCCATGGTCATCGCGGGCATGCTCGCGGGCCTGGGCGGCGCGCTGCTCTACCTCGCCCCCGGCAGTGGAAAGCACATCGTCGTCGTGGACGTGATCGCGGCGGAGGGCTTCAACGGCATACCGGTCGCGCTGCTGGGCATGAACAACCCGATCGGCATCATCTTCTCGGGCATCTTCATCTCTTACATCACGTTGGGCGGCAACTATTTGCAGCGGCTCAACTACATGCCGGAGATCATCGACATCATCATCGCCGTCATCATCTACTTCAGCGCGTTCTCGCTGCTGGTGAAGCAGTTCATCGCCCGCAGCGTGCAAAAGCGCGAGATGCACGAGGAAAAGGAGGTCAAATAAATGGAGATTTTGTACTTCCTCGTTCAGCAGACCATGTTCTTTTCCATCCCGCTGCTGATCGTCGCGCTGGGCGGCATGTTTTCAGAGCGCAGCGGCGTGGTGAACATCGCCCTGGACGGCATCATGATCATGGGTGCGTTCTGCGGCATCTTCTTCATCAACCGGATGCAGGGGAGCATGAGCGGTCAGGGGCTGCTCATCCTGGCGATTCTGGTTTCCATGGCCTCCGGCATGATCTTTTCGGTGCTTCACGCCTACGCGGCGGTAAACCTTCGGAGCGATCAGGTCATTTCGGGCACGGCGCTGAACATGTTCGCCCCGGCTTTCGCCATCTACATGGCGCGCTCGCTGCAGACGAACGGCGTGCAGCAGGTGCAGTTCACCAACACCTTCCGCATCGAGAAGGTGCCGGTGCTGGGCGACATCCCCGTGCTCGGCGACCTGTTCTTCCGCAACTGCTACATCACGACCTACATCGGCTTTGCGATCCTCGCCATTTCCGCGGTCGTGCTGTACAAGACGAAGTTCGGCCTGCGGCTGCGCGCGTGCGGCGAGCATCCGCAGGCGGCGGATTCGGTCGGCATCAACGTCTACCGGATGCGCTACGCGGGCGTGCTGATCTCCGGCGCGCTGGGCGGTTTGGGCGGACTGGTCTTCGTCATTCCGACCTCCACCAACTTCAACGCGACGGTGGCGGGCTATGGTTTCCTGGCGCTGGCGGTGCTGATCTTCGGTCAGTGGAAGCCGGTGCGCGTGCTGCTGGCGGCGCTCTTCTTTGGATTGATGAAGACGCTGGCCTCCGCCTACTCGGGCATTCCGTTCCTCGCGTCGCTTTCCATCCCCAGCGACTTTTACAAGATGTTCCCTTACGTCGCCACGCTGGTCGTGCTCGCGTTCACCTCCAAGAACTCGCAGGCGCCCAAGGCGAGCGGCGTCCCCTACGACAAGGGCGGAAGGTAACGTCCCCTCTTTCCGGAAGGCTTTTGCCTTCCGGATTTCTTTATCCAATCGGTATACATTTGTATACCGATTATGCTTGACAAAAATGGTAGACACTTGTACAATGGTGGTGGACGGATTATTACCGGAACCCGTGAGGTTCATCCTCCGGGCCTCGGACGGAGAGGATGGAGACGTCATGCTGGAAGAACACACGCCGCTGACGGACGCGGAATGGAAGATCATGACCCTGCTTTGGGAGCATAGCCCCCTGACGATGCCGCAGATCACCCATGCCCTTGAGATGGAGACGGGCTGGACGAAGCACACGGTCATCACGCTGCTCAAGCGGATGATGCACAAGGGGACCGTACGCATGGAAGAGGCGGAGCCCGCGCGCCACTACTACCCCTGCGTGGAAAAGGACAAGGTCGCGCGCGAGCAGACGCAGACGCTGCTTTCGCGCCTGTTCGAGGGGCGCGCGTCGCTGCTGGTGAGCAATATGGTGGAACAGGGCGAGCTCACGGACGGCGAGGTGGACGAGTTGATGGACATCCTGAAGAAGGCGAAGGAACAACTGTAAACGTATGCCCCGCCGGGGGCGGCGATGAGGAGGACGAGGCATGTTCACGTCATTTTGGATTCACCACCTTATAGAGGCGAGCATCGGCGCGTCGGTGCTGATCGCGTTGCTCTTGCTTGCGCGACGGTTTGTGCGTGTGCGCGTGGGCGGCGGGGCGATCTATGCGGCCTGGCTGCTGGTGGCGCTGCGCTTGCTGCTGCCCCTTTCGCTGCCCAACCCGTTATTGACGAAGGAGATGCCTGCACCGGCTGCATACCCGCAGTCCGAGACAATGCCCATCTTACAGGCTGCGACGGCGGAAGCGTCTGCCGTCGCATACGTCGCACCGTCAACGGACGCAGCGGCTTCCCTTCGCGCGGGCAATACGGAATCGTCGGGAAGACCGAAGGAGACGTCGGGCGCTGTGGTCGCGTGCGGAGAGCACCCGCTGACGCAGGCGCTTTTCATCACCTACCTTGCGGGGATGCTGGCGACGGCGGGGTATTTTGCCGCGGTCAACGCGCGTTTTTACGCAAAGGTTCGACGCGCGCGAGTTGGAGCGCTGGAGGGCAAGGAAGCGGCGTCCTACGCGGCGCTTTGCCGGACGCTTCGCGTAAAACCCCTGTCCGTATGGCTCTGCGACCCGATGCCCGGCGCTTGCCTGGCGGGCGTCGTGCGCCCACATATCGCGCTGCCCTTGACGGTAAACCGAGAGGATCTTCACCTCACGCTGACGCATGAGCTGTGCCACGCCAAGAGCCTGGACCCTCTTTGGGGCTTCGTGCGGAATATCTGCTGCGTGCTGTTCTGGTTTCATCCGCTGGTCTGGCTGGGGGCGCACGTATCGCGGCTGGACGGCGAGATCGCCTGCGACGAGCGTGTGACGCGGCGGCTGACGAACGCGGAGCGGATCGGCTATGCGGACATGCTGGTGCGCATGGCGCTTCGGCGGGGCGCGCCACGGCTCGGCGTGTTGGCGACCGGCATGTCGATGAACGGGCGGCGCATGAGGGCGCGCGTTTGCTGCATCGTGCAAAGCCGCCGGGTGCGTCGCGGGGCGATCGCCGCCTCGGCGCTGTTGGCCGCCGCGATGCTGACGATGACGTTTGCGACGGCGGAAGTGAAGCGTGGGGCGGAGCCAGACGATGCCGCCGTCATGGATGCAGAAGCCTGGACGGTCGTGAACGCGGAGGTGGTGGACGCGCTGGGATACCCGGCGGCCGAGATACGCGTGCGAAGCGACGCGTGCGAGGCGGATTATCCCGCGCTTGACGGGGATTGGGCGGTCACCGCGACGGCGGAGCACGCGCGATTTGAAGACGGCACGATGATATACGAGACGCCCGGCCCCTGGACGCTCGAAGTGCAGAGGACGGACGGCGAGCGTTACGCCCTGACCGTGAACGCCGCGGGCGAGGTGCTGCGGTTTGAATACGAACCGGCAGCGGATGCAGCCCCGGGCGAAGTAGTCAGGACGGAGCTGGTCGAGTCGATTTTTACGCAGCGTGAACTGCGGTTTAATCATTGGAAGATTTCACCCCTGTGGCATGAGGAGGATACGGCGGCGAGCGCGCTCGTCCGCCGAGCGGCCGGACCGGACGAAGCGAGAACGGAAATCTTCGGCAGCGTGTATGCCGAGGTCTACGCGGATGGAACGCGCGTGCGCAAGCTCTCCATGCGGCAGGCTGTTCAGGGAAGCCTGCTATGGCGCGTGCAGATGGAGCCGCTGCGCATCCTTTCCATGGAGTACTTTCCGGAAGGGAGCCGGAGCACCGACTACGCGGTGCTCGAAACGGAGGAAGAGGCAAGGGCTTCCGTGAAGGCGTACCTGGAGAATGCAGGATGGACGCCTGACGAGATCGACAGGCCGATCGTCCGCACGGAAGACGGCTTCCACTATTACGGCGAATCTTGGCAGGGAGCGGAGGACGGGTGGTACGTCCTTTACCAAAGACCGGGGCGTCATGGCGACAATTTTTGGCGCATGGACATGCTGCAGGACGCGCCGCTGCAGCGGACGACGACCGGGGAGGAACGCGACTGGGCCGCGCAGAAAGCGAAGGCGTTCGTGCAGGAGAACCGCCTGAATAAATACAGCCTCACGATCGGGGAGATCACGGTTGAGGACGTGGTGCAGGTTTACCCGGACGGCGAGGTCGCCCGCGTGACGGTGCACTATCTGAGCGAGAACTACGACCGCAGAGACGAGCTGTGCATCCGATTGAACCCCGAGGCTGTGCTCATGATGAGCATTAGCAGCGAGCGGATTCGCTGGGACGAAGAGGAAGTCAAGCAGGACGTCGTAGGCGTCGTGAACGAATTGGCGCGCATCGAAGAGGAAGCCCCGGTGGTAGAAGCGGAGGAAGGTGAGCGGGAGATTCGCGTCTTCGGCGGCACGCGGCCGGGCGCTCGGGATCTGTGGACGGCGGTATACGATAAGGAGACGAGCCGCGTCGCGTCCTTCTGGACGGCGGACGCGATAACGGCCGCGGACGGCGCGAGCATGCGCAGCCTGACCCCTCGGGAGGAAAACGAGGTCAGGGAGTGCGCGCGCACGTTTGGGGCGACCTACCGGCAGGCTGTGCAGCACGTGACGGTCCTAAAACCCGCGCGAACGGTTGACGGCAGGGAATTAGTGGATGTGAACGTCTTTTATACAGATGGCTCTGCAGACAGGATGACGGTTTCCGTGGGGGAATGCGCCATACGCGCGTGGGAAAAGGCTGAATCCACCTTAGCGGCGGACTTTGAAGAAAACGCCCCCTATGACGAAGAGGCGGCGAAGCAGGTGATGCGGTCATATCAGCAGGCGAGCGGCGGCGCCTGCGGCCTGGCGAACGAATGCGACGCCACGATCGAACGGGTGGACGGCAGGCTTATCTGCCGCTGGATCGACCGAAAGACGGCAGAAGTCTTTGCGTACTTTACGATGGAGGCCGACACCTGCCGGCCGATTTCCCTGCACGACCTGCGCGGCGACGCGGACGGAGCACTTCAACTGGATGAGACGCTTTCCGAGAGCGCCCAGGAGCTCGGAAAAGAGCATTTGCTGCGATATTACCTCTATGGTACGGAGGTTGAAGTCGTGAAAACCCAGGTGTTGGGGGCGAGCAGGCGGGAGCGTTCGGCACGGGTCTATAGCCTGCCCCTTGCGCCCGAATCGCTCGTGGAAACGTATCGACAGGAGCAGGTAAAGGCTGCGCAAGCGGATGCCTGCATCGAGGTAGACCTGCAGATCGATTGCAGCGACGGACGGACGTATCGTCTTAGCGTCGATGCGCGGCACGGCGGCGTGTTCGCCTGCTACGCGTTGCCCGAAGGCGAATAGCCCACGACCTAAGATGGAGGAATCGGGAGATGAAAGGCATTGGATTTTTAGAATATCTGCTGGAGGGAAGCGTCGGCGCGGCGGTGCTGATCCCGCTCGTCCTGATCGCACGCCGGTTTTTCCGGGTTCGCGTGGGCAGCCGCGCGATCTATCTGGCGTGGCTGCTAGTGGCGCTGCGGCTGCTCATCCCCCTGTCGCTGCCCAACCCGCTGCTGGTGAAGGATGTGGACGCGCCGCAGGGCGTATCGGCGCCGGTGCCGGAAAGCGGCGCCGTACGTGTCCCCGAAAAGGAAACGACCGGGCAGACGGAGGGCTTGCTTCGCGATGAACCGCTGCCGTCTGCGCCTTTTGAACCGGCATGGACGGGCGGCCGGGCGTCGGAGGCCATAAAACCAGCCGCGCAGGCTGGCATAACGGTGGCAAACCTGTCCGGCGCGCGCAACGCGCCGCCTGCGCTCCGGGCTCTGCCCGAGGCAGACGCGCGCGAGCCGCTTAGCGTAGAGCAGCGGATTTTGTGTGCGTACGCGGCCGGGGCGGCGGCGGTGGCGCTGTACATGCTGATCGCCAACCTGCGCTTCCGGCGGCGGATCGCCCGGTCGCAGGCGGGCAGCCTGACGGGCGAAGCGTGGGCGGCCTATGAAGCGCTCTGTGGGGAGCTGCGCATGCGCCCCTTGCCGGCCGCGTATGCGGACCCGCTTTCGGGCGCGTGCCTCGTCGGCACGCTGCGCCCGCGCATTTTCCTGCCGCTCGCCATTCGCAGGGCGGACGTGCGCTTCACGCTGCTGCACGAGCTCTGCCATGCGAAGGTCGGGGACGGCCTGTGGGGGCTTTTGCGGAACGTCTGCTGCGTGCTGTTCTGGTTTCATCCGCTGGTCTGGCTGGGGGCGCACCTGTCCCGAATGGACGCGGAGATGGCCTGCGACGAACGGGTGTCGGAGCGGTTGTCGGCCCCGGAACGCGTGGATTACGCGGAAATGCTCGTGCGGGCGACCGCGCGGCGCGGCATGCCCGGCATCGGCGTGCTGGCCACGGGCATGTCGATGAACGGCAGGCGCATGAAGGCGCGCGTCGTGGGCATCGTGCGCAGCCGCGCCGTGCGCCGTTCGGCGCTCGCCATGGCTGCGCTTGTGGGCGCCGCGCTGCTCGTCGTTTCGTTCGCTACGGCAGAGGTGGAGCCGTACACCATCAACGGCGTCCCGGTGGAAACGCCGGAAATGGACATGCGCCGTCAGGCGGCGAGGGATTTCCTGCGGGAGGTTTACGGCATCGACGACGTGGGCGGCCTGGAAAATGTCGTGCCCTCGCAGTACAACGAATACGTGCAGGTGAACGGCAATACCTCCACAGGCGGGGCGGTTTCGGTTGTCGTGGACGCGTCGGGCGGCGTCGTCGGCGCGGAGGGCGGGCTGCTCAGCCGCACCGAGGTGCAGGACGGCCCGGCTCCCTCCGCCGCGCAGATCGGCGAGGCGGCCAAGGCGTTTGCCGAGCGCCACCTCGCGCTGAACGGCGAGCGGGTCGAGCAGATCGAGGTGGCGGAGAACGAGGAGAGCTTCGAGGGTGTGACGTACCGCCAGGTAGAGCTGGGCCTTTCGGACGGGGACACGTATTACCGCATGCGGCTGCGGCTGCCCGACCTTAAGGTGGACGCCGTGAAGCTGCTGAATGCGGATGGAATCCCCAAGACCGGCGCGGCGGAGGCCGTGGAGAGTCTGCCGGAGCGCGCGGCGATCGACGCCGCGAAGCGCTTTGCCGCCCTGTGCGGGTTTGGCGCGGACGATTCTGTGCAGGTTCAGTATGGCGGCTCTTATTGGCGGGCGAACATTGCGGGAGAAGCTGCGCGGGATGAGAGTCTGCGGATTCATACGGAGGGCGGCCGGATTTTTGCGGACCGCGAGTGGGCGGGGAAGGCGGAAGCCCAGCGAATCCCACAGGTTTTTTACCTCTGGGAGGACGGCTCCGTGCACGAGAGGCCCGAGCGGGAGGACGCTTTGGAGAAAGCAGACGTAGAAGGCCAATCGGCGGCGGAAAGCGCACGAAAGCGCGTGGCGAACCGGACGGGCGTGTTGCTGGGCGGATACGCGCTGGAAACGATGACCGAGGACGACGGGGGCCTGCGCATCGAGTACGAGTCGGAGTTGGGCGCGCACGACGGCTGGAGCGTCGAACTGGAGAGCGTGGAGCCCGGCGCGGCGATGACGGCCATTTACCGGCCTTCGGATCGGGAGGAGCCGCTTTCCACGCGGGAAGCGGAATTCTCGACGCGGCGCGCCGCCGAGGAAAAGGTGCTGGAAATCGTGCCGTCCCTCTTCGGCGTGCAGGCGCAGGAGGTCGTGCGGGTCTACGCGGGGCATGAAACCGTAATCGTCTACGCGATGGACGAGACGGGCGGGGCCTCCTCTTGGTACGTGACGGTTGCCGACGCGCGAGGGGCGCTTGGCGAAAACAAGGCGGCCTTTGCCGGGGAACGGACGCTGATCCCTTCGGACGAGGCGGACCCGGCGTACATCGCGCTCGCGAGCGCGTATGCGGAGCAGGAGGATATGCGGCGCAAGGCCGTCGAGGCCTTCTCACAGGAAGGAGAGCTGGGGGAAAATCATCAGGTGGACTTTACCTACATCGGGGGGAACTGGACGGGCGTCAGCCTTGCCGGGCGCATCGAGCTGTACGCAGACGGCGAGGTGAGCGAGCTTTACTGGAACCGCCCGTCTTCCCCGGATGACGCGGATGGATTTAGCGCCGCGCTTGACCGGGCAGGGCTCTTTGCCGCGCCGCGGCTCGTCTCGGGCGAGCGTCCGCAGGGGTTGATCTGGACCGCGTGCTGGTGGGACGACGCCTGCCTGACGCTTGAGGCTTCGGTGTCGGGCGCCTTGCGCGACGTCGGATGGACGCGCGAGCAGCCGGTCTGGCAGCGAAAAACGCTGACCGAAGACGGGTTTGCGATTCAGTGCGCGGTCGCGAAGGGGCCGTCGGACGAGGATAGCGCCAGGCGCGTCGAGCTGTGGGCAAACGTGGACGGCGAGGATTATGTCTGGACGGAGGAGGTCGAGATCGCGCAGAGCCTGCGCGTGAAGACCGTCTCAGCCAAGGCCTCCGTGCTGGGCGCTTTGCAGCTTCCCATCGATCGCATCACCGTCGCCCCGGGGGCCTGCGTGATCGACTGGAACCTGCCTGAAAGCGGGCTTTCGAGCGTGCGTATCCACGACGCGGACGGGATTCTCCTGACGGACGCGGCGGTGCCGGGCGGAACGCACGCGGAGGCATATCCCTCGCCCTATGGGCGTACGGAGCCCTGGACGTTCATGCTGACCCAAAACGACCTGTCGGTCACGACCTTTTCCATGGACGCGGCGGGCGAAATCGTCAGCTACGACGCGGGCATCCGCCCGGACGAGGCGCTGCGCACGGAGCAGGCGTTCGTGGAAGGCGTGACGGATACTGCTTCGTTCGCGGAGGCCTCCGAGCGGGCCGAAGCGGTTCGGCTATCGCGCCTTGCGGGTGCGTATTACGACGCGGAAGGCGAAGCGGAGCGGCAAAGCCTGGTGCTTAGGGCCACCGGCAGCGGCGTCGCCGGAATCGGCGGGACGGACGATCGCTGCGAGGTGTACGAGGCGTTCGGGCGCGTGCGCAAGTATCTGGCCATCACGCGCGAGGGCGAGGAAAAGCATTGGGCCTTCAGGGTGCAGGCCGACCCACCGCGCGTCTTGAGCATGCACCCAATCATGACGGAAGCGGACGGGGCGCGCGAGCTCGAAGCGTACGTCGTCTACCCCACTGCGGGCGAGGTGATCGAGCGTACGCGAAGCTTTCTGATGGAGCAGGCGGGCTGGAGCGAGCGGGATGTAAACCCGCCGGTGCTTTCCTACGTCCGCAGCGGGGAAGGCGCGCGCACGACGCTTTACGGCGAATCCGCCGAGAACGCGCGCGACCTGTGGCAGGCGGAATACGGTGGCGTGCATCGCCATGTCAGCGACTTTTGGCGCGTGGACGTGCTCGGGGATTCGCCGGAGCAGCGCGCCATCACGGAGGCGGAGAGGACGCTGGCCGCGCGGCTGGCGCGCGAACTGGCCGAAAAAGCGCGCGTGTACAACTACGGCGAGGCGCAGGGCGTCGAGGTAGAGGATCAAATATACGCCTATGGAGCGGAAGAAATTGCGCGCGTCCGGATCAGCTATCAAAACGGGGAATCGCACGACCGCGCGTACGTGAGGCTGAATCCGCCGGCGGTGCTGGCGCTGGTGAGCGACCCGGACCTCGAAGCCACGGTGAACTGGCCGGACGCGGAGGTTCCGACGGAAACCCTGGCGGCGCTGGGCCTGCCGATTGAGAGCCTACGCCTGACGTCGTCGGCCTGCGAGATGGACTGGAAGGAGATCGGCGGCTGGACGGCCCGCTGGGTGGATGCGGAGGGGCGGCAATTCGCCCTTTCGCAGGGCGCGCGCCTGCTGCGCCATGAAACGCCCTTTGGCAGGCCCGCGCCCTGGACGCTGACGTTCGAGCGGGACGGGCTGGCGCTGCACACGCTCGTGCTGGACGAGGACGCGCGCATCCTCTCCTATGCGTACGGCGGATACCCGGACGACGAAGTGATTGAAACGCGGCCGGGGCTGGGACACAGCGGACTCGACGTGGAACCGGAGGTCAAGGAGCTGCTGAGTCGCGTGGTGGGCGTTACCGTCTGGAACCCCATGGGATCTCAGTTTACCGAGGTGCGGGCGCTCGCGGGCGAGGTGCGCAAATACAGGTTCGAGATAAAAGACAAAAACAGGTATTACGCGACCGCGCAGACGAACGGAGAACGCATCCTGACGTTCTATCCGGAGGATGAAACCAATCTCCACTACATGAACATGATCTTCGCGCCCACGCGGGAAGAAGCGGTTCAGCAAACCCGGGCGTTCCTGATCGAAACGGCGGGCTGGCTGCCGGAAGAGGTCGATGCAGAGCAGCTGACGGTCGTCGACCGTCCTTCCGCGGGGGAGCGGTATGGCTACGAGTTTTATGGTGAATCCAAAGCGGGCGCGCGGGACCTCTGGTATGGAAGATTTCTCGGCGGCTGGCGGCATCTGGACGCCTTCTGGCGGCAGGAGGTGCTGGAGGATGCGTCCGACTCGCGCCTGATTACGGAAGCGGAACGCTCGGACGTCGAGGCGTACGCCATTGACTTCGTGAACAAGACCCGCGAAATGTATTCGACGGTAGGCCTTACGGCGGAGGTTGCCGATACCGTGCGCGTTTACGACTGCGGCGAGGTGGTGCGCGTGTACGTCGACGACGCGTTCGGCGGCGGCGATACGCTGCACGTCCGCCTGACGCCCCGCTCTGTACTCTATCAGGAACGCGGCGGCATCGGGAAGGAGAAGCTCGCCCAGACCTAGCACGTGAAGGAAGCGCAGGAACAGGAAGCGCGGCTTGCGCAGGCGAAAGCACTGCTCAAGTCCATCGGGGAGGAAACGGAGTATCGATCCCTGATGGAAGAGAAGGGGCAGACGCTCCTGACGGGCGGGTAGGGCAAGGACCAGTTCGAACTGGTCATGGACGAAGATGGAAAGCTTGTTTCCTATGCGCAAAGGCGCCCGCAGGACGATTCCGTCGGCGATCGTGAACTGAGCGACGCGGAGGCCGAAGAGGTAAGCCGCGTTGCCACGGCGCTGTGCGAGGAGTTGACGCAGGGGCCGTGTGCGCAGGCATCCGCCGCCGTCGAGGCTTCCGTGTACCAGTGAATTTAAATCATTCTAAAATGAAATGTAATTCACGATATCTTTCAAATTAAAGCTTTAATTCCGGATAAATCGTGAGATTTATCCGGAATTTCTTGCAAATTTCAAGAAAAATGCCAAGAGCGACTTGACGCGGGCTTGCCGATGCGGATATAATACACCGTTGTTTTTTTACTGCGCGCCTTTGAGAACGGGAGTGAGCGGATGAAAACCAAATTTGTATTCGTCACCGGCGGCGTCGTGTCCTCGCTGGGCAAGGGCATCACGGCGGCATCCCTCGGGCGGCTGCTGAAGTGCCGCGGCCTGAACGTCTCCATTCAGAAATTCGATCCGTACATCAACGTCGATCCGGGAACAATGAACCCCTATCAGCACGGAGAGGTGTTCGTCACGGACGACGGCGCGGAAACCGACCTCGATTTGGGCCATTACGAGCGGTTTATCGACGAATCGCTCACGCAGGCGGCGAACGTGACCAGCGGGCGCGTGTACTACACGGTGATTTCTAAAGAGCGCAGGGGGGAATACCTGGGCGCGACGATTCAGGTCATCCCCCACATCACGAACGAAATCAAGCGCCGCATCTTGGAGGGAGCCCATCACGAGCCCGCGCCGGACGTGGTCATCACCGAGATCGGCGGCACGGTTGGGGACATCGAGTCGCAGCCCTTTTTGGAGGCAATTCGCCAGCTCCGCGCGGAGCTGGGGCGCGAAAACACGCTGCAAATGCACGTGACGCTCGTGCCCTACATCGCCGCGGCGGGGGAACTCAAGACCAAGCCGACGCAGCATTCCGTCAAGGAGCTGACGGGGCTCGGCATTCAGCCGGACGTCATCGTTTGCCGAACCGAACGCGCTATTCCCCGCGACGTGCGCGAAAAGATCGCCATGTTCTGCAACGTCGAGGCGGGGAGCGTGTTTGAAAATCAGAACGCGCGCTCCATCTACGAGGTGCCGCTGCTGCTGCACGCGGAAGGGCTGGACGCGCAGGTATGCAGGCTGCTGCACATCGACGCGCCCGAAGCCGACCTGGCGCAGTGGCGGGCCATGGTCGAGCGGCAGCTCACCCCGCAGCGCACCGTTCGCATCGCGCTGGTCGGGAAGTACGTGGAACTGCCGGACGCGTACCTGAGCGTGGCGGAGGCGCTGACGCACGGCGGCGTCGCTCACCACGCGAAGGTCGAGATCGACTGGGTCGCCGCGGAATCGCTGACGCCGGAAAACGTCTCGGACCGCCTGCGGGCGGCCCAGGGGGTGCTCGTGCCCGGCGGCTTCGGCTCGCGGGGGCTGGAAGGAAAAATCGCGGCCATTCGCTATGCGCGCGAGCGGCGCAAGCCCTTTCTGGGCATCTGCCTGGGCATGCAAATGGCGGTCGTGGAGTTCGCGCGGGACGTCCTAGGCATGCGCGGCGCGCACACCAGCGAGGTGGAGCCGGACACGCCCTACCCGGTCATCGACCTGATGCCCGACCAGCAGAACGTCGACGAAAAGGGCGGCACGATGCGCCTGGGCAGGTACCGCTGCCGGATCGAGCCGGGCACGCACAGCATGGCAGCCTATGGGGAGGCGGAAATCATGGAGCGGCATCGCCACCGCTACGAGTTTAACGGCGCGTTTCGGGAAAAGTTCGAGGCGGGCGGCATGCGCGTCGCGGGTACCCATCCGGAAAGAGGGCTCGTGGAGATCGTCGAGATAGCCGATCATCCTTGGTTTGTGGGCGTTCAGTATCACCCGGAGTTTAAAAGCCGTCCCAACCGCCCGCATCCGCTGTTCCGCGACTTCGTGGGCGCGGCGCTGAAATCGTCTGCTGCACAAGAAGCGAATCGGCGCTGATGCGTATGGTTCAAAAACGGACAAAAATAGTTCTCTTGTGAAGGAAAAATGATAAAAATGCAGGAGAGATCGCGAAAAGTTTCATAAATCGCTTGCAATCGACCGGGATGGATGATATAATTCGACCATTCAAAACACAAAAAGCATGTGCAGACGCCGGAGCCGGCGCCCGCAGTCTACGGATCAGGGGGCGATGAGAGATGACTGAGTTTGCCGTTCACACCATCATGCTGGCCGCGCCGGAGACGGTGGCAGCGCGCCTCAAGGGCATTTTGGAGGATGCCGGGTACGCGCTGGATATCATCGCGCATACCGGGGAGCAGGCGATTCGGGCGGTGAAGGACGGTCACCTGCCCGGCCTGCTGGTCACGACCTATCGCCTGCCGGACATGACGGGCCTTTCCCTCATCCATGAACTGGGCGAGGTGGGCGGCGCGCTGCTCATCGCGCCCCAGGGCGTCTCGCAGGAGGGGCTGCCGGAGTGCGTGGTGCCGCTGTCGAACCCGATCAACCGCGAGGCGTTCTTGCAGAGCGTGGCGGTGCTGCTGCGCATGAACGAGCGGATTTTGCGGCTGGGGCGCGAGGTCAACCGGCTGACCCGCACGCTTGACGAGCGCAAGGTCATCGAGCGCGCGAAGGGGATGCTGATGGACTCGCTGCACATGAGCGAGTCGGAAGCGCATCGCCGCATGCAGAAGATCAGCATGGACAGCGGCAAGCGCCTGTACGAGGTCGCCTGCGGCATCCTCGAGCCGCAGACATCGCAGGCGGTTTAAAGCCCGCGTATCTGGAAAGAATGTGCGAAAGGGAGGGGGATACCGCATGCTCAAGATGTATGGAACGCCGCTGTGCCCGGACTGCATGGAGGCGGAGGCGGCGCTCGCTGCGAAGAGAATCCCGTTTGAAAACGTGGACATCACGGCGTCGACCGCAAACCTGAAGGCGTTTCTGAAGCTGCGCGACGAAAACCCGTTGTTCGACGCGGTCAGGGCGGAAGGCGGCATCGGCGTTCCCTGCTTTGTGCTGGACGACGGCCGTCTGACGCTCGACGTCCGCGAAGCGCTTCTTTAAATTATCCGCACACAAAATCAGCCCTGTCCCGCGCTCGTGCGGGGCAGGGCTGATTGGATCTTCAGGCCCAAATGTTCATTCGCCCGTGGGCGCTTCCTCGGCGTCGGGGTCCCCTTGGAACGAGGCGAGCCCGGCGACGGCGCTGACCGGCAGGGAAAAGACGATGGACTGAGCCTTGCTCTGAGCGCCCGCCCCCTCCATGATGGCGCGCATGATGGGGGTGCGCTCCCCGGCGCGGCAGACGATGAGCACGAGCTCCTTTTCGGCGGCGAGGGACACGCCGAAGAACTTTTCGGCCAGTCCGGTTCCCGTGCCCTTGGCGTGGACGATGGTGCCGCCGCTGGCCTTAGCCTTGCGCGCGGATGCCATCACGAGGTCCGTGTAGCCCGTGTTGGCGATCGCGACGATCAGCTCGTGATCCTGTTTTTCCATGCGTCTTTCCTCCTTGGCCGCCTGGCGGGCGGTTTCGTCGATCGATTGGCCGATGAGCACCTGCGCGGCGGTCTGACCGCCGAGGCTGGCGATGGGGACGGAGACCGCGATGCCGTTGCCCGCGATGTCGATGTGCAGGGTGTGCACGAGGGCATGCAGCAGCCTTTTCTCGGCGCGGGTGTCGCATGCGCACATCAGCACCGTCTTCTCGCTGGCCTCCAGCCCCAGAAAATGCAGCATGCTGCGGGTTGCGGTGCCGCTGGCGGGAACGCCCAGCACCGTCTGAACGCCGAGCTCGCGGTACAGGCGGATGTATGCTTCCGCGTAGTCGCGGTTTACGATGGTCAGAAGCAGGTTATACGTACTCATGTTTCACCTCACGTCAGGTCGATGACGTCCTCGACGGCCGCAGCCTCGTCGGACGCCGGACGGTGCGCGCTCTTGTACTTGAAGTACAGCCCCATGATTTGAATGGTGATGAGCGGCGTCATCGCGACCATGGCGACCACGCCGAACGCATCGGCGACGATGTTGCCGCCGACCGCGTCGCACGCGCCCATCGCAAACGGAAGCAGGAACGTCGCCGTCATGGGACCGGAAGCAACCCCGCCGGAGTCGAAGGCGATGGAGGTAAAGATCTTGGGCACGATAAAGGAGAGCACGATGGCGGCCGCGTACCCGGGAACGAGGTACCACATGATCGAGATGCCGGTGAGCACGCGGGTCATGGAAAGCCCCAGGGAGATGGAGACGCCGACGGCGAGCGCCGTGTTCATCGCGCCCTGCGGGATCGCGCCGGAGGTGATTTCCTCCACCTGACGGTTGAGCACGTGCACGGCGGGCTCGGCGGCGACGATGAAGTAGCCGATGACCATGGCGATGGGAATGAGAATCCAACGATAGGAGAGGCCCGCGATCATCCTGCCCAGGTAGTTGCCCGCGGGCATAAAGCCGACGTTTACGCCGGTCAGGAAGAGCACCAGCCCGACGAACGTATAAAGGAAGCCGATGCACATACGCACGAAATCCGAGGCCCCAAGGCGCATCGAGAGCAGCTGGAACGCGAAAAAGAAGAGCACGATGGGCAGCAGGGCGGCGAACACCTCGTGCAGATAGTTGGGCAGGGCGGCGGTGAAGAGCTGCATCAGCCCGCGGGAATCCGCCACGTCCGGCACGGTGACCGGCACGTAGCTGCCGCTGCCCGTGTTGTAAAAGATGCCGAGCAGCAGGGTGGCCAGAATGGGGCCGACGGAGCAGAGCGCGACGAGGCCGAAGCTGTCGTTTTCCGCGTGCTTGTCAAAGCGCATGGCGGAAACGCCGACGCCCAGCGCCATGATAAAGGGAACCGTCATGGGACCCGTCGTGACGCCGCCCGCGTCAAACGCGATCGCCCAGAAATCGGGCGAGACGAAAAAGCACAGGGCGAACACGATCCCGTAGAAGAAGACGAGCATCGTCCCCAAACGTATGCCGAACAGCACGCGCATCAGCGCGGCCACCAGAAAGACGCCGACGCCCAGCGCGACGGACCAGATGATGACCGCGTTGGGGATGGAGGGCACCTGGTTGGCGAGCACCTGCAGGTCGGGCTCGGAGATGGTGACGATGACGCCGATCAGAAAGCCGACGACGGCGACGATGAGAAGCCGTCGGGATTTGGTGATGGACGCGCCCAGGCGCTCGCCAAGGGGCGTCATGAACAGGTCCGCGCCGAGCGTGAAGAGGCTCATGCCCAGAATCAGCATCGCAGAGCCGATGAGAAAGGCCGTCAGCGTGGCGACGGGGATGGGCGAGACGCTGAAGCACAGCAGCAGGACGATGAGCGTGATGGGGATGACCGAGGTCAGCGACTCCATCAGCTTTTCTTTCAGGACGCTGCGGTGCTGGTAGAAAAATTGGGCCTTGTTTCCGTGTTTTCCGATCAATGTCATCCCTCTCTTGCTGTTCTATTTCTACAACCATTATATCATAAAGATTGTCTTTATACTATTCGCGGGAATGACAAATCGGATGCATCGTGTGCAAAAGCAGGATTTTCGGGCGGCGCGTAGAAACTTGAAACATGCAATGCGAGAGGGGCGAGAGCATGCATTTTACCAAAATGCAGGGCCTTGGAAACGACTATATTTACGTGGATACGGCGCGCGAGCGCGTGAAGGACCCGTCTTCTTTGGCCGTCGCGGTCAGCAGGCCGCACTTTGGCGTCGGCGCGGACGGATTGGTGCTCATCGGCCCTTCCGGGCGGGCGGACTTTTCCATGCGCATCTTCAACGCGGACGGCTCGGAGAGCGAAATGTGCGGAAACGCGACGCGGTGCGTGGGCAAGTACGTCTACGAGCGCGGGCTCGCGCGCCGGGAGCGCATTACCCTGGAGACGCCTGCGGGCATCAAGACGCTATACCTCACGGTGAAGGACGGCGTCGTGACGTGCGTGCGGGTGGACATGGGCGCGCCCATCCTGGACGGGAAGGAGATTCCCACGACGCTGGGGACGGGGAGGGTGATTCGCCGGCCGCTGGAGGTTGGCGGCCGCGCGTTCGAGGTGACCTGCGTGAGCATGGGCAACCCGCACGCCGTCATCTTCCTGGATGAGGACGTGGAGGCCTTCGACATCAGACGCTACGGCCCCTTAATCGAGCATCACGAGGCCTTTCCACGGCGCACGAACGTGGAGTTTGCGCAGGTAAAGGGGAGCGACCGCATCCGCATGCGCGTATGGGAGCGGGGAAGCGGCGTGACGCTGGCCTGCGGAACGGGCGCCTGCGCTACGGCGGTCGCAGCCTCGCTGTGCGGGTTTGCCGGACGCAGGGTGAGCGTGGAGCTGGACGGCGGGGAGCTGCTCGTCGAGTGGGAGAAGGACGCGGTCTACAAGACGGGGCCCGCCGCGTTTGTCTTCGACGGGGAGTGGCCGGAAGACTGACCGGCCTGCGGCGCTTTCCTGAGCGGGCGAAAGGCCCTTTGCCGATTGCACGCTTTTTGTGATCCTCTATGGAAGATTTCGGTGCGTTCAAGCGTTCAAATAGTAGAGCGATTTACAGAGCCGTGCGGCCTGCGCGGCGTTTCACCGCTGATCCATACGAACAGGCGGAAAAGATACGAAGGGGGAGAAGATCATGAGGAAAAGTTGGTGTGCATGCGCGCTGGGGCTGCTGCTCTGCCTGGTAAGCGTCTTCGCGCTGGCGGACGCGGCGGTCATCGACAACAAGAACGCGGCGGGCGGCAACAAGCGCCTGAACCTGCGCACGGACCCCGCGACGACGGCGGGAACCCTGGGGCTGCTCTACGACGGCACGCAGGTGGAGCGCGAGGAGAACGCGGGCGAGTGGTCCAAGGTGACATTCGGCGGGCAGACGGG
Organism: Bacillota bacterium; assembly: GCA_023402355.1. Lineage (GTDB taxonomy): Bacteria > Bacillota > Clostridia > Christensenellales > Aristaeellaceae > Beduinella. The sequence goes on along the minus strand of JAEXCG010000179.1, from coordinate 38,724 downwards.
CTACGTGCTCTCGGAATACCTCATCACGCCGGACGAGGCCAAGACGAAGGGACTGGCGGAGGGCAGCCCCGCGGAGGTGGACGTCGCCCTGCCACAGGAGATGCTGGCATTGCGCGACGAACCCTCGACGAAGGCCAAGGAGGTCGCGACGCTTGAAAACGGAACGGCGATTCGCATCCTCGCCTTTATGGACGACTGGGTCTACGTGCGCACGGAGCAGGAGCCGGTGCTCGCCGGCTACGCGCTGTCCAAGTACGTGACGGAGGCAGAAGACCTCAAGTATGCGCTGGTTTCGGCGCCTGACCCGCAAAAGCCCGCCAAGCTGCGCGCGGATGCGAGCGCAAAGTCCAAGGTCATCGGGAGCTACTACAACGGCGTGCAGGCCGTGATGCTGTTTTCCTATCAGCGCGACGGCTGGGCGCGCGTGCGCATCGGCGACGTGGTCGGCTGGATGGAGGAGGGCGACCTGTACCCTCAAACCGCGGAAAGGACTGCATTTCCGTACTATCCGCCGGTCACGAGCATCTCCGCCAAGCGGACGGAGCTGCGCGCGCAGGCGGCGGAGAAGTCGGACGAACTGCTAATCTGCGAAAAGGAAGAGTCCATGGAGGTGCTCGGCGAGAGCGGAAACGGCAAGTGGCTGCACGTGCGCGTCTACGATGGCAATCCATACTCGCTGACCGGCCTGACGGGCTATGTGAAGGCCTCGGCGGTCGGAAAGCTCGCGCCCAACACCGACGGCATGCACGGCCTGTACGCGGTCGTCGCCCCGGACGAGGCGGGCAGCGGCCATACCAGCCTGCAGCCTATCTATAAGGGAGCCAAAAAGGACGCGGACGAACTGGGGCTGTACTATCAGGGCGTGGAAATAGAGCTGCTGGACCTGACCCTGAGCGCCTGGGCGAAGGTGCGCGCGGGCGGGCAGGAGGGCTTCATGCTGAAGGAGGACCTGCTGATCCGCAGCGGCGATTTCGCGGCGGAGGCGATTTCGCCCGCGCCGCCGGAAGTGCAGGTGACGGCGCCCGGCGGCGTCACGATGCGCGCGCAGACCAAGTCGGATTCCAACGTGGTGCAAAACCTGGCGGACGGCAGCCGCGTGACGGTGCTCGGCGTGCTGGGTTCCTGGTGCTGCGTGCGCTCGGAGGATCAGACGGGCTTTGTGCCGCGGGCACAGCTTTCGGGCGACATCGGCGGCTATGCGCGCACGAAGGAGAACAAGCTGGCCATGCGCAAGGACGCCACGAGCCAGAGCGACGTGCTGCTGCGCGTCCCGCAGGGGCGCCGCGTGCTGGTGATCGCCACCAACGGCGAATGGAAATTCGTCGAATACGAGGGGCAGCGCGGATACATCATGAGCCAGTACCTCGAGTTCATCTCCTGACGGCAGATGAGACAAAAAATTCGACGCGATTTGTCGCGAGCCCGCACAATTCGCGTCGTTTCGATGATGCTCCCTTGACAAGCGCGCGCAAATGGGGTATAAACTAAAAGGTATGTGCCTGCACAGGCTGCGCAAAATGCGCGGCGCGTTGCGTTAAGAAAGGGGCTGCAAAATGGTTCGTACAATCGTCGGCGCGAACTGGGGCGACGAGGGCAAGGGCAAGATTACGGACATGCTCGCGGGTGAATCCGACATCGTCGTCCGCTTCCAGGGCGGGGCAAACGCGGGTCACACGATCATCAACGATTATGGCCGCTTTGCGCTGCATCTGCTGCCTTCCGGCGTCTTTAACCCAGACGTCGTCAACATCATCGGTCCGGGCGTGGCGCTGAATATCGAAGCGCTGCTCACCGAGCTGGACAGCGTCGTAAAGGCCGGCGTGCCTGCGCCGAAGCTGCTCGTATCCGAGCGCGCGCAGGTGATGATGCCCTACCATGTGCTGCTGGACTGCTACGAGGAAGAGCGCCTGGGCGCGAAGAACTTCGGCTCCACGAAGAGCGGCATCGCGCCGTTTTACGGCGACAAGTTCCAGAAGATCGGCCTTCAGCTTTGCCAGATGTATTACCCGGACGTGCTGCGCGAAAAGCTCGCGCACGCGCTTTCGATCAAAAACGCGCTGCTCGAGCACCTGTATCACAAGCCGCAGGTCGATCTGGAAGAGCTGATCGGGAAGATGACGGCGCTGGCGGGGCGCATCCGCCCCTACGTCTGCGACACGAACCTCTACCTGCACGAGGCGTGCAAGGCGGGCAAGCGCATCCTGCTGGAGGGTCAGCTCGGCACGCTGCGCGACCCGGACCACGGCATCTACCCGATGACCACCTCCTCCTCCCCGCTCGCGGGATACGGCCCCGTCGGCGCGGGCGTCCCGCTGTGGGCGATGAGCGACGTGATCGCGGTGACGAAGGCGTATTCCTCGTGCGTGGGCCGCGGGCCGTTTACGACGGAGCTGTTCGGCGACGAGGCGCAGGAGCTGCGCGTGCGCGGCGGCGACAAGGGCGAGTTCGGCGCGACGACGGGGCGTCCCCGCCGCGTGGGCTGGTTCGACGCGGTGGCCACGCGCTACGGCTGCATGATGCAGGGCGCGACCCAGGTAGCGCTCACGAACATGGACGTGCTGGGCTATCTGCCGGAAATTCCGGTCTGCATGGCCTACGAGATCGACGGCGTGCGCACGGAAAATTTCCCGGTGACCCCGCTGCTGGAGCGCGCGAAGCCTGTATACGAAATGCTGCCGGGCTGGATGTGCGATACGCGCGGCATCCGCAGGTACGAGGACCTGCCGGAGAACGCGCGGCGCTACGTGGAGTTCATCGAAGCGCGGATCGCGGCGCCCGTCAAGTATGTATCCAACGGACCGCGCCGCGATGAAATCATTATTCGGTAAACGAACCCAGAGAAGGGAGTACAAGGCGATGGAGCTTCTTTGCATGATGGTCGGTTTGCCCGTCGCGTTTTCGGTTTCGTCCTTTGTATTTTCCTTTTGAGGCGGATTATTTCCGCCTTTTCTTTTTGCCTTAGCGGCAAAGGAGAGCCCCTTCGCGCCGCTTGACGCGGCGGGGAGAATCGGTGTATAATATTTAGGATGCATAAATACACAACAAATAATCAATAAATATACGGATGTGAGCGCATGGCAACTTTGATCCTGGAAGATGGCGCCCGGTATGAGGGCGAATTGTTTGGGCACAAGGCCGAAGTGACCGGAGAGGTCGTCTTCACGACCGGCATGACGGGCTATCAGGAGACGCTGACCGACCCCTCTTACTGCGGGCAGATCGTCTGCATGACGTATCCCTTGATCGGCAACGTCGGCATCAACGATCTGGACAGCGAATCCGCGGGCGTGGCGATGAAGGGCTTCGTGGTGTCGGAGCTTTGCGACCTGCCGAGCAACTGGCAGATGAAAACGGACCTTTCGGCCTACCTGGACGAGCAGGGCGTGACGGGCCTGACCGGCGTGGACACGCGCGCGCTGACGCGGCGCATCCGCGTGTACGGCACGCTGCGGGGCAAGATCGTGGCCGGGGAACCGACGCAGGCGGACATGGACGAGGTGAAGGCCTGGGCGCTGCACGACCAGGTGTCGCGCGTGACCTGCAGGGAACCCTACGAGATTCCGGGCGACGGCCCCACGATCGCGGTGATGGACTTTGGCCTCAAGCGGGGGATTCTCAGGTCGCTGACTGCGAGGGGCTGCCATCTGAAGGTCTACCCCGCGCGGACGCCCGCCCGGCAGATTCTGGAGGGCGGCTGTGACGGCGTGATGCTGACCAACGGGCCCGGAGACCCCGCGGACAACCGCGAGGACATCGAGACGATTCGCGCGCTGATGGAAAAGCGTCCGGTCTTCGGCATCTGCCTCGGGCATCAGCTGATGGCGCTGGCGATGGGCGCGGGCACGATCCAGATGAAGTACGGCCACCACGGCACGAACCATCCGGTGAAGGACCTGCGGCGCGGCACCTGCTCGGTGACGTCGCAGAACCACTGCTTCATGGTGGACCCAAAGACCCTGCCGAAGACGGCGGAGGTCAGCCACCTGAACTGGAACGATCAGACGGTCGAGGGCGTGCGCTACCTGGACAGGCCCGCTTTCAGCGTGCAGTTCCATCCCGAGGCGTGCGGCGGCCCGCGTGAGACGGGCTATCTGTTCGACGATTTCCTCACCATGGTCCGCGAAAATACGAAGTAATCGAGGGGTTTACGATATGCCGAAGAAGGAATGGATTCAAAAAGTGCTCGTCATCGGCTCCGGCCCGATCGTCATCGGCCAGGCCGCGGAGTTCGACTACGCGGGCACGCAGGCCTGCCGCGTGCTGAAGGAGGAGGGCATCGAGGTCGTCCTCGTCAACTCCAACCCTGCCACGATCATGACGGACACCGACATCGCGGACCGGGTTTATCTGGAGCCGCTGAACTGCGAAACCATCGAGCGCATTTTGCAAAAGGAACATCCGGACAGCCTGCTCGCCTCCCTGGGCGGCCAGACGGGCCTGAACCTCGCCATGGAGCTGGACGAGCGCGGCATCCTTGAAAAATACGGCGTGAAGCTGCTGGGCACGAACATCGCCTCCATCCGCCGCGCGGAGGACCGCGAGGAGTTCAAGGACATGATGCTCTCCATCGGGGAGCCCTGCATCGACTCGGTGATCGTGCACGACGTGCAGGCCTCCGTCGACTTTGCGAACGAGATCGGCTACCCGGTCATCGTGCGCCCCGCCTACACGCTGGGCGGCACGGGCGGCGGCCTGGCCGACGATGAGGAGGAGCTGCGCGAAATCTGCGCGGACGGCCTTCGCGCCAGCCGCGTGCACCAGAACCTGATCGAGCGCTCGGTCGCCGGCTGGAAGGAGATCGAGTACGAAGTCATCCGCGACGGCGCGGGCAACTGCATCACGGTCTGCAACATGGAGAACTTCGACCCGGTCGGCGTGCACACGGGCGATTCCATCGTCGTCGCGCCTAGCCAGACGCTGCGTGACGTGGAGCACCAGATGCTGCGCACCGCCGCGATCAACATCATCTCCGCGCTGGGCATCGAGGGCGGCTGCAACGTGCAGTACGCGCTTTCGCCCGACAGCATGCAGTACTACGTCATCGAGGTCAACCCGCGCGTGAGCCGCTCCTCGGCGCTCGCGTCGAAGGCGACCGGCTACCCCATCGCCAAGGTGACGACGCGCATCGCTCTGGGCTATACGCTCGACGAGATCGTGAACGGCGTGACGGGCGAAACCTACGCCTGCGCCGAGCCGACGCTGGACTACTGCGTGCTCAAGTTCCCGCGCTGGCCGTTTGACAAGTTCGTCTACGCGGACAAGCGCATCGGCACGAAGATGAAGGCGACGGGCGAGATCATGGCCATCGGCACGAACTTTGAAAGCGCGCTGCTCAAGGCCGTGCGCTCGCTGGAGATGGGCTTTGATTCGCTGGTCAGCCCCGCGCTGGAGCAGCTTTCGGACGAGGAAATCGAGCGCAGGCTGCACGAGATCAACACCGAGCGCTCCTTCGTGGTGGCGGAGGCGCTGCGCCGCGGCGTCTCCATGGAGCACGTGCACGAGATCACGAAGATCGACCTGTGGTTCCTGCGCAAGGTGCAGAAGATCGTCTTGAAGGAGCAGGAGCTTCGCGCCATGAAGGCGGAGGAGCTCACGAAGGAAACGCTGCTCGCCGTCAAGAAGCTGGGATTTGCCGACAAGGCGATCGCCCGCTGGCTGAACGTCTCGGAAGAGGAGATTCGGGGCCTGCGCCAGAAGCTGGGCGTGCTGCCCGCCTTCCGCATGGTCGATACCTGCGGCGGCGAGTTCGCGGCCGTGAGCCCCTACTTTTACAGCACCTACGGAGCCGAGACGGAGGCGGAGAACAGCGGGCGCAAGACCGTGGTGGTGCTCGGCTCCGGCCCGATCCGCATCGGCCAGGGCATCGAGTTCGACTACTGCTCCGTGCACTGCGTCTGGGCGCTCAAAAAGGCGGGCTTCGACACCGTCATCATCAACAACAACCCGGAGACCGTCTCCACCGACTTCGACACCTCCGACCGCCTGTACTTCGAGCCGCTGACCGCGGAGGACGTGTGGAACGTGCTGGAGATCGAACGCCCGGTCGGCGTCGTTTGCCAGTTCGGCGGGCAGACGGCCATCAAGCTGGCGAAGTTCGTGAAGCAGGCGGGCTATCCGATCCTGGGCACGGACCTTTCCGACATCGACGCGGCGGAGGATCGCGAGCTGTTCAACGAGCTGCTGAGCTCCCTGTCAATCCCCCAGCCCAGCGGTACCACGGTGTTCACCGAGGAAGAGGCGGTGGCGGCCGCGGAGCAGCTCGGCTACCCGGTGCTGGTGCGCCCCAGCTATGTGCTCGGCGGCCAGGGCATGGAGATCGCCTACGACGAGCAGTCCATCCGCGAGTACATGAAGATCATCAACCTGAACGTGCAGGAGCACCCGATTCTGGTCGATAAGTACCTGCTGGGCCAGGAGATCGAGGTGGACGCCATCTGCGACGGCGAGGACGTGCTGATCCCCGGCATCATGGAGCACATCGAGCGCGCGGGCATTCACTCCGGCGACTCGATCTCGGTCTACCCGCCGCAGACGCTCGCCCCGCGCATCCAGCGCATGGTGACGGACTACACCGTCCGCATCGCGCGCGCGCTGCACGTGAAGGGCCTGGTGAACATCCAGTTCATCCAGCACGCGGGCGACCTGTACATCATCGAGGTCAACCCGCGCTCCTCGCGCACGATTCCGTACATCAGCAAGGTGACGGGCATTCCGCTCGTCGAGCTGGGCGTCCGCGCCTCGCTGGGCGAGAAGGTGCCGACCTTCGGTTTTGGCACGGGCCTGTATCCGCCTGCGCCGAGCATCGCGGTCAAGATGCCGGTCTTCTCCTTTGAAAAGCTGCCGGAGGTCGAGGTTTCGCTTGGGCCGGAGATGAAGTCCACCGGCGAGGTGCTGGGGCTTGCGAAGACGGCGGAGGAAGCGTATCTCAAGGGCTTCCAGTCCACGAAGATGCTGATCCCGCAGGAGGGCGGCGTGCTGCTTTCCATCTCCCGCCACGACAAGCAGGAGGTGCTGGGGCTGGCGGAGCGGCTCGACCAGATGGGCTTTGACCTGTACGCCACGGCGGGCACGGCCAACCACCTGAACCACAACTACATCGCGGCGAGCAAGGTGCCGAAGCCCAGCGAGGACCACGAGGCGCTGAGCAAGCTGCTGGACAGCGGGAAGATCAAGCTCATCATCACGACGCCCACGCACGGGCGCGATCCGCAGCGCGACGGCTTCCGCCTGCGCCGCATGGCGGTGGAATACGGCGTGCCCTGCATCACGAGCCTGGACACGGCGACCCTGCTGGTGAAGTGCGTGAAGCTTTCCAAACAGGGCCGTGAGGTCGAGGCGCTGGGCCTGCACGAGCTGATTTTGTAAGCGGCGCAGCGGTTGAAGGCGCGCCGTTTCCCCGGCGCAAAACGGGGCCTGGCCCCAAGGAGGTGCGGCGCATGATCGCCATCATCGATTACGGCATGGGCAACCTGCGCAGCGTGCAAAAGGCGCTGGAATTTCTGGGATACGAGGCGGCCATCACCGACGAGCGCGCGGCGCTTTCGGCGGCGGAGAGCATCATCCTGCCGGGCGTCGGGGCGTTCGGCGACGCCATGGCGCAGCTCAAACGGAGGGAACTCGATAAGGCGGTGCTGGAGGCGGCCGACGCCGGAAAGCCCCTGCTGGGCATCTGCCTGGGCATGCAGCTGCTCTTCGCCTCCAGCGAGGAGGGCGGGCGCTTTGAGGGGCTGGGCATCATCCCCTCGACGATGACGCGCTTTCCAAAGAGCGGGCTCAAGGTGCCGCACATGGGATGGAACAACCTGACCCTGCGGCCTAATCCGCTGTTCGAGGGCCTCCCTGAATCGCCCTACGTGTACTTTGTGCATTCGTATTACGCGGCCGAGGTGTCGGACGCGTGGACGATCGCGACCTGCGATTACGGCGCGCCCTTTACGGCCGCCGTGCGCCGGGGAAACGTCTACGGCACGCAGTTTCACCCGGAAAAATCCGGCGCGGCGGGGCTCCAGATGCTCAAAAACTTTGCCCTGCTGAAGGGGGAATGCTGACATGCTGACCAAGCGGATCATCCCCTGCCTGGACATTCGGGACGGACGCGTCGTCAAGGGCGTCAACTTCGTCTCCATCCGCGACGCGGGCGACCCGGTGGCGTGCGCGCGCACCTACGACGCGGCGGGCGCGGACGAGCTGGTGCTGCTGGACATCAACGCCTCGCACGAGGGCAGGGCGACCCTGCTGGACGTGGTCGCGCGCGTGGCCGAGCAGGTATTCATCCCCTTCACCGTGGGCGGGGGCATCACGAGCCTTGAGCAGATTCGCGATTTGCTGCGCCTCGGTGCGGACAAGGTGAGCGTAAACTCGCCCGCTGTTCGCAACCCGTCGTTCGTCAGCGAGGCGGCGAGCCGCTTCGGCAGCCAGTGCGTGGTCGTCGCCATGGACGTAAAACAGCGGGCGGACGGCAGCGGATGGGACGTCTACGTCAACGGCGGGCGCGTGAATACCGGGCTCGACGCTGTGGAGTGGGCGTCAAAGGTCGAGCGGCTGGGCGCGGGCGAGATTCTGCTCACCAGCATGGACGGGGACGGCGCGAAAAACGGCTACGACCTGCGCGTCACGCGGGCGATTGCAGACGCGGTGCGCATCCCGGTCATCGCCTCGGGCGGCGCGGGCAAGCTGGAGCACTTCTACGACGCGATCGATCAGGGGCACGCGGACGCGGTGCTCGCGGCCTCGCTCTTTCACTTCGGCACATACAAAATTGCGGACGTTAAGCGCTACCTCGCGCAGCGGGGCGTTCCGGTCCGCATGACGCCGGAGGGGACAGGCGCATAAACACTCATACAGCAGCAGTAAAGCGCGGTTCGCTTTGCTGCTTTTCTTTACAGCGCCGCGCGAAGACCGTATAATGGGGCTGAACGGGCCGCATTGAGAGGGGCCGAAAGGAGTTTCACGATGAACAGAAAGCGAATGATCCTGTTAACGGCGCTCGCGCTGCTGGCCCTCTCCGCGCTGGCCCTGGCACTGCGCGGACCGGAGGGGTACAGCGCGTCCATCGTGCTGGGCTGCTCGGCGAGCGGCTACGAGCAGGAGGCGGAAGCTGGGTATTTAACCGTTCATCTGGAGGAGAGCGCCGGAAGGAAAGCGGCGAGGTTTCGGGTGGCGGATGGCAAGGTGCGACAGGAATTGCAGGGGCGCGATCCATCAGAAATCATCGGGGTGCAAGTGATGCTTGAAATCCCCGGAAGCGTGGTAAAGGAGCGGGGCCTGAACCGTCAGACGGACGCCTTTGCGCTGCTGTACGGCACGGACGCTTTCGACGGGTACGCGACGGTCGCCGCCGTTTATTTTGAATAGGAAGAAAAGAGGAAGGCGAAATGAACCTGAATGCCATTCATCACGTCGCCGTGATTGCGAGCGACTATGAAAAATCAAGGCGCTTCTACGTCGATCTTCTGGGCTTCGCCGTCGTGCGCGAAAACGCGAGGCCGGAGCGGGGCGACGTCAAGCTCGACCTTGCGCTGGGCGACTGCGAGCTGGAGCTCTTCTGCGTGCCGGGCGCGCCGAAGCGCCCGAGCTACCCGGAGGCCTGCGGTCTTCGGCATCTGGCGTTTCGGGTGGAAGACGTGGAACGGACGGCGGCGCAGCTTCGGCTGCTGGGGATCGAGACGGAGCCCATTCGCGTGGACGCTTACACGGGCGGACGCATGACGTTCTTTCACGACCCGGACGGCCTGCCGCTGGAGCTGCACGAATGATCGGAATTTACAGGAAAGCGGGGGGATGCGCATGCCGTTCGTGTTTGTGCACGGATTGGGACAGGCGGCGTCCGGTTGGGAGCGGACGCTTTCGCGGCTGACGCTGCGGGGGGACGTCGACTGCCCGGAGCTTGTCGCGCTGCTGCAAGGCGGCGAGGTTACTTACGCGCAGCTATATCGCGCGTTTTCGGCGCACTGCCGGGCGCTTTCGCAGCCCGTCGATCTGTGCGGCCTGTCGCTGGGCGCGGTGCTCGCGCTGCAATACGCCGTTGAGCACCCGAAGGGCGTTCGCACGCTCGTGCTGATCGCCCCGCAGTTTAGGATGCCGAAGACCCTTCTGAAGATTCAGGACGGCATCTTCCGCCTCATGCCGGAGAAGGCCTTTGCATCGACTGGGTTTTGCAAGCGCGAATTCATGGAGCTTACGCGCTCCATGCGGCATATCGACCTGAGCGCGGGCCTGCGGGATGTGACCTGCCCCACGCTGGTGCTCTGTGGTACGAAGGACGGCGCGAATCGCAAGGCGGCAAGGCAACTTGCCGGGGAAATCAGGGGCGCGCAGCTAGGGTGGATCGAGGGCGCGGGCCATGAGGCGAACGTCGAGGCGCCCGAGGCGCTGGCGGAATGCCTGAAGCGTTTTTATGAGGGAAAGGACGGAGCGCCTCGTAAAAAGACGAACGTTCTATAAAATATTGAGAAAATTGTTCAATATCTCTCTTGAATGCGCCGGGAAAGTCTGATACAATAACCCGTGGAACAAACAAATCACCGCATGAATGCTGGAGGATGAAAAACATGGCACAGATGCGCGAAATGATGTACGAGGGCAAGGCCAAGCAGGTCTTTGCGACGGACGATCCGACGCTCGCGATTATTCACTATAAGGACGACGCGACCGCCTTCAACGGCCTGAAGAAGGGCACGATCGTGGGCAAGGGCGTCATCAACAACGTGGTCAGCAATCACCTGATGACGCTGCTGAAGGAGCACGGCGTGGAAAGCCATCTGGTGGAGCAGCTCAGCGAGCGAGACACGCTGGTCCGCCGCGTGCAGATCGTGCCGATCGAGGTCATCGTGCGCAATATCGCCGCGGGCAGCCTCTCCAAGCGCATCGGCTATCCGGAAGGCACGAAGCTTAAGAGCACCGTGCTGGAATATTGCTACAAGAACGACGAGCTGGGCGATCCGATGATCAACGAGACGCACATCGCCGCGATGGGGCTGGCGACGAAGGAAGAGATGGACGAGATCGCTTCCATGGCGCTGAAGGTCAACGAGGTGCTTACCGATTATTTGAAGGACCTGAACATCGAGCTGATCGACTTCAAGCTGGAGTTCGGCCGCTTCGACGGGCGCATCGTGCTGGCGGACGAGATTTCGCCCGACACCTGCCGCTTCTGGGATTCCAAGACCGGCGAAAAGCTGGACAAGGACCGCTTCCGCCGCGACCTGGGCGACGTGGAGGAGGCCTATCAGGAGATTCTGCACCGCCTCATGGGAGGAGAAAAGAAATGATCGACCGCTACACCCGGCCTGAAATGGCGGCCCTGTGGACGAAAGAAAGAAAGTTTCAGACCTGGCTGGAGGTCGAGCTGAACGCCACCGACGCATGGGTGCAGTTGGGCAAAGTACCGGCGGAGGCGGCGCGCAGGATGCGCGAAAACGCGAAGTTCACGGTAGAGCGGATCGAGGAGATCGAGGAGACCACCCGTCACGACGTGGTCGCGTTCACGCGCTGCGTGGCGGAGAGCCTGGGCGACGAATCGAAGTACCTGCATTTTGGCCTCACCAGCACGGATGTGGTGGACACCGCGCTTTCCTCTCTGCTCAGCAAGGCCTGCGACATCCTGGAGGCGGACATGCACGCGTTCATCGACATGCTCGCGCGCCAGGCCAAGAAGTATAAGATGACGCCCTGCATGGGCCGCACGCACGGCGTGCATGCCGAGCCCACGACGCTGGGCCTCAAGTTCGCGCTGTGGTACGCCGAAATGAAGCGCAACCTCGACCGCCTCGAGCATGCGCATAAAACCATAGCCGTGGGCAAAATTTCCGGCGCGGTCGGCACCTACGCGAACGTCGACCCGTTCGTGGAGCAGTACGTCTGCGAGCACATGGGGCTCTCGGCGTCGCCAATCAGCACGCAGGTGCTTCAGCGCGACCGCCACGCGGAGCTGATGACCACGTTTGCGATCATCGCATCCAGCCTGGAAAAGTTCGCCACCGAGGTGCGCGGACTGCAGAAGACCGAGCTGCGCGAGGTGGAGGAGCCGTTCCGCAAGGGACAGAAGGGCTCGTCGGCCATGCCGCACAAGCGCAACCCCATCAACTGCGAGCAGATCTGCGGCCTCGCGCGCATCATCCGCGGCTACTCCGTGACCGCGCTGGAGAACATCACGCTCTGGCATGAGCGCGACATTTCGCACTCCTCGACCGAGCGCATCATCCTGCCGGACGCGACGGAGTTGCTCGACTACATGCTTAACAAGCTGTGCGGCATTCTGGGCGACCTGTTCGTGTACCCCGAGAACATGCTTAGGGACATGGACAAGTCCATGGGCCTGATCTTTTCCCAGCACGTGCTGCTCACCCTGATCGAAAAGGGCATGCTGCGCGAGACGGCGTACGACGTGGTGCAGAAGAATGCGATGCGCGCCTGGGAAGAGCAGGTGCCCTTCAAGTCGCTGATCGAAAAGGAGCCGGTGGTTCAGGAGCGCTTGACGCAGGCGGAGCTGGACGACTGCTTCAACCTCGCCTATCACTACACGCATGTGGACGACATCTTCCGTCGGCTGGGTCTTCAAGATTGAGCACAATTCCTAAAGGGGATGCATGAAAGTGCACCCCCTTTCTTGAAAAAATGATTTTACCTTGTTTTTGCAGAAAGAGTGAGGTACAATAAACAACGGTAAAGGCTGGCCCAATGGTACTGACATGCCCACTCAAAGGTTATGGAGGGAATCCATGTACAAATTGATGCTCGTAACGGATCAGGAAGACGTCCGCGAAGCTTTTAAGAGCTTCCCGGAGTGGGAAAAGCTGGGCTTTGAAGAACCGCTGTTGCTGAGCGATGTCGAGGAAGCAAAGCGGCGCCTGAACCGTCAGGAGGCTGATGCCGTCGCGTACCTGCTGCCCAAAGACGCGGGGCAGGATTTTTTCACATTTCTATCGACCCATCAGGAGATTGTCGGCATGGAGGCCGCCGGAGATCACGCGCGGTTGCGCCGGGAAATCGGCATTACGCGCCGCACGCTCGTCGAGCGCGAGCAGGAAGCGGATCTGGACGACGTCCTGCCCATGCTTCAGGCGGATTTCTTTCACACGATTTTACAGGGCACGCACTTTGAGACGGCCGATCTGGATCGCCGCGTGGAAATGCTTCGGCTTCAGATCAGGCCCCAGTGGCCGGTGTGCCTCCTCTCCATGCGGATGCCGCAGGGCGAGCGGTTTTTGGATGAGGTATGGCGGTATGGCAGCGAGCGGCTGGAAAACGCGCTGCGAAACATCTTCGAGCGCGACGAACCGGACATGAGCTACGTGCTTCAGGTGCTAAACCCCCATCACATGCGCCTGCTGGCCTACCCCAAGACGCAGATGACTCAGGGCGAGGTGGAGCTGCACACGAAGAACCACATGCTCGTCGCAAAAGAGGATTTAAAGGAGTTCTTCGATCTGGAGATGGAGATCCGCAAGTGCATCGTCTACGAATCGCTGTATGCGCTTTGCGCGCAGGAGGGCGAAAACTGAGGAATCCTACCGGCGCCCGGCTTCTGGCCGGGCGCCATAGATTGCTGATACAGCCCATCGAAGACAGAGAAACCAAAAGCCGTCTGCAAGACTGCAATCGTATCGCCCGGCTTTGCCGGGCGGGCGGGGCTTTTTCCGGAGCAAAACGCAGTTTTGCGGAGCGAAAAAATTACCCGCAAACTCGACAAAGCGGCGTATGCCACTTTGTCGACACGCTGCGGCGCCCGGCCTCTGGCCGGGCGCCGCTTTTACGGTTTGAATAGGAGGAAAAGATTTTGCATATCGTTTTGGTTGAACCGGAAATTCCGCAAAATACCGGCAATATCGCGCGCACCTGCGCGGCGACGGGGTGCACGCTCGACCTGGTGGAGCCCCTCGGCTTTAAGCTGGAGGATAAATACCTGAAGCGCGCGGGGCTCGATTACTGGCCCATGGTCACCGTCCGGGTGCACGCGTCCTTTGAGGCGATGCTCAAATGCTACCCGGAAGGGGCGTTCTATTACGCGACGACGAAAGCGCCGCACGATTATGCGTCCGTCGCGTATCCCCGGGACGCGTTCCTCGTCTTCGGGCGCGAATCGCGCGGTCTGCCGGAAAATCTGCTCTCCCGCGTATACGAGCGCTGTATCCGCATACCGATGGTAGAGGGGGCGCGTTCGCTTAACCTGTCCAATTCGGTGGCGATCGTCGTGTACGAGGCGCTGCGCCAGCAGGGCTTTCCGTCCATGCAGAGCGCCGGACAGCTCACCGGCCGGGAGGAGCCGGACGCGCCGTGGCTCGATTACCTTTGATAGGGCGAAGTGTAAAATGTTCGTAAAATTTCGACATCCCTTGACAAGGTTTGCAAGGCCCCTGTAAAATATTTATAACGATAAAGTAAGATGGGAAAAGCGCGGGGGAACGGTCTCGCGTGGGAGGTCGAATATGCTCAGCATGATCGCAGGCTTAATGGGGGGCTTGGGTCTTTTTCTCTACGGCATGAAGATGATGGGCGACGGGTTGGAGCGCGTCGCGGGGGACCGCATGCGCCGCCTGCTCGAAATCCTGACGAAAAACCGCCTGATGGGCGTTTTGGTCGGCGCCGCCTTCACGATGATCATCCAGTCCTCTTCCGCCACGACGGTCATGGTCGTCGGCTTCGTCAACGCGGGGCTGATGGACCTCCTGCAGGCCAGCGGCGTCATCATGGGCGCGAACTTCGGCACGTCCATCACCGCGCAGCTCGCGGCCTTTAAGCTTTCCGAAATCGCGCCGGTGATTCTGCTGATGGGCGTCGTGATGTTCATGTTCATCAAGCGCCCCGCTTTGCAGAAAATCGGCATCGTCTTGGCCGGATTCGGTATTTTGTTCGTCGGAATGGACATGATGTCGGATGCCATGGGCCCCATGCGCACAAACGAGACGTTCATCCAGGTGATCCATACGGCCGCCTCCACGCCGGTGACGGCGATGCTGATCGGCGTGGTGGTCACGTGTATCATTCAGAGCTCCTCCGCGTCGGTCGTGCTTACACAGCTTCTCGCGGCGCAGGGCCTGGTGACGCTGGAGATGGCGATCTATATTTCCTTGGGCTGCGCAATCGGCACGTGCATTACCGCCGTGCTCGCCTCCGTCGGCACCACGCCGACGGCGCGGCGCGCCGCGATGATCCACCTGCTCTACAACGTGATCGGCTCCACGATCATGCTCATCGCCCTGCAGTTCATCCCGCTCGCGGATTGGATGCGCGCGGTGAGCGGCGGGGACATCAAGCGCGAGATCGCGAACGCGAACATGCTCATCAAGCTGGTCGAAATCGTGCTGCTCTTTGGCGCTGCGCCGCTGCTGGTTCGGATGAGCGGGGCGCTCGTCCATGCGGTGGACAAGCCCGATGAAAACGTCGAGCGCCGCGTAAATTTCCTGGACCCGCGCATGCTCGCCACGCCCTCGATCGCCGTGGCGCAGGCCGTCAAGGAGACGGAGCGCATGGGGCAGATCGCGGTGGAGAACATGGAGCGCTCCATGCGTGCCTTTATCGATCAGGATGGCGGCAAGGCGGCGGAGGTCGCGCAGCACGAGGACACGGTCAACTTCCTCAACCACGAGATCACGACCTATCTCATCCAGATCGGGCAGCAGGACATCACCGGTTCGGACGCGGCGCTCGTGGGCTCGCTGTACCACGTGATCAACGACATCGAGCGAATCGGCGATCACGCGGAGAACATGGCCGAGTTTGCGCAGGCGCGCATCCGCGACGGCATTTCGTTCTCCGAGCAGGGCATCTCGGAGCTTGAGGACATGTGGGGAAGGGTCTTGCAGCTTCTGACGCTTTCGCAGGGAATCTTTCATACGCGCACGCGCGAGCATCTGGCCGACGCGCTAGAGCTCGAGGACGAGATCGACGACATGGAAAAGGAACTCCAGCAGAGCCATATCGACCGTCTGTCCAAGGGCCTGTGCACGCCGCGCTCGGGCATGCTCTTCTCGGACATTCTTTCCAACCTGGAGCGCGTGGCCGACCACGCCACGAACATCGCGTTTTCCATCGCGACCGACGAACCGCCGGAGGTGCCCAAGGATTGGTCGATGCACTGAAAAAAAGTGCAACAAACCGGAGGGGCGAGGCGTCTAGTATTTGAGGAAACCATGGGCGCATGACCTAAAGGAGTGAAGCATATGACCGAGCATAAGCCGCATACGGGGTTTAAGATCGCGGCCAGCGTGCTGGATTTTTTCGGCGTCGCCGCGGCGTCGCTGGCGATCGTCATTCTTATGCTGCTGCTTTCCAGCCTGTACACCTGGCTGCGGCAGGACCTGCAGACGACCTTCGCGGGCATCAGCGAAAACATCACGGAGGCGGTCGTCGTGGACGCGACGGACAACCGATGAGCAAACGGTACGCCGGAGGGGCGCGCCGGTTTGTAGCGGCGGGCGGAAAGACGGCGTTCGCACCTGCACGGGATCGTTAAAAAAGTAAAGACGACGTAGCCGGGCGGCGAAGAATTTGCTTCGCCGCCCGGCAGTTTTGTTTACGGGGCATGCCGCTTGTGTTATACTAATACACAACCGAAGCGCGGAGGGGATACGAATGAAGACCTCGTGGCCAACGCTGATGGATCAAATTTATGGCTGCAAGGCGTGCGGCCTTTCGGCCGGGCGCACGAACGTCGTGCCCGGAGAGGGCAATCTGCACGCGCGCCTCATGTTCATCGGAGAGGGGCCCGGCGCGCAGGAGGACCTGACGGGGCGTCCCTTCGTCGGCGCGGCGGGGCAGCTTTTGGACAGGATGCTCGCGGCCATCGGACTTGCGCGGGAGGACGTCTACATCGCGAACGTCGTCAAGTGCAGGCCGCCGCACAATCGCGTGCCCGCCCCGGATGAGGCCGCGGCCTGCATGCCCTACCTGCGCGCACAGGTGGCGCTCGTCCGTCCGCAGGTCATCGTGCTGCTGGGCGCGACGCCCGCCAAAGCGATCCTGGGCGAGGAGACGCGAATCACGCGCGACCGGGGCAAATGGGTCGAGCGCAAGGGCGTGTGGCTCATGCCCACCTTTCATCCCGCGGCCCTTTTGCGCGACGAGAGCAAAAAGCGGCCCGCCTGGGAAGACTTTCAGGCGGTGCGCGACAAGCTGAAATCGCTGGGGGCGCAGGATACGGAGTTATAGGGAGGGTTTACATGGCGGACAGCATGGCGAAATACCGCGACGAGCTGCTGCGATTCGTGCGCTCGGTATACGTGGGCGACGAGCGGCGAATCGTATACGGGGAGGGCGCTGCCGGGGCGAAATTGATGCTCGTCGGCGAAGCGCCGGGCGAGCAGGAGGCCATGCAGGGGCGTCCCTTCGTCGGCAGGGCGGGGAAGAATCTGGACGTGTTTCTCGCGATGGCGGGGCTTTCCCGCGATGCGCTTTACATCACCAACGCCGTAAAGTTCAGGCCCACGAAGACGTCGCCTGCGGGCCGCGTGTCCAACCGCCCGCCGACGAAGGAAGAAATCGCGCTGATGCGTCCCTGGCTGCTGCGCGAAATCGAGCTCGTAAAGCCCAAATGCATCGCGACGCTGGGCAACGTGCCGCTGGGCGCGGTGACCGGCGGCAGACAGACGATCGGCGCGGTGCACGGAACGCTGGTGGAGGCGAGGGAGGTTCCTTGCCCCGTGTTCGCGCTTTATCATCCGGCGAGCCTGCTCTACAACCGAAGCCTGGGGCCTGTGTACGAGCGAGACGTGGCCGCGCTGGCGCAAATCCTTCCCGGACTGTGAGGTTTTGAACGTCAAAGTGTATAATTGAGCGCTTTCTTCTTTGCTTCTGCAAAAAAGCATGCTATACTCTGGCTAACGCAATAGCTGAAAGGTGTGCATAGCGATGGTAGAATTTCTCGTAACCAACCTGCCGATTCTGCTTTGCCTCGTGGTTGGGACAGGGCTCGTGATTTTAGAGGTTTTCCTTCCGGGGTTCGGCGTGCCGGGCATTTCGGGCCTGGTGCTGCTGGCCATCGGCGTGGGCGTGACGATCATGACCCACGGCATGATGGCGGCGCTGGGGGTGCTCATCATCATCATCGCGATCGTGGCCATCGCCATATCGCTTTCCCTGCGCTCAGCGGCCAAGGGGGCGCTTTCCAACTCGCCCCTGATCCTCAATAACACCGCCCTGGACGAGGGCGGCGAAAACGGCTACGAGGACATGCAGGTGCTGCTGGGCAAGGAGGGCAAGGCGCGCACGGTGCTGCGCCCGTCCGGCATCGGGGAGTTCGAGGGCGTTCGTCTCAACGTGGTGACGGAGGGCGAGTTCCTGGAAGCGGACAGCGACATTCAGATCGTGTCCGTGGAGGGAAGGCGCATCGTGGTTCGCAAGGCCAAGGCAAAGGCCGAGTGAGATGGGGCCCGCGCTCAATGGGGTAGTGCCCGCCGAAGAGGCGTGCATATAAAGGACTCGTATGGGAAAAAGGGGGTTGACCTATGGAAATGGTTTGGATGGTTCTCTTGATTGTCCTGGTGGCGGTCGTGGTCATCACGTTCCTGAGCTTTGTACCGCTGGGGCTGTGGATATCTGCCCGCGCGTCGGGCGTCAAGGTGTCGATCGGTACGCTGGTGGGCATGCGCTTTCGTCGAATCGCGCCGGCGCGCATCGTGCAGCCGCTGATCATGGCCGTAAAGGCCGGTCTTCAGCCGGACATCGGTGAAATGGAAGCGCACTTCCTCGCGGGCGGCAACGTGGACCGCGTGATCCGCGCGCTGATCACGGCGCAGGGCGCGAACATCGACCTGAACTTTGAAGAGGCGCGCTCCATCGACCTGGCGGGACGCGACGTGCTGCAGGCCGTTCAGATGAGCGTCAACCCCAAGGTCATCGAAACGCCGATCGTCGCGGCGATCGCGAAGGACGGCATCGAGCTTCGCGCCAAGGCGCGCGTGACCGTGCGCGCGAACATCGAGCGCCTGGTCGGCGGCGCCGGCGAGGAAACGATCGTCGCCCGCGTCGGCGAGGGCATCGTCACGACGGTCGGCTCCGCCGAATCGCACAAGTCGGTGCTGGAGAACCCCGACCTGATCAGCCGTACGGTGCTATCCAAGGGTCTGGACGCGGGCACCGCGTTTGAGATCCTCTCGATCGACATCGCGGACGTGGACGTTGGACGCAACATCGGCGCGCAGCTTCAGATGGACCAGGCGGAGGCGGACCGGCGCATCGCGCAGGCGAAGGCCGAGGAACGCCGCGCGATGGCCGTGGCGCGCGAGCAGGAAATGAAAGCCGCCGTGCAGGAGATGCAGGCGAAGGTCGTCGAGGCGCAGGCGGAGGTGCCGCGCGCGATGGCGACCGCGCTTCGCGAGGGCAAGATGGGCGTCATGGACTACTATCAGATGCAGAACACCATCGCCGACACCACGATGCGCGACGCGATCGCCAAGATCGGCAAGCCCGAGGGCGGGCAGGCCGAGCCGCCGCGCCCGAACAAGAAGTAATCGGTTGGAACGCAGCTTGAGGACCGGGGCCCATGGGCCCCGGTCTGTTGGAAAGGGGGACGACGCGTGGATGTTTTAATTGTCATCGGCCTTGTCGTATGGGCGATCGTTCGCGCCAGCCAAAAGCAGGTGAAGAGCAGCGCGGGCCAGGCCGCAAAGACGATGCCGCGCGCGCCTCAGGGAGAATGGCAGCAGATGCTGGGACGCTTCGCCGAAGCGGCCAGGGAGATCAGCGAAGACCCCGAGGAGATGCCGACGGTGAAGGAGCAGCCTGTTTCTTCGCACAAGCGGATGTACAAGAAGGAAGGCAGCGCTCCGATTCCGAGGGAAACCGCGGCGGCCGAACGCTCCGCGCGCGTGGAACACCGCCTGGATGCGGAGCGGATGAACCGCATGCAGCCGCGAACCGTGACGCAGGAGGAAATGGAACGGGCGGGCGAGGGCGAGGACCCGTGCCACGACTTCGTGCAGCCCTCCCATGCGGCGCCGCAGCCTCCTCAATATTCGCAGGACGCGCAGGACGAGGCGCAGGAGCTGCTGCGGGGCATCATTCTCTCTGAAATACTCGTAAAACCTCAGGACAGACGAAGGATGCGGATGCGATGAGTGAAAAGATACCGGTGGTCATAGCGGATGACGACGCGGGCATGCGGACCATCATGCGCAAGATGATCGAGCGCGTGGAGGGCTTTGAGTTGCGCGGCGAGGCGACGAACGGCAAAGAACTGCTCGAAAAGGTGGAGCAGGAAAAGCCCCAGCTCGTCTTCCTGGACGTGGAAATGCCGGAAATGACCGGCGTGGAAGCGGCGCGCGTCATTCAGGATACGGACCCTTCCATCATTCTGGTGTTCGCCACCGCCCATGATCAGTACATGGCCGACGCGTTTGAGGTGTATGCGTTCGACTATCTGGTCAAACCGTTTAAGCTCGAACGCGTGATGAAGACGCTCGAGCGCGCGCAGGACGTGCTGCTGCGGCGCGCGCAGGACGAACCGGTGCCCAACCCCACGCAGAACGCGGCGCCCCGGGCGAAGGCGGCGGCGGGAAGGCTCATGCTTCGCCACCGCGAGGGCGTCAACTTCGTCGCGATGGAGGATATTTTGCTCGTTCAGCGCGAAAACCGCGCGACCGTCCTTTACATGAAGGGCGGCGGCCGCTTCGTGACGAGCGAGTCGTTGGGCGACATCGAGGCGCGGCTGGACCCGGAAATTTTCTACCGCTGTCACAAGTCCTACATCATCAACCTGCACGAGATCGACAGCATCACGCCGTATGGACGATGGACCTACGTGGTTCGCCTTTGCGGCACGCAGCAGGATGCGCTCATCACGCACGAACGCTATGAAGAGCTGGAACGCATGTTTTCGTGAATACGATCCGCCGAAAGCGCTGCTTTTCGGCGGATCGCTGCATTTGAAGCGCGGACTGCCGGGCGAAATTTTGTGAATCCTCAGACAATTCCGATGGATTTTCCCCTTGCGCACAAAAAAAGAAGCTGTTATACTAAGCAGTACGGATGTCATCATAACAGCCGGAATGACAATGAAGTGAGTGGGGTGCAAGCAGATGGCCTACCGTTCCCGCGTCTCCGACGCCGTTGTCCGCCGCCTGCCGGGCTATTACAGGCACCTGCGCGAATTAGAAAAAGCAGGCGTTACCCGTATTTCGTCTCAGGAGCTTGGCGAACGAATGGGATTAACTGCCTCTCAGATTCGGCAGGATATTAACTGCTTTGGCGGTTTCGGCCAGCAGGGGTTTGGGTACCATGTATCTGAACTGAAAATGCGCATCGCAGAAATTTTGGGAATTACGCGCGAGTACCACGTCATCATCATCGGCGCGGGCAATATCGGCCGCGCGGTGGCAAATTACTCCTCTTTTGCGCGCGAAGGCTTCAAGGTGCAGGCGATGTTCGACGTTTCGCCCGCGCTCGTCGGCATCGACGTGCACGGCATCGTCGTGCAGCCGATTGAAAAGCTGGACGGCTGGCTCGCATCGCACGGTGTCGACATCGCCGTGCTCGCCGTGCCCCATGCGGCGGCGCAGCAGATGTGCGACCGGCTGATCCAGGGCGGTGTGCGCGCCATCTGGAATTTTGCGCCGGTCGACCTGAGCACCCCCGAAAATTTCCCCGTCGTCAACGTTCACCTGAGCGACACCCTGCATATCCTTTCCTACAGGATGCACGAGCAGGAGCTCTTGGCTGAAAAGGGCGATCAATAAACGCATCGAGAAGGAGACCCCGCGACATGCCGAGCCAGAAAACGCCGGGAAGGCCGGGCGGCGAATTGAACCGCTTTCAGCGTCCGGGCAGCGAATCGAGCCAAAGAAACACGCAGGTGCGGCGCATGCCGCCCCCGCGAAACGCGTACGAAAGAGAAGAAAAAAAGGTCTTTCCCTATTGGACGATACCGGTCGTCTTCGTGTGCGTAGGGCTCCTTTCGCTGATATCCTGGTGGGTTGCGCAGGAGTACAAGGTCTATCAGCAGTTTCAGGAGGTTTCCCGGCAGGTCGCTGTCGATACGTTCTACCCGGGCATCCGCGTCAACGGCACGGAGATCGGCGGCATGACGATGGGGGAAGCCCAGGCCGCCCTTGAATCGCACACCCTGCAGCAGAGCGAGGCCTTCGCCATCGGCATTACGTATGGCGACAAAAAGTGGCGGATCACGTCCGATGAGGTTCCGATCCGATTCGACACGCAGGAGGTCCTCGCCAGGGCCTATGCGCTGGGACGGCGCGGAAGCCTGAAGCAGCGCTACAGCGACATTCAGATGCTGAAGACCGGCGGGGCGTCCTTTGAAACCGGGCTCGGATACGACAAGGGCAAGGTGCGCGAGCTGACGGACGTGGTCGTCGCCCGCATCGACCAGCCCGCGACGGACGCGACGCTGTACGCCTTTGACCCGGTGACGAAGACGTTCGTCTTCACCCCGGAGCAGGTAGGCTATGCCGCGGACGCGGATAAGCTGTATCGCGACGTCGTGGAGGCGCTGGACGCCGGCCGTTACGACGCGGTGATCGAGGTCACGGGTGCGAGCGTCCAACCGGCGGTCACGCAGGCGATGCTGGCCCCGATGTTCGGCCGCATATCTTCCTTTACGACGGAGACGACGAAGGACAACAACCGCAATACGAACATCGCCCTTTCGTCCGAAGCGCTCAACGGTCGGGTCGTCATGCCCGGCGAGACGCTCTCCTTCAACGAATGCACGGGTCAGCGCACCAAGGCCAAGGGTTATAAAGAGGCGGGCGCCATCTCCGGCGGTCAGTTGATCGACGATACGGGCGGCGGCGTGTGCCAGACCTCCTCGACGCTCTTTAACGCGGTCGTCCGCGCGAACCTGGAAATCGTGGATCGCTCGCAGCACTCCTGGCCGAGCACGTACGTGCCCAAGGGGGAGGACGCGGCCGTGGACTGGCCGCGGCTGGACTTCGTCTTCCGCAACAACACGGACTTCCCGGTCTTCATCCTCGCGTGGTACGAGGATCAGAAGGTCACGGTCGAGGTCTACGGCAAGATGCTGGAGAACGGCTCGTCGATCGACCTGTACTCCGAGACCCTCCGCACGCTGACGCCGTCCGACGAGGTGATCTACACCCGCGACGAGTCGATGGCGCGGGGCGCTAGCAAGGTGGCGAAGAAGAAACGCACCGGCTATGTCGTCGATACGTACAAGGTGTTCTACGACGCGAACGGCATTGAGCTGCGCCGCGAAAAACTATGGCAGACGACGTATAGAGCCGTTCAGAAGGAAATATACTATAATTAAGCCAGAGACCGCCGGAAATATCGGCGGTCTCAGCGCGTCGACAAAGTGGCAACCGCCACTTTGTCGAGATTACGGGTCATTTTTTCGCTCCGCAAAACTTCGTTTTGCTACGGGAAAAGCCCCGCCCGCCCGGCTTAGCCGGGCGATACGATTACAGTCTTGCAGACGGCTTTCGGTTTGTCTGTCTTCGATAGATTTTGTGACACGCTGAGACCGCCGGAAATATCGGCGGTCTGTTTTTCTATGCTTGACGGGGCGGCGGGTTGCACGTATAATAGGAACATAACAGACTATAAGTCTGTATGCGGTACGGGAAGGACTCTACATGAAGCACCGGGCGAAGGCAGGGAGGGAAGTCACGCATGCGTAAGGGCGATGACCGCAGGCAGGCGCTGCTGGAAACGGCGGAGCGGCTGTTCTATGCGCGCGGCTATGAACAGACATCCGTGCAGGATATTCTGGACGAGCTGCACTTTTCCAAGGGCGGTTTTTACCATCACTTTGAGAGCAAGCTCGCGCTGCTCGAGGCGATCTGCGAGGAGCGTGCGCGCGCTTCCTGCGAAGCGGCGCAGCATGCGGTGGACGCCTGCAGCGGCAGCGCGGTGGAGAAGCTCAACGCCTTCTTTCAGCGCTCCGGCATCTGGCAATCGGATTCGACGGATTTCATCAGCCTGCTGGTGCGCGTGGCCTATCGAGAGGACGGCGCCCTGATGCGCGAAAAGATGAAGCAGCGTCAGCTCGAACTGACGCTGCCCATCCTGCGGCGCATCGTGCGCGAGGGCGTCGCCGAGGGCGTGTTCTTCACCCCGGCGGGCGACGGCATGGCGGAGCTCGTGCTGCGTTTGGGCCTGCAATTGACCGATGAGATCGCGTTTTTGCTGTCCGCAGGTTCGGACGAGAGCGACGTGCTGAACGCGATCGTGGACAAGCTGGAGATTTACCGCTACGCGATCGAACGCCTGCTGGGCGCGCCTTTCGGCTCCGTGACGCTGCTGAGCGTCACGGACATGGCGAAGATCTGCCGGTCGATGATGGAAGCGGGGAGCCCGTGACCGGAAAGGGGACGGTAAAATGCTGATGCCTTGGCTCGCCCTTGCCGCGCTCGCGCTCGGGGTATCTTCTCTGTTGCGCGTGCGTGCGGCCCGGGCTTTCCCGCTGGCACTAGGGCTCGCGGTCGGCGTGCTGTACGTCCCCGCGCTCTTCGGCGGCCTCTATGCCGGATTTTGCGCGGTCAACCTGCTGGCGCTGGCAGGGCTTGGCTGCTTCCTCTATCTTGCGCTCAGGCGCAAAAGCGTGCCCGAAGGGGCCTTTAGCGCGCTGCTCGTCTGGATGCTCTTTTTTGCTTTTGCTCTTGTGCAAAATAAGGGGCGCATGCTGGTCAACTGGGACGAGTTTACGCACTGGGGTTTGACCGCAAAGACGATGGCGACCCTGAACGTCCTGAACACGAGCCCCGTCTCGGCGGCCACGTTCAAGGATTATCCACCGGCGATGTCGCTGATTCAGTACTTCTTTGCGCGCTCCTATCCCGCGTTCCGGGAGGACGCGACGCTGATCGCCATGAACGCGGCCTACTTCGCGCTCGTGATGCCGCTCTTTTCGCTGCCGCGGGGGCGGCGCGGGCTTGCGACCGGGGCGCTGCTTTTTATAGACGTCCTTTTGCTGCCGACGGCGTTTTACCCGTCGTTTTTCAACGAACTGTACGTCGACGCGATGCTCGGCCTGCTGCTGGGCGGCGCGCTCGTGACGTACTTTATGGACGACAGCCTGTGCGGCCGGCTTTGCGTTCTGTCTCAGCTCTGCCTGCTCGCGCTGACAAAGTCGTCCGGCGTCGGCTTGGCTGTGATCGCGCTGATCGTGATGGCGGCGGACGCGCTGTGCTTTACGCGTAAAAACCGCAGGGCAGTCGTCCTGTCCGCCGGGGCGGTGCTGATCGCTCTGCTTTCGTGGAAGGCGCATACGGCGCTGGCGGGCGTCGGTTCCTCCTGGACGATGGACGGTCTGCGCGGCCTTACGGGCCTGAGCGGCGCGCGAAAGAACGCGGTGCTCTACTTCCTGCGGGCGCTGGGCGAGTATGAACTGGCGGGCTATCTGGTGCCGGTCACCGCCTTCACGGCGCTGATCCTCTTTCTGTGCGCGGGCTGGGCGCTGATGCGAAAGCGGCCCCCGGCGGAGCGGCGGCGCACGGGCACGGCGTTCGGCATGTTGACGATGGGTGCCGCCCTGTATGCCGGGACGCTGCTCGCGCTCTATCTGTTCGCGTACTCGGAGTATGAGGCGGAAAACCTCGCCTCCTATGGCCGGTACATGATGACCTACGTCCTGGCGATGCTGGTCTTCGCGGCAGGGCTCGGCTTCGTTCAAAGCGCACGGCGCGGGGGCGGACTCAGAGCGGCGGCTTGCGTCTTTTTAAGCCTGTGCGCGCTGCAAAACGTCGGGTTGACCCTCTATCACGAGGCGACCGCCCCCCTGCAATCGCGGGAGACGGCCAACGCGAGGGAGAGCTACGCGCCGGCACGAGAAGCGAGAAAGCTCCTGCAGGAGGGGGAACGCCTGTACATCCTCTCGCCCGTGGGCGGGGATTACGACTGGTGGCTCGTGCGCTATGACGTGGGACTGCCCGACGGCGCGATCAGCCCGTCGGATTGGACGAGCGTCGGCACCGCGCCCTATGCGGCAGGCGACATCTGGACGCGCGTCGTGAACCCCGACGATTGGGCGGCGGAGGTGGCGGCGCATTACAATTACCTGTACCTTTGCTGGACGAAGGAGGCGTTTGAACGGGATTTCGCCGCGTTTTTCCCGCAGGGACTATCGAAGCAGACGCTTTACCGCGTCACGCAGGAAGACGGACAGCTTGCGCTCCTGCCGATTCGCTGAGGAAAGGCTGGATAGGACCCTGAGCATAAACGAATCCCCCGGCGCGCGCCGGGGGATTTTGCATGCAAAAGGGAAGATCCTGTGAGGGCGTCAGGGAACCTGGAGCAGCAATCGCGCGGGTGTCAGCGAGAACGAGGCGCTGTTCAGCGTTTGCAGCTCGCCGTCGCATTGCATGAGCATGCCGGGGCAGTCGATGCGCACGCTTCGGCAGCGGATGTGGTGGACGATCTCGGTAAAGCGCATGTGCTTTCCGCGGATCATTTCAGGCAGCAGACGGACGATTTTGCGGCGCGGCAGCGGGTCGACGTAGAGCAGGTCGAACAGCCCGTCGTCGAAGCGCGCGCACGGAGCGATTTGCATGCCGCCGCCGATGAACTGCCCGTTTGCGACGATGCACAGCAGGCAGCGCTGCGTGAAGGGCGGGGCGTCGTCCGTCTGAATCGTCATTTCGAGCGGTTTGTAGTGCGCGAGCGTGTCGAAGACGCCGTATAGGTAGGGGAGCATGCCGCGGCCCAGGAATTTCGCCTTCTGCGCCGCCTGCACGGTTTGCGCGTCGAACCCGGCCCCGCAGGAGTTGAGAAACAGGTGCCCGTTGATGTAGCCCACGTCGATCGGCTGGGCGTGGCCTTTGAGCAGCGCGAGGGCCGCCTCCTCCGCCTTTGCGGGCAGGGCGAGCATGCGCGTAAAGTCGTTGCCCGTGCCGCAGGGGAGGATGCCGAGCGCCGTCTTCGAGCCGATCAGACCGTGTGCGGCCTCGAAAGCGGTGCCGTCCCCACCGGCGCACAGCACGAGCGGCGCGCCCGTCTGCGCGACGCGCCGGGCGAGCTCCTCGGCGTGTCCGGGGCGGAGCGTCCGCTGCGTTTCAAAGGCAAAACCTTTCGCCCGGAGCGCTTCCTCGATTCTTTCGGCAAGGGCGGCGCATCGCCCGTTTCCGGCGATGGGGTTGACGATCAGGTGAAGCAAACGAGATCCCTCCGGCAATCAAACTGTTACCATTATAGCGCCTTTGTCGATTTTTGCAAGCACAAAGGCCGCCGCCTCGTCCCAGTTGCACAAGGTCTGCTTAAATATGCGCGTCTTTAAAAAACATGCTCATTTTTATGCAAGAAAAATCGGAAATTGGCCTTGACACATTCATGATTATGCGCTATAATTCAGCCATTCTCAAAAAACAAGCAAGCATGGGGGAAGAAAAAATGAAAAAGCTGATTTCCTTTGTTCTTTGTATTGCGATGCTGACGATGGCGGTTGCCGCCTTTGCCGCGGATGCCGACACGCTCACCATGGCGACCAACGCCTCCTTCCCGCCCTATGAGTTCCGCGAGGGCGAAGACGTCGTGGGCATCGACGCGGACATCGCCGCCGCGGTCTGCGAAAAGCTCGGCTACAAGCTCAAGATCGACGACATGGAGTTCGATTCCATCATCGCCGCCGTGCAGTCCGGCAAGGCCGACTTTGCGATGGCCGGCATGACCGTGACCGAAGAGCGCGCGCAGATGGTCGACTTCTCCGACAGCTACGCGACCGGCATTCAGGCGGTCGTCGTCAAGGAAGGCTCGCCGATCACCACCGTCGACGACCTGTTCGTCGAGGGCGCGAACTACAGCGTGGGCGTGCAGCTTTCCACGACCGGCGACATCTACGTGACCGGCGACATCGAGGACAAGGGCCTGGGTAAGGTCATGCGCTTCCCCAACGGCAACGAGGCCGTGATGGCGCTGAAGAACGGCAAGATCGACTGCGTCGTCATCGACAACGAGCCCGCGAAGGCTTATGTGGCCGCCAACGAAGGACTGAAGGTGCTCGACACCCAGTACGCCGTCGAGGATTACGCCGCCTGCTTCGCCAAGGACAGCGAGCTGGTCGCCAAGTTTAACGAAGCCTTGAAGGAGCTCATCGAGGACGGCACCATCAAGACCATCGTTGAGAAGTACATCAGCGCCGACGCCGAGTAAAGATCAGCCCGGCGGAGGTTCAATCAGACGCATAACCGGGGCATTTCCCCCGTCCATGGGCCGCGCGCCGCGCGGCCCATGGACGGGTTCTTTCGGAATTTGAATGGAAAATGGAGGTCACCTGCGTGACGATTTTCAACAGCTTAGCGGCGTGGTTCGACGGCGTAAAGGCTGAATTTATTTTGAACTTTATACAGAAGGATCGCTGGAAGCTGCTGCTAAACGGCCTGCAGAACACGCTCCTCATTTCCTTTTTAGCCTGCCTGCTCGGCATCGTCATCGGCGTTCTCATCGCTATCGTGCGCACCACCTGGGAGAACAACGGCGCTGCGATGCGCAAGGGGCCGGGGCGTTTCGTGCTGTCGCTTTTGAACCGCATATGCCGCCTTTACACCACGGTCATCCGCGGCACGCCCGTCGTGGTGCAGCTGCTCATCATGTACTACGTCATCTTTGCGTCCTCCGACAACGGACTGATGGTGGCGGCGCTGGCGTTCGGCATCAATTCCGGCGCGTACGTTTCCGAGATCATCCGCGGCGGCATCCTGTCGGTAGACAAGGGGCAGATGGAGGCCGGGCGCAGCCTCGGGCTCAATTACCTGCAAACCATGTGGCTGATCATCGCGCCGCAGGTGCTCAAAAACGTGCTGCCTACGCTGGCCAATGAGTTCATCGCCCTGCTGAAGGAAACCTCCGTCGCCGGTTACGTGGCGGTGGCAGACCTGACGTTCGGCGGCAACCGCATCCGCGGCGTCACCTACTCGGCGTTCATGCCGCTGATCGCCGTCGCGCTGATTTACCTCGTGGTGGTCATGTTCTTCACGTGGCTGGTGAGCAAGCTGGAAAGGAGGCTGCGTCAGGGTGATAACCGTTAAGGATTTGCACAAGACATTCGGCGAGCTCGAGGTGCTCAAAGGCATCCATCAGCACATCGCCCCCGGCGAGAAGGTCGTCGTCATCGGCCCCAGCGGCAGCGGCAAGAGCACCTTTCTGCGCTGCCTGAACCTGCTGGAGACGCCCACGAGCGGCCAGATTCTCTTTGAGGGCACCGACATCACCGATCCCAAATGCGACATCAACCGGATTCGCCGCCGGATGGGCATGGTCTTTCAGCAGTTCAATCTCTTTCCCCACCTGACGGTGCTGCAAAACCTCACCTTAGCGCCCGTCAACACAGGCCTCATGAACAAGGAAGAGGCCGCGAAAAAGGCGGAGCAGCTTCTCGCCCGCGTCGGCCTCAAGGACAAGGCGAACACCTATCCGAATCAGCTTTCCGGCGGGCAGAAGCAGCGCATCGCCATCGTGCGCGCGCTGGCGATGAACCCGGACGTCATGCTTTTTGACGAGCCGACGAGCGCGCTGGACCCCGAAATGGTCGGGGAGGTGCTCGACGTCATGAAGCAGCTCGCGAAGGACGGCATGACGATGGTCGTCGTGACGCACGAGATGGGCTTTGCGCGCGAGGTGGGCGACCGCGTGCTCTTCATGGACGAGGGCGTCGTCATGGAAGAGGGCACGCCCCAGCAGATCTTCGGAAACCCGCAGAACCCGCGCACGCAGGACTTCCTGCGAAAGGTGCTGTAAATCAAAAAACAGAAGGCGATGAACCTTCTGTTTTTGCGTTTTGGAAGCCTCGTCCGGCGTGAAAGTTTGCCTCGCCGCCGGGTTTATGCCTTTTGGGAGCGTCTGATCATCGAGATGAGCCCCGCGGCGAGCGCGAGCGAAGTAAAAAGGGCGGTCATCACAAGCGGGGAGGGCGCGGCGGGGGCGAGCGAGGCGGCGGGGATCACACGGGCGCAGAGGGGATAGAGGGCGTAGACCAGCGCGGCGGAGAACAGCGCGTGCAGCGCCCGGCAGCCGCACAGAAAGACCGAGGGCACGCCGGCCGGCCGCAGAAAGGACAGGTTTTGCAGCAGGATGCTGACGCCGCCGAAGGAGATGGCCGCGCACACGCAGACGGCGGCTTCGCGCGGCGGAAAGCCCAGGGAGATGATCGCCCGGGAACCGCCCGCCATCTCGAGCGCCGCATGCAAAAAAGCCTGCGCCGTGCGGGTGAAGACCGGGAAGGCGCAGCCGCACAGACAGGCGGCGACGCTCATGAGCACGATGCACCCGCAGACGGTGAGCATCGCCAGGGCGCTGCCCTGCACCGCCTTGGCGAACGAAACAGGCTCCACGTCGGCGGCGCTTCCCGATGCCGGGCCGTCGTCCGGCTTCAAAAACGGCCAGACGCACAGCGCGCACAGCGCCGCGCCGAGCCAATGCGCGGCGAGCACGGCCACCCCCAGCGCGCGGGAGGAGGCCCACACGCTCACCGTTCCAAGCAGGAACATGGGGCTGCACGTGCCGGTGAGCGCTGCGAGCAGGCGCGTCTGCCGCGGGGTCAGCGCGCCCTGCTCGCGCAGCAGCGAAATCAGCCGGGCGCCGCCGGGCGAGCCGCCCATAAAGGCGAGCGCGGCGACGGGCAGCGCCCGGGGAATGCGGCGCAGGCGGCAGAGCGCCGGCGTGAGGAGCTGGCAGAGCACCATGTACGGAAAGAGCGCGGGCAAAACCCCCTGCGAGAACACGCGCAGGCCGCTGGCGGCGGCATCGAGGGCATCGAGCGGAAAGCGCAGCATGAGCGCGAGCAAAAAGCCCGCAAAGACGGCGGCCATGGAATCCCCCCTGTTCTGGGGCATCGTATGCGCGGGGGACGGGCTTCATGACCGGAGGATGACGGGCGACGTGCGCGCGTCCCGTCGCCCCAGACGCGCCTGGGGCGACGCGCAGCAGAGGGCCCAGACGTCGGTCGCCCGGACGTCCAGCCGGAAAAGGGGATCGCCCTGCCGCTCAAAGGGCGCAGCGCGCAGGACGAGCGGGACGGTGGACGAACCCTTCAGATGGCGAAGCAGGGGGGCGGCAGATTCGCGAAAGCCGAGCACGCGCGCATAGCCGGGCACGGGGGCAGCCTGCGCCTGCTCGCGCGTAAACCCCACGAGCGCGTGCAGCAGCATGCGGGCGATGCGCGCGCGGGTGTATCGCTTGGACTTGATGCCGCAGACGAGCTGCTCATACGTGGAGGCGTCCTGCGCGGCGCGCAGGATGCGGTGTTCGAGCCCCTCCGGCATGTCGTAGAGCGCGCGCAGATCACAGGGCCGCATCGTGCGGAGCCGGTAAAGCAGCAGGTTGGAAAAGGCATCCGGGTCGGCGCAGCGCCCCTCCCCAAAGGCCGCCTGCAGCAGGCCGGCGTCCGGCAGGGCGGCGTGAAGCGCGGTCCATTCCCCGCGCCGTACGGCCAGGCGGATGGCGGTCGCGGAGGCAAGCGGGGTGAGCGTTTCCTCGTGGTAGCCGCCTCCCTTGCGCGCGACGGGGAGCGGCTCAATGGCGGGCGCGAGGTCCCGAAGCGCGCGCATATATTCCACGGCGAGCGAAAAATTCGGCTGCGCGAGCGCGCGGGTTTCCTCCTCGCAAAGCTTCAGCGTTTCGCCAAGCGCCTGCGCGCGGGCGCGGGGAAAGGAACAGCCCTGCGCGAGCGCCCGGGCGAGCGCCGCGCGAAAGGCGGGCGTCTCGTCATCCGGCAATTCGGAAGCCCGGCCAAGATAGGGGAGGCTTTGCTCCTCGCAGCCGAAGGAGAGATGGGTGAGCGCGCCGAGGGAGGCGAGCAGCGCCACGCCGCCGCGCGCGAAGCGCTCCGCCTGCGCGCAGGCGAACGCGAAGGGCAGCTCGAGCACGAGGTCCGCGCCGCCGGACAGCGCCATGCGGGCGCGGGCCCATTTGTCCAGCAGCGCGGGCTCGCCCCGCTGCGTGAAGCAGCCGCTCATGACGCAGACCACGTAGTCCGCACGCGCGAGGGCACGGGCCTGCGCCAGATGATAGGCGTGGCCGTTATGAAAGGGGTTGTATTCGCAGATGACGCCGACGACGCGCATGGAGCCCTCCTGTCTGCGGCGGATGCTTTCAAAGCCGCCCTTTTTCCGAAAAATACGGCAAAAGCAGCCGTATTGCCTTTTCAAAAAACGCTTTTTCCTGTATAATATAGGATGATTTCTACAATGAAACCCATTCTTTACTATAGTACCACGTCGAGGAGGATTTGAACATGTCTGTCATTGAAAAGATTAAGGCGAAGGCTGCCGCCGACATCAAGCACATCGTGCTGGCCGAGGGCACGGAGCCCCGCACGGTGCAGGCGTCCGCGAAGATCGTCGAGCAGAAGCTTGCGAAGGTGACGCTTGTCGGCGCACGGGCCGAGGTGGAGGCCAAGGCAAAGGAGCTGGGCGTGGACCTGTCGGGCGTCTCCATCGTCGATCCCGCCGCCTGCGAGAAGACCCCGGCTTACGCGCAGAAGCTCTTTGAACTGCGCCAGAAGAAGGGCATGACGCTGGAGCAGGCGACCGAGCTGGTCACGAAGAACACGCTGTACTTCGCCACGATGATGCTAAAGATGGACGACGCGGACGGCATGGTCGCGGGCGCGATCAACACCACCGGCGACGTGCTTCGCCCGGCGCTGCAGATCGTCAAGACGGCCCCCGGCATCAAGGTCGTCTCCTCCTGCTTCCTGATGGACGTGCCCAACAAGAAATACGGCGACGACGGCGTGATGGTCTTCGGCGACTGCGCGGTCATCCCCAACCCCACGGCCGAGGAGCTGGCCGCGATCGCGGTTTCCTCCGCGCAGACCGGCAAGGCGCTGGCGGACCTCGACCCGCGCGTGGCGCTGCTCTCCTTCTCCACGAAGGGCTCGGCCAAGCACGAGAACGTCACCAAGGTTCAGGAAGCGACCCGCATCGCGCACGAGATCGCCCCCGAACTGAACGTGGACGGCGAGCTGCAGGCGGACGCCGCGCTGGTGGAATCCGTCGGCCAGCTCAAGAGCCCGGGCAGCCCCGTCGCCGGCAAGGCGAACGTGCTGGTCTTCCCGGATCTGCAGGCGGGCAACATCGGCTACAAGCTGGTGCAGCGCCTGGCGGGCGCCGAGGCGGTCGGCCCGATCATCCAGGGTCTGGCGAAGCCCGTGAACGACCTCTCCCGCGGCTGCTCGGTGGACGACATCGTCTCCGTCGTGGCCATCGCGGCGGTCAAGGCGCAGGGTTGACGGACAGGCAGCGGGGCGCACGCCGTGCGCCCCGTCGTATATTGAAATACGGATGGGTAGGAGAGTTGCACATGAAAATCTTGGTTATCAACGCGGGCTCCTCGTCGCTCAAGTATCAGTTGATCGACATGGAGGGCGAGAGCGTCGAGGCGAAGGGACAGGTCGAGCGCATCGGCATCGAGGGCACGCACTTCAAGCAGAAGGTCGCGGACAAGGTCATCGAGTATGAACGCAACATGAAGGACCACGTCGAGGCCATCGAGGCGGTCATGGCGGCGCTGACGGACGCGGAGAAGGGCGCCATCAAGAGCATGGACGAGATTTCGGCGGTCGGCCACCGCGTGCTGCACGGCGGCGAGACGTTCAAGGAATCCGTTCTGGTGACGGAAGAGACGATGAAGGGCATGAAGGAGCTCGTGCCGCTGGGGCCGCTGCACATGCCCGCAAACCTCATGGGCATCGAGTCCTGCCAGAAGGTCATGCCGGGCACGCCCAACGTCGCGGTGTTCGACACGGCGTTCCACCAGACCATGCCGCCCAAGGCGTTCCTGTACGCGATTCCCTACGACTACTACAAGCGCCTCAAGATTCGCCGTTACGGCTTCCACGGCACCAGCCACCGCTACGTCGCCAGCATCGTGCCGGACATGCTGGGCAAGAAGCCGGAGGACTGCAGGTTCGTCATCTGCCACCTGGGCAACGGCTCGTCGCTTTCCGCGATCAAGGGCGGCAAGTGCGTGGACACCTCCATGGGTCTGACGCCGCTGGAGGGCGTCATCATGGGCTCGCGCTCGGGCGATCTGGACCCGGCGGTGCTCGAGTGCATCATGGAAAACGACCACATCACCGACATTCACGAGATGCTGAACATCCTCAACAAGAAGTCCGGCCTCGCGGGCCTTTCGGGTCTCAGCAGCGACATGCGCGACGTGCGCGGCGCGTCGGAAAAGGGCGATCCGATGGCGATCACGACGATGGAAGCGTGGGGCTACCGCATCCGCAAGTACATCGGCGCGTACGCGGCGGCGATGGGCGGCCTGGACGCGATCGTGCTGACGGCTGGCATCGGCGAAAACGACGCCGTGGCGCGCAGCTACGTCATTCAGGATCTGGAGTTCCTGGGCGCGAAGCTCGACCCCAAGAAGAACGTCACCGGTGCCTCCGGCGTGATCTCGACGGACGACTCCACCTGCAAGGTCATCGTGGTGGCGACCAACGAAGAGCTGCCGATCGCGCGCGACACCAAGGCGATTGTCGAGGCGCTGTAAAGCGCGTCAAAAAGCCGCATGGGTATTGACAAAGGAGAGGACAACCGCTATAATATCGGATGGTTGACTTTTCGAGGTGAAACGTATGCAGCTAGACATCAGCAAGGCGCTTAAAGCCCCGGGTGAGGAATTCGACTTCGCGGTCGTGGAGTCGCGCGCACCGGAGGAATGGCACGGAGACGAGCTCGTCTTCACGTCGCCCGTTTCTGTATCGGGTGTGTTTGCTGCTGCGGGGGAATCCATTCTGTTGCGCGGCGAGGTGCGGACCACGGTCACCGTTCCCTGCGCCGACTGCCTCGAACCTGCTGTCCTTCCGGTCAGCGCAAAGGTGGACGAGGTCTTTACGCGCGAAGAAGATCCCGACGACCCTGACCGGTTTACGTACGAGGGGCATGTGCTGCATCTGGACGACCTCGTGCTCGGCGCCATTTTGCTGGAATTGCCCATGCGCATTCTGTGCAGGCCCGACTGCAAAGGCCTTTGTCCCATATGCGGCGCAAACCTCAACCAAACCCAATGTTCATGCCAGAAAGAAATGCCATCCAAACAGCCCTTTGCGGCGTTGGCATCCTTGCTGAATCAGGATGAGGAGGTGTAAGTCATGGCTACTCCGAAGGGAAAAATCTCTAAGTCTCGCGGCCGCATGCGCCGTGCCAACTGGAAGCTGTCCGCGCCCGGCATCGTCAAGTGCCCGCGCTGCCAGCAGATGAAGCTCAGCCACCGCGTATGCAAGCACTGCGGCTACTACGATGGCAAGCAGGTCATCGCTGTGGAAGCTGAAAACGAGAAGAAGGCGTAAGCTTTCTCCAATCAGGCGGCAACCCCGCGTCCTTGAGTGGGCGCGGGGTTTTACCGTATGAGAAGAGGGGAGAAACGATGAAGGCCGTCGTCTACAAGGAGAAGGGCGTGTTTGCCTTGGAGGAGCGCCCGATACCGCGCATCCTCGATCCCCGCGACGCCGTCGTGCGGGTGACGCTGTGCTCGATCTGCTCCAGCGACCTGCACATCAAGCACGGCGGCGTGCCGCGCGCCCGGCCCGGCGTCATCGTGGGACATGAGATGGTCGGCGTGGTGGCCGAGACGGGGGAAGCCGTCGCGGGCTTTCAGGTGGGCGACCGCGTCACGGTCAACGTGGAGACGTTCTGCGGCGAATGCTTTTACTGCAAGCGCGGCTTTGTCAACAACTGCGTGAGCGGCGGATGGGAGCTCGGCTGCCGCATCGACGGCGGGCAGGCGCAGTACGTGCGCGTGCCGTTCGCGGACTGCGGCCTGAATCAAATTCCGGCGGGCGTGAGCGACGAAGCGGCCCTCTTCACCGGGGACATCCTCGCCACGGGCTATTGGGCCGCGAAGATCGGCGGGATCGGCGCGGGCGATACGGTGGCCGTGTTGGGCGCAGGGCCGACGGGGCTTTGCACCATGGCCTGCGCAAGGCTATATCACCCCGCGCGCATCGTCGCGGTGGACTTATGCGAGAATCGGCTCGCGCTGGCGCGGCGGGAGGGCCTTGCGGATGTCACCCTGAACGCGGCGCGAATGGACGAAGTTGCAGCCCTGCGGGAGATGACGGATGGCCGCGGCGCGGACGTGGTGATGGAGGTCGCGGGCGGCAGGGATACGCTGCAGACCGCCTGGCAGATCGCACGCCCGAACGCGACGGTCTGCGTCGTCGCGCTGTATGAAGCCCCGCAGACGCTGCCCCTTCCGCAGATGTACGGGAAGAACCTGACCTTTAGGACCGGCGGCGTGGACGCCTGCGACTGCGGGGAAATTTTGCGCCTGATCGCCGCGGGGAAGATCGACACGCGGCCGCTGATTACCCATACCCTGAGCCTGGAGCGGGCGATGGAGGCTTACGACCTCTTTGAACAGAAGCGGGACAACGTCATCAAGGTGGCGCTGAAGCCGTAAACAAAACACAAAGGCTACCGGAAACGAAGACACATGCGTGTTCGATCCGGCAGCCTTTGCTCGCTTTTTCCTTCATTGCGCGCTGGGAAAGCGGAAACGGAAGGCCGTTCCTCGTCCCAGCTCGCTTTCCACCTCGATTTCGATGTCGTGGCGACGGGCGATTTCGCGCACGATCGCCAGGCCCAGGCCCGTGCTTTCCCCGCTGTGGCCCTGCTGATGGTGGAACCTGTCGAAGATCTGGCCCAGTTCGCCGGGGTCGATGCCTGCCCCGTCGTCCTTCACGATCAGGACGGGCTCATCGGCGAGCAGCGAGAGCTCGATGTGCCCGTCCGGCGGCGTAAACTTGACCGCGTTGTCGATGACCGCCATCAGCATCTGGCGAAGCCGGCTGTAGTCGCCCGCCATCGTATAGGTACGCGCGGGCTCCTGACAGAAAAAGCGCAGCCCCTTGGCCGTGCACAGCGTGGTGGCGCTCATCGCGACGTCGCTGAGCAGCTCGCTGAGGTCCACGGGCGCGATTTCGAGCGCGTAGTCCGGGCTTTGCAGGCGCGAAAGCTCGAGCAGATCCTGAATCAGCCGCTGAAGCCAGCGGCTTTCCGTGAGCATTTGGCGGTAATATGCCTGCACGTCGTCGGGCTCGGTCAGGACGCCGTCGCACAGCGCCTCCAGCGAGCCGCGGATCACCGTGACCGGGGTCTTCAGCTCGTGCGATATGTTGGAGAAAAAGGCCTGCTGCTGCTGGTGCAGCCGTTCATCCACATTACGCGCCTCCTCAAGGCGCTGCGCAAGCACGTCCATCGAGCGCGCGAGGTTGCCGATCTCGTCGTCCTGATGAAAGGCGGTGCGCGTCTCGTATTCTCCCTTGGCCAGCCGCAGCGCGACCTGCTCCAGGGCGGAGATGGGGTGGGTAAAGGCGTGCGAGAGGAGAAAGGCGAGCAGCGAGGCAACCAGAAAGGCGATCAGGCAGCTGATGATGAGGATCGTATAGCTCGGCACCTGCGCAAAGCCCAGATCGAGCAGGTTGGATTCCAGGACGACCACGCCCAGCACGCGTCCCTTGGCGTTCATGACGGGCATGGCGGTGGAGACGTGCACCTCGCCGTCGCGCTGCGCCTGCAAAAAGGGCGTCTTGCCCATGAACCCCAGGGCGATGGTCTGTTCCAGATAACCGGCCAGCAGCGGACGGCGCAGCGTCTTGATGACGCCGTCGAAGTTGGCGGTTACGTCGTGGCGGTCGTTCACGAGGTAGATGTTGCAGCGCGTGATGTGTTCGAGCAGCGCAAGGTAGGCGGAGAGCATGTCCTCGCGCACGATGAAGGGGTTTTCATCCAGCGAGGCGTAGTCCGAGGGGGCGATCAGCTCCGATAGGCTCTGCGCGATCGCATAGGCGTCGCGCTGCATCGTCTTGCTGTAGTGCATGAGAAGCTGACGCTTTAAAAGCGCGTTGTACAAAAGCCCCACGAGCAGCGTAAAGACGGCCAGAAGCAGGGCGATCAGGCACATGAGGCGGGCGGTGATGCTGCGGCGCGGCGTCCGCATCCTTTTCACGGCAGGAGCCTCTCGAACTTGTAGCCCGCGCCCCAGACCGCGCGGATGGCGAAGAAATCGTGCGGACAGGCGTCCAGCTTGGCGCGCAAGCGCTTGATATGCGAATCCACCGCGCGGTAGTTGCCCGCGTACTCGTACCCCCATACGATGTCGAGCAGGTTTTCCCGGGTGAAGACGCGGCCGGGCGAGCCGGCGAGCGTCCACAGCAGCTCCAGCTCGCGGCGCGTCAGGTTCAGCGGCACGCCGTTCAGCGTGGCGCTGAGCGACGGCAGGTTCAGGACGAGGCCGCCGACGACCAGCGTTTCGTTGCCCTTTTCCGGCGTGATGCGCCGCAGGACCGCGCGGATGCGCGCCATGACCTCGCCGGGCGAGAAGGGCTTGACGATGTAGTCGTCCGCCCCGATGTCCAGCCCCAGGATGCGGTCGGCGTCCTCGTCGCGCGCGGTAATCATCAGGATCGGCACGTTCGACGTTTGCCGGATGCGGCGGCAGACTTCGAGCCCGTCGATGCCCGGCAGCATGATGTCCAGCAGGATCAGGCAGGGCGAGGCGCCGGCGAAGAGGGAGAGCGCTTCCTCGCCCGATTTGGCGAGGATCGCTTCCATGCCGTCCCTGCGGATGTACTGCGCGAGGATCGAGCAAATCTGCTCGTTGTCGTCCACCACGAGGATTGGGTTCATGCGATGCGCCTCCTGCCCGTATTGATGACGGTCTTATTGTAGAGGGACTGGAATGCTTTGTCAAGAAATTCACTTGCAGATCACTTTTTTTCCAAATGCCATCATTTTGCCATAAAACGAAGATAGACTAAACGAGCAGTCGGGAGGATGAAGGAATGAAACGCTGCATTGGAATCGTGCTGGC
>JAEXCG010000076.1 GCA_023402355.1 Bacillota bacterium | reverse complement strand
CGCGTGCGCACATGGTGCAGCCCTTGCACTTCTCGGGATCGATCACATAGCTCAGAAGTTTTCTGCAGACGCCGGCGGGGCAGCGCTTCTCGTAGATGTGCGCCTCGTACTCGTCGCGGAAGTATTTCAGGGTGGAAAGCACGGGGTTAGGCGCGGTCTGGCCCAGGCCGCACAGCGCGGTGGCCTTGATGTTCTTGGCCAGCGCCTCCAGCTTTTCGATGTCGCCGTCCTGGCCCTCGCCGCGCGTGATGCGCTGCAGGATCTCCAGCATGCGGCGCGTGCCGATGCGGCAGGGCGTGCACTTGCCGCAGGATTCATCGACCGTGAAGTCCAGGAAGAAGCGGGCGATGTCGACCATGCAGTTGTCCTCGTCCATGACGATCATGCCGCCGGAGCCCATCATCGAGCCGATC
Source organism: Bacillota bacterium (assembly GCA_023402355.1). GTDB lineage: Bacteria > Bacillota > Clostridia > Christensenellales > Aristaeellaceae > Beduinella. The sequence goes on along the minus strand of JAEXCG010000076.1, from coordinate 51,987 downwards.
TCGATCAGCGAATCGTACTCGATCGGGATGTCGAGGTACTTGGCCGGAATGCAGCCGCCGGAGGGGCCGCCCGTCTGCACCGCCTTAAAGGCCTTGCCGTTCGGAATGCCGCCGCCGATGTCGTAGATGATCTCGCGCAGCGGCGTGCCCATCGGGATCTCGACGAGGCCCGTGTTGACGATCTTGCCGCCCAGCGCGAAGACCTTGGTGCCCTTGGAGCGTTCCGTGCCCATGGAGGCGAACCAGTCCGCGCCGTTGAGGATGATCTGACAGACGTTCGCGTAGGTTTCAACGTTGTTGAGGACGGTCGGCTTGCCGAACAGGCCCTTGACCGCCGGGAACGGCGGACGCGGCCTCGGCTCGCCGCGGCGGCCCTCGATGGACTCCATCAGCGCGGTTTCCTCGCCGCAGACGAACGCGCCCGCACCCAGGCGGATGTGCAGGTCGAACTTGAAGCCCGTGCCGAGGATGTCGTCGCCCAGCAGACCGTAATCGCGCGCCTGGTCGATGGCGATCTGCAAACGCTGCACAGCGATGGGGTATTCCGCGCGCACGTAGACGTAGCCCTCGTCCGCGCCGATCGCATAGGCCGCGATCGCCATGGCCTCGATGACCGCGTGCGGATCGCCCTCCAGCACGCTGCGATCCATGAACGCGCCCGGGTCGCCCTCGTCCGCGTTGCAGGCCACGTACTTCTTCTCCCCCGGCGAATTGTAGGCAAACTGCCACTTCATGCCCGTGGAGAATCCGCCGCCGCCCCTACCGCGCAAGCCGGAGCGCTTGATCTCGTCGATGACCGCCTCGCGGCTCATCTCGGTGAGCGCCTTTTCCAGCGCCTTGTAGCCGTCCAGCGCGATGTACTCGTCGATGTTCTCCGGGTCGATGACGCCGCAGTTGCGCAGCGCGATGCGGCGCTGCTTCTTGTAAAAGCCGATCTCGTCCAGCGACTGGTGGTGCGCCTCTTCCGCGGTGTGGTCCACGTAGATCAGGTGCTGCACCTGACGCCCCTTGATGAGGTGCTCGTCGACGATCTCCTCTACGTTTTCCGGCTTGACGCGGCTGTAGAACGTGCCGTCCGGGTAGACGATGACCACCGGGCCTGCGGCGCAAAGGCCGAAGCAGCCCGTGCGGACGACCTTGATTTCCTTGTCGAGGTTCTTTTCCTTGAGCTGCTGCTCAAACAGGCTGATCAGCTCCTGCGAGCCGGAAGACGTACAGCCGGTGCCGCCGCAGATCAGCACATGTGCGCGATACAAATCCATGGTTGACTCCTCCTACTTTATGGCGGCGCGCCGCCGCCCTCCGTGATCAAGGCGAATCGATTACCGCTCTTCGCACGCGCCGATGGTGTACTCGTCCACCGGCCGGCCGTTCACGATGTGCTCTGCGACGACGCGGGCGACCTTTTCGGGCGTCATGTGCACGTACGTCACCTTTTCCTTTTCGGGCACGAAGACCTCGACGATCGGCTCCAGGCGGCACATGCCGATGCAGCCGGTCTGAGACACGGTGACGTGCTGCAATCCGCGCTTGTTGACTTCATCCACGAATGCGAGCATGACGGGCCGCGCGCCCGCGGCGATTCCGCAGGTCGCCATGCCGACCACGACGCGCGTTCCTTCACGATCGTTGCGAACCCCAACCTGTCCCTTCGCCCGCTGGCGAATAGCCTCAAGCTCCGCGATGGTTTTCATAGAGTAGCACCTCCGCTTATTTGTTCAAACCCTTCCCGCAAAAAGTCGCGCATCCATGAGACGACCTCCGGCAAATCGAGCGGCAGCCCGTCCAGCGCGCGCCTCACTTCCCGCGTATCAAACGTAAAGGACGTATCGTCCGTCTCATAGAAAAGGAGATAGTCCGGATATTCCGGCGTTCCCAGCACGAGGGTAAGCATCGTTCCCTGCAGGTCCCCCATCGGCGGGCGGTCGATGTTGCCGCGCCCAAAGACGCCCTTCACGCGCGTGCCCTCGCCCACCCTGGAATCAATCGAGAAAAAGCCGCCGCTACCCTCCGCGTTCGCCTTGAACATCGGAATGCCCAGGCCCACCCTGCGCGTTTTGCGCGTGGTGGTAAAGGGGCTCGTCACCCGGGCGAGCAGGTCCGCGTCCATGCCGCAGCCGTCGTCCACGATCTCGATGACGACCACGTCGTCCCTCGCGCTGTCGCGGATGCGCACCTGAACGAGCGACGCGCCCGCCTTGACGCTGTTTTGTACCAGATCCAGAATGTGCAGCGACAGGTCGCGCATGGCGAATCAGCTCCTGTACTTGGCCAGAATGTCGGGGATGTCGTCCGGCACGAGGCGGCCGTACACCTCGTCGCCGATCATCATGACGGGGGCCAGGCCGCAGGCGCCCAGGCAGCGGGTCGCGTTGAGGGTGAACTTGCCGTCCTTGGTGGTCTTTCCGACCTCCACGTCCAGCTCCTCGGCCAGGCGGTCGAGCACCTTCTGCGAGCCCTTCACGTAGCAGGCTGTGCCGAGGCACACGCCGATGATGTGCTCGCCGTTGGGCTCGAGCGAGAATTGGGAGTAGAAGGTCGCCACGCCGTACACCTCGCTGAGCGTCACGCCCAGCCCCTCGGCGATAAAGCGCTGAACCTCCTCCGGCACGTAACCAAAGATGGTCTGCGCAGATTGCAGGACCGGCATCAGCGCCCCCTGTTCGCCCTTGTGCTCGGCAATCACCGCGCGCAGCGCCTCGTACTGTTCCGCCACGTTCTTGTCCGCCATAAGAACCAAAACCTCCTTATATGCATTCACGTGCAAGTTTGATGAAACGATCACAAATTCCGGTTCATTATATCATAACGCCTAAGGGATTGCATCTAAAAAAACGAGGGTTATCTACAGTTAACCCCAACCTTTTCCCTTTTTCACAGAATTGTTCGACAAAAAATGCCCGTTTTCCCCATACGCCGTCGCGTTTCTTGTCCAGTTTTAACCCTTTGCCCGTTTCGCAATTGACGCAAAAATAGCAATCGGATCTCTGGACTCCGCCTCCAGCAAATGTCCGTCCTCCGGTATGTCCTCCAGGCGGTGTGCGTCCGAGGCGTAAAGCACCGTAAACCCGGACAAGTCGGCCGCGGGGGCCGGGGACTTGCGGGATACCTCCACCGCGCAAAACCCCGCCGACAGCGGGATGAAGCCCAGATGGGTGAGCAGGCCGTTGGCTCCCCGATTGATGTGCGCCGGCACGGGCAGCCCGCCCATCTCCCGCGCGGTTTGGGCGACCTCGTCGATCCCCGCGTCGATCGCGGAGATGAGCAGCCGCTTTTCCTCCGAAACGACCTCGTCCTCCGCGTCCATCTGCAGTTGACGGCCGAAGAACCGGGGGTTGTTTTGAATATCGGGCAGGCGCTGATACACCCATCGGCCAAAGAGGAGCGCTTCCTCCACGGTTTGGAAGTAACAGAGCACGTGCACTTCCTCGCGCGTCGTCACCTCCAGCGCCGGCAGCAGCAGCAGCCCGCGCGCGTCGGCCACCGCCTTCACCGCGGGCAGGTTGCGCGCCGTGTTGTGGTCGCTCACGGCGATCGCGTCCAGGCCGTTGAGCCACGCCATATTGACGAGGTTGTTGGGCGTCATGTCGTCGTCCGCGCAGGGCGACAGGCAGGAATGCATGTGCAGGTCGACCTTCAGCTTCACGTCCGCTCCGCCTGCCCCACGCCGAGCGCGTACATCAGGCCGCACAGCTCGTACGCGGTCTTGTCCGACGAGAAGACGGGCACCTCCTCCTCGATCGCCTTTTCCAGCGTCGCCTTCTCCAGTTCAATTCCTTCCGGGATGATGACGCACGACATGTCCATCAGCATCGCGACGGCGATCACGTTCATGTGCGTCTGCACCGTAATCCACGCCATGCCCGCCTGTCCGTGCGCGAGCACCCAGCTAAGCAGGTCGCAGCTGTAGCCCGTCGTCACCTCGCGCGAAAGCGACGCCTTGGGCGTCAGCAGCCGTAGGCCCGTCTTTTCCATCAACTCTTTCAGCGTCATTTGCTTCTTCCTTTCTTTGCACCGGCGCGCGTCACTTGCGCGTCCGCTCCGACAGCTCGACCATCTGCTGGGCCATCACCTGCAGGCGGCTCTTGAGGCGGTAAATGCAGTCCATCTCGCCCGCGTAGCCGTTCGCGATGTCCTCCGCAAGCGTGCGGCAGGTGGGCGACCCGCAGGAGCCGCAGTCGTACCCCGGCAGTTCCTTGGTGATCTGCTCGATCTTCTCCATCTTGCGCATCGCTTCCACGATGTTGTCGTCCAGCTTCATGCTGCTGTTGGGCAGGATGGGCAGGGTGTTGTAAATCGGGTACTTGTTGAGCGTGGAGACGTCCACCGATTTCTCCGGGCGCGCGTGCTCCATGCGCTCGGTGAGCTTGCGAATGGTGTTCTTGGCGACGTACCCATTTTCAAAGGTCAGCGGACCGCCCACGCAGCCGCCCGTGCAGGCTTGTCCCTCAAAAAAGTCCAGGTCGTTTAAGCGGTTGTTCTCGATCTCCTCCAGCACGCGGATCACGTTCTCGATGCCGTCCACCGCCATGCTGTTCTCGCTGTGAATGGCCGCCGCCTCGCCGCCGCTGTTCGCCCAGCCCACGCCGTAGGGCGTCGCCGCCGAAAGCTCCTCCTCCTGCATGCTGCTCTTGCGCATCTGCGATGAGAGCAGGCCGTAGATTTCCATGATGGAAATCGCCCCGTCCATCGCGGATTTTTCGTGGCCGATGGGCGAACGGATCGCCGTCATCTTCGCGGGGCAGGGGGTGATGAAGAAGCAACCCACCTCCTCCAGCTGAACGCCGTGCTCCTGACAGAACTCGCGCTTGGCCATCAGGGCCGCAACCTCCATCGGCTGGCGGATGTCCACCACGTGGTCGATCAGGTCCGGAAAGCGCACCTGAATCAGGCGCACGATCGCCGGGCACGCGCCGGAGATGAGCGGCTTGGGCGTGTCGGGCTTCTTCAGCTTTTCGATCAGCGCGCGGGAAACCACGTCCGCGCCGCGCGCGACCTCGAATACCGCGTCAAACCCCATCAGCTTGAGGCTGGTGAGCGCCCGGTTGATGCTGCTCAGGTTCTTGAACTGTCCGTAGAGCGCGGGCGCGGGCAGGGCGATCTTGTAATGAAACCGGCTGATCGAGGCGAAGGAGTCCGTCATCGCGACCTTGGCATGATAAGGGCACACGCGGATGCACTCCCCGCAGTCGATGCACATCTCGTCGATGATGTGCGCGCGCCCGTCTCGGACGCGAATCGCCTCCGTCGGGCAGCGTTTCAGGCAGGTGGTGCAGCCCTTGCACCGCTCCTTTTCCAGCCTGACCGAATGGTACGCTCTGTTCATGGCTTGTCCCCTCGTCTTCCTTCCGTTCCCGCCGGGCGTCAGCGCAGCTTAAAGCCCATGCGGATCGTCGTACCCACGCCGACGGCGGACTCGATCGTAAAGTCGTCGGCATTGCGCTTCATGTTGGGCAGGCCCATGCCCGCGCCGAACCCGAGGGTGCGCACGTCCTCCGGCGCGGTGGAGTAGCCCTCTGTCATCGCCTTGTCGATGTCCGGAATGCCGGGCCCCGTATCCATCGAGGTCACGTACACCCAGTTTTCGTCCACCGAAAGCATGAGCTGGCCGCCCACGCTGTGAATGATGAGGTTGAGCTCGACCTCGTAGGTCGCCACCGCTACCCGGCGCAGGATGCTCACGTCCACGCCCAGCTTTTTCAGCGTGCGCTTGATCGTGGCGGATGCCTCGCCCGCCGTCTCAAACGCGCCGTGGTTCACGTCGAATGTCTCCAAGATGCTCACGTCCGCCATGTTTACCTCCTGCCGGATTCGCATCCGACGATTCCATTTGTATAGAGCAGTCCGCAGGCAACGTACAGCGTATGCCCGGTGGACAGCACCACGATGTCCCGCTCGCGCGCCATCTTCAGCATTTCATCGTCCGGCTTCTTCCCCCGGCAGAAGACGACGCAGCTCACGTCCAGCATTTCGGCGGTACGGATGACGTGCGCGTTGGTCAGCCCCGTCAGCAGCACCGTCCGATCCTTTACAAACGCCAGCACGTCGCTCATCATGTCGGAGCCGCAGGCGGAGCGGATGTCGATGTCGGGATCGTCCTCCGTCAAAAACTCTGCGGATAGAATGTCGGCAATCTCCCGTATTTTCATGGCCGTACCGTCCCTTCGTCTTTTCAGCCCATGGAGGCCAGGATGCTTTGGTTAAAGCGAACGTAATTACATAATACGTCTAAATAATTATACTTGATTTTAGACGCCATGGCTAGGGAATCCTGCGAATTTTGCGTTTTCACGCTGGAAATGGCGTTTTGTGCCGTCTCAAGCAGCGAGAGCATGCTGTCCACCACGCCGTCGCTTCCGCCGGGCACCAGCCGCAGCAGCTTCTTTTTCAGGGAATCGCCCTGCGCGTACAGCGTCTCCATCCGGCTGATGATCGCCTCCGCGGTCATGGTCTGCTTGTCGAGCGCAAGCGAGCAGGCGCCGATTTCCTGCATGGCCCCTTCCACGAACGAGAAGATGTTCTGGATCGCGATCTGCTGATCCGCCGTCGCCGTGATGCGCAGTTCCACCTCGTCCGTCTGCAAAATGTAGATGTACGCGGATATGCCCTGGCTCTCCAGGCGCTGCTGAATCGTCATGGCGTCCTCCTGCGTGGTGTACGCCGACGCGAGCACGCGGAACTTGTCGTCTTCCAGAATGTAGCCCGCCGCGCCGCGCCCGGTGTAGGCCGCCGCCTGGCTTCGGGCCGCATCCAGCCCCGCGTATGCCCCCAGCTGAATGGTATAAAACGTGCGTTTGGGCAGCACGAGCGTGTCGCTTACATCCTGCTGCGGGGGCAGCGTCACCCCGGGCTGCGCGATCTGCCGCTCCTGCGTTCTCTGGGCGAAAAAGCCCTTCACCCCGGTCGTCAGTAAATAGAGCGCTGCCATAAAGCATACGAGTCCGAGCGCGCGCCGAAGGCCGCGTCCGGCAGGATAGCGCTTTTTTTGCAGATGGTGCTGCGTCCTGCGCATGGCCGTTCCTCCTCACATTCGGGTTGATCCCTGCCCCAGCCTATGCATGGACAAATTTCTTTATGTCGTTCCTTGATTCGCCCCGCGCGCAATGGTAGAATAGACGAAAAGCGATTGGAAACAGGAGAAGGATCATGCGCTATCAGCTCGACACCATACCTGTCTGGGATGCCTATAAGGCGGGCGGCGAGTGCCCGCTGTGCGCCCTGCGCACGCAAAACGAGGAAATGTACGTGGACAGCTTTCTCGGCGCTTCCGTCATGGAGCCCGACACCCGCGTCGAGGTCAACGAAAAGGGGTTTTGCCCCGAGCATTACCGCCAGATGTTCGCAAAAAAGAACCGGCTGGGCCTCGCGCTCATCACGCACACCCACATGAAGGAGGTCATCTCCTCGCTCGACGCGATTCTGGACGGGGCGGCGTCCGCCTCCGGCGGCGGGCTGCTCCGTCGTCTGTCGCCCGCCAAGGGCGAGGGCGGCGCGGGGGCCGCGCTGCGCGCGCGCACGGGCAAGTGCATCCTCTGCGAGCGCCTGGACTACACGATGCGCCGCTACGCCTACACGCTCGTGCACCTGCACGCGCACGCCCCGGAATTTCAAAAGGCCTTCGCCGGTTCGCAGGGGCTTTGCCTGCAGGACCTCGCCCTCGTGCTGGACATGGCGGACGAAATGCTTTCCGGCAAGGAAAGGACGGCCTTTCTTGCGGCCGTCCGCGACGTGCAGAAAAAGAACATGGAGCGCGTCGAAAAGGAGCTGGAGTGGTTCACGCTCAAGTTCGATTACCGCAATCAGGATAAGCCCTGGGGCAACAGCCGCGACGCGCTCGAGCGGGCGATCAATAAATTGCAGGGCGCGTGCATCCCGCCCCGACGGGAGGAATGACGAAATGCTCCATTACATTCTCGTCCGCTATAACGACCGGGCCGCCGACCGGGAAGACCTGCGCCAAGAGATCGCCGCCCTGTTTGGCAGGGCGCTTGAGCTTCCCAGCGTCGAGGAGGTACAGCTTCATTCCGCCGTCATCGAGTCTCCAACGCGTTACGACCTGATGATCGTCATGCGCATGCAAAAAGACGCGCTGGCGGCATTCGACGCTTCCCCCATCCATCGGGAATGGAAGGAGCGCTTCGCGCGCTACATCGACGCCAAGGCGATTTTCGACTGCGAATAAAAGCAAACCGCTTCCCCAACGTGCGGTTATCTTCGATATAAAAAGTCCGCTCCGTCTGCGTTTTAGCAGACGAGCGGACTTTTTTCGCGGGATCAGACGTAGTGCACGGCGTTCATGCTGTGCTCGATCTCCCGCGCGGGCTTGCCGTAACCCAGCGCAAGGCAGCACTGCACGTCGTGATTTGCCGGAATCCCATAGGCGTCCAGCAGCGCGCGGACGCCCGCATCGCCGTTCGTATCCTTCATCTGGTTGATCCAGCAGGAGGCCACGCCCAGCGCGTGCGACTCCAGCATCATGTTCTGCATCGCGCAGCCCGCGTCGGCGCAGGCGTTCTGATTTTCCTTCACGTTGGAGACGATTACCAGCGCGTCCGGCTTGTAAAAGTCGTAATCCTTGCGCGAAATGGCCCTGCCGACCGCGCCCGCCAGCTCCGCGATCTTCTCTTCGTCCGTCAGGACGGTGAAGCGCCAGGTCTGGCGGTTCATCGCCGTGGGCGCGTAGACCGCCGCGGTCAGAATCTTTTCCAGGTCGTCCTTGGGGATGTGCCTTTGCTCAAACGCGCGGCAGCTTCTGCGCGTCATGATGTTTTCCAAGACAGCGTTCATGTGCCTTCCTCCTTTTATTTTTCCTCTGCCTCTTCGTAGCGCTCCACCAGCACGCCCGCCTCGCTCAGGATTTCCAGGGAAAACGCGTCGGGATACCCCTGCTGATAGACCACCCGGCGAATCCCGGCGTTGACGATCATCTTCGCGCACAGGATGCAGGGCTGATGGGTGCAGTACAGCGTCGCCCCGTCGATCGACACCCCCAGCTTTGCCGCCTGGATGATGGCGTTCTGCTCGGCATGCACCGCGTAGCAAAGCTCCTGCCGGGTGCCCGACTCGACCCCCAGCCTCCTGCGCAGGCATTCGCCCCGCTCCACGCAGGTGCGTATGCCGGCGGGCGCGCCGTTATACCCTGTCGTCATGATGCGCTTGTCCTTGACGATCACGGCCCCGATCTTTCGCTCCGCCTGATAGCAGCTCGCCCAGGTAGCAATCAGCCGCGCCATCTCCATAAAGCGCTTGTCCCATTTATCAAACACGCCTACCGCCTTCTTTCCTGCCGTTAGCCTCATTATACAAACAGCTTCGCCGCCCGTCAATCCCAAAGCCGTTGTGGTTCAGCTTTCCCCACCGGCCGCATAGCTTAAGCGGGTGATAAAAATGGCTAAGAAGCACGCTCTCATTCGGCAGACTGCTCTGCTGTCGGTTACCAACGTCGCCGTCCGGGCGATGGGCTTCGTCATGCGCATCTGGACTTCCCGCGTCCTCGGGGCGCAGGCGGTCGGCATCATGGAACTGGCCTCCTCCGCACACATGCTGTGCATAACCCCCGTCACGTCGGGCCTGCCCGTCGCGACCTCGCGCATGGTCGCCAAGGAGGGCGGCGACGCCCCGCGCGTGCTCAAAAGCGGCCTGCGCCTCGCGCTGCTAATCTCCCTGCCCGTCTTCGCGCTCATGGCCGCCCTTTCGCCCTTTATCGCGAACCTGTTGGGGGACGCGCGCACGTTCCCCTCCCTGCTGGCTTTTTTGCCCTGCATTCCCGTGCTCGGCCTCTCCGCCACGCTGAACGGCTACTTTTACGGGCGGGAAAACGCCATGCCGCCCGCCATGTCCGAGCTGCTGGAACAGGTGCTGCGCTTTCTCGTCACGTTCGGCCTGCTCTTCTCGCTGCCGCAGCTCGCTCTCGCCTACCGCGCGGCCATTCCCGCGGTGGCGACGCTCGTGGGGGAATCCTGCGGTCTGATCATGATGGCGCTCTACGCGCGCAAAGCGCTCGGCGCCGCGCGCCGTACCGCGCGTTCCCCCCTGCTCGAAAAGACGCTCTTCCGCCTCGCGCTGCCCATGACCTGCATGCGCCTCGTCTCCTCGTCCATGCGCACCGTGAACGCGATGCTCGTCCCCGCCCGGCTGCAGCTCTCCGGCCTTGCCGCGAGCGAAGCCGTCGCGCGCTTCGGCATGCTGCAGGGCATGGCGATGCCCGTGCTCATGATGCCCTCCGTCGTCACCAGCGCCCTGGCGATGGTCGTCTCCCCGGCGGTCGCCAAGCGCCAGCAAAGCGGCTCCGCGTTGGGCGCGCTCGTGCGCAAGACGCTGCTGGGCGCGCTCGCCGTCTGCCTGCTCTGCGCCGCCGCCGTCTATTTCACGGCGGGCTTCATCGCGGCGAGCATCTACCGTCAGGCGGAGCTCTTGCCGCTGCTGCGCTTCATGTGCCCGATGGTCGTGCTGATGGGGCTGCACCAGGTCGTCAACGCCATGCTCGCGGGGCTCGGCGTGCAGAAAAAGGCGCTTTACGCTTCCCTGTCTGGTTCCACCTTCTCGCTGCTGCTCACGTTTGTGCTGACCGCGCGCCCGCAGCTTCGGCTGTACGGCTACGCCTTCGCCTCCATGGCCGGCCACGCGCTCACGCTGCTCCTCAACCTCAGCCTGCTCGGCGGCGCGGTGCGAAGGGAAATCGCCTGACGCAGCCCGCCGGGCTCTTCCTTTCCACGCGGCGGGCTGCAGGGGAGAGACCCTCCACACCCGCCTATCTTTTTTCACTTCCATAGTTGACAAAGTCAGATAAGGTGTTATACTGACTTTGTCAGTTAACAAAGGAGGACGTATCGGTGCAGCAGACATTTTCCTATTACATCACGGTTCTCAAAAAGGACTTCGACCATTTCTGCGAGGAGCGCCTCGCGCAGATCGGCCTTACGCGCGGCCTGCTCTTCTTTCTGATCTACATCGGGAAGCACCCGGGTTGCTCGCCCAGCGAGCTTTGTGCGGTTTTGCACGCGGACAGCGGTCATACGGCCCGTTCGGTGGACAAGCTCGTGCAGTCGGGCTTCGTCATGCGCGCGCGGAGCGAAACGGACGGCCGTGCCTTTTCTCTCAGCCTGACGGACGAGGGCATGGAAGCGTTTGAATCGGTGCGCCGCCTCTTCGCCGAATGGGACGAAATCCTGCTGCGGGACACCCCGGACGAGGAGCGCGAGGTCATGCTTCGTTTTCTCGCCGCCCTCGTGCAGGCGAAAGAGGGAACGCGCTGTGTACGATAAGCTCTTTTCTCCGGTCGTCATCGGCGGGCTGACCCTCAAAAACCGCGTCGTCTTCGCCCCCACGACGCTGGGCCTTCCGGAGGATAGGCTGATCGCGTTCATCGCGCGCGTCGCCCGGGGCGGCGCGGGGCTGATCGTCATCGGCGACGTCAGCGCGCGCTCCGCTCCCCTGTCGCTTTACAGCAGACGCGGGTTTGATCGCTACCGCCGCCTGTGCGACGCGGCGCATGCGGGCGGCGCAAAGGTCAGCGCGCAGCTTCACCTTTCCGACTCCAGCTTTAAACCGCTTGTGAAGTACCTGCCGCAAATGCTGACGCGGAAAATCGGGCCGCAGGAAATACGCGCCCTGCTGAACGGAACGGTGCGCGATACCGTCACCCGGATGCCTCTTTGCGAAGTCGAAAAAAAGATTCGCTCCTTCGGCGAGGCCGCGGTGCTCGCGCGGAATGCGGGCTTTGACATGGTGCAGGTACACGGCGACCGGCTGTGCGGAAGCTTCAGCTCCGCGCTTTACAACCAGCGCGAAGACGGCTACGGCGGCTCCGCTGAAAACCGGGCCCGCTTTTGCGCAGAGGCCGTCCGGGCCGTGCGCAAAAGCGTCCCCGACATGCCCATCGACTATAAGCTGGCCGTCCGTCAGGAATCGCCGCACTACGGAAACGCCGGGGTGCTGATAGACGAGCTCCCCGTCTTCGTGCCGCTGCTGATGGCGGCGGGGGCCAACAGCTTTCACGTGACGCTCGCCAACCACGGCGCGCTGAGCGACCCCATTCCCCCGGCCGATCATCCCTATTTTCAGGAGGAGGGCTGCTTTCTTCGGTATTGCGACGCGGTGCGCCGCTGCACGCGCCTACCGGTTTGCGGCGTCGGCGGCCTCTCGTCGCCCGGTTTCATCGAGACGCAGCTTGACAATGGGCGAATCGATTTGATCGCGATGAGCAGACAGTTGATTTGTGACCCCGAGTGGCCCATCAAGGCGGCCGAGGGGCGCCCCTATCGCCGCTGCATTCGCTGCAACAAAGGGTGCCTTGAAGGTCTTCAGCGCCATCAGGGCGTCCATTGCATTTTTGAAAAGGAGTGAACTCTATGCGTTACGCCGTCATCTATTCCAGCCAAACCGGCAACACCGCGCTGCTCGCGCGCCGCATTCAAAGCGTCCTCGCCGCGCAGAATTGCGTCTTCTTCGGACAGCCCGGCGATGCGCTGCCCGAAGCCGATCTGTACCTCGTCGGATTTTGGACGGACAAAGGGGACTGCGATCCCACCCTCGCCCAGCTTCTTTCGCTGCTCGGGGGCAAGCGCGTGTTCCTCTTCGGCACGGCGGGCTTCGGGAGAAGCCCGGATTATTTTGCGCAGATTCTTTTGCGCGTGCAGGCGCATCTTGCTCAGGATGCCGTGCTGACCGGCTCGTTCATGTGCCAGGGGAAGATGCCGCCCTCCGTGCGGGAGCGGTACGAAGCGCTGCTGGCCGCTCATCCCGAGGACAAGCGCTTGAACATGCTCGTCGAAAACTTTGACGCCGCCCTCGCCCATCCAAACGACGCGGACTTGCTTCGCCTCGACGAGGCGCTGCGCGGCGCCGCACTCCGCGAGAAAGGAACATCGATATGACAAAGGTTCTCAAAATCTGGCTTGGGTTCGCCCTCATCGTCTGCACCCTCACGACCGTCCTGAACGCATTTTCCGGCCGGTATCTCTCCGCGTTCATCGCCGTCGGCTCCATCGTCAGCCTCGGCGTGCTTCTCTTCGCCCGCCGCAGGGCGGCGCTGTACACCCTTTGCGCCTTCTATGCCCTCTCCTTCGTCGCTGGTATCTTTCAGGGAACCGCCGAAGGCACGAGCCTGCTGCTCGCCGTCGTAGCTTCGCTCCTCGGCTCGGCGGTCGTCCCCGTCGTCACGCTCGTGCTCATGCGTGGACAGATCAAGGCTTTCCGCTGATTGCGAAATAAAGCAGAACCCATTTTTCCGTCTGCAACCTCTGCACGGGAAAGATGGGTTCTGCTTTTGTTATCCGCCGCGTCTGTTCCCTTACAGCACCCTGCCGTCCGTCGAAAGCGTGACGACCTGCCAGGGGACGATCTTTCCGCCGGTGCGCAGCGCTTCCTTCACGGCGTTCACGATGCCGCCGCAGCAAGGGACCTCCATGCGCACGACCGTGACGCTGCGCACATCGCCCTGTTCAAGGATCGCCGCCAGCTTTTCCGCGTAACTGCCCTCGTCCAGCTTCGGGCATCCGATCAGCGTGACGCGGCCCTTCATGAATTTTTCGTGAAAGGCGCCGTACGCATACGCCGTGCAGTCCGCGGCGATGAGCAGGTCCGCGCCCTTCAGCCACGGCGCGCCCGCGGGCGCGAGCTTGATCTGCACGGGCCACTGCATGAGCTCGCTCGAAATCTCCGAAGGCTGCGGCGCGCGCGAAGGCTCCGCATGCCGCAGCGTCTGCGCGCGCATTCCCGGGCAGACGCCGGGCTGCTGCGTTTTCTGCCGGCTTTGCCGCACCGCTTCCTCGTCGTAAGCCGGCGCTTCGCGCATTTCAAATGAAATCGCGTTCGTGGGGCAGGCGGGCAGGCAGTCGCCCAGGCCGTCGCAATAATCCTCGCGCAGCAGCTTCGCCTTGCCGTCCACCATGCCGATCGCCCCCTCGTGGCACGCTTTCGCGCAAAGACCGCAGCCGTTGCACTTTTCCGTATCGATGCGAATGATTTTACGAATCATATCAAAACCCTCTTTCTATCGTCCGTCGCTTGACTTTACGCGATTGATTCTACTATACTTTCAGCGAGACGTCCGTTGTTTTTGCGACGAAAGGGAGCGTTTGATGTTGGAAGATTCTGCTTTATTCCGCGGTATCGCGCAGGCCGAACGATCCCGCCTGCTCGACTGTCTGGCGAAAGCCCGCAAAGCCTACGAAAAAGGCGCCTACATCCTTCGCGCGGGCGAGGCCTGCAACCTCGTGGGCATCGTCGAAATCGGCGGCGTGCACGTGGTGCAGGAATCCTTTTGGGGCGATCGCTCGCTGCTGACGCGCGTAGGCCCGGGCGGCGTCTTCGGGGAGGCCTTCCCCTGCGCCGGCATCGATACGCTGCCGGTGAGCGCGGTGGCCGCCGAAAACTGTCGGGTGCTCTTGCTGGACGCCGAAAAACTGCTTGCCCCCTGCGAACCGGCCTGCCCCGGTCACAGGCGGCTGATGGAAAACCTGCTGACGCTGCTCGCCCGGAAAAACGTGACGCTGACGCAAAAGATGACGCACCTCACCCGGCGCACCACGCGCGAAAAGCTGCTCTCCTATCTTTCGGAGCAGGCGCAGCGCTCCGGCAGCGCGGAGTTCGACATCCCCTTTACCCGTCAGGAGCTGGCCGATTATCTCTCGGTGGACCGCAGCGCCCTGTCCGGCGTGCTCTGCACCCTGCGCGACGACGGGGTGCTCCGCTTTCGGAAAAACCACTTTTTCCTGCTGCATCCCACGACAGATTGACACGAGGGGAGGCTTCCGCCGGAAGCCTCCCCTCGTGTCAGTGGCCTTTGTGTTTTTCCCGTTTCTGCGCCTGCCGAAGCTCGAACCGCCGCGCCTCAAGCAGCGCCCGCCGCTCGCGCCGCGCTTCTTTTCGCTGCGCCGCATCCATCTCGTGCTGCGCGGACAGTGCGCGCTGCGCCTTGGTTCCGGGCTCCTGCGCGCAGAGCCTTCGTGCCTGACGCTGCCGCCGCTTTGGGTTGCCCACGAGCGTCGGCGCGCCCTTTGCCGCGACCGCCTGAGATAGCCGGATGCCCGGCATGCCGCCAAGCACCCAGCCGTACACCTGCGCGTCGCTCGGCTCCGCGCCGAAGACGAACCGTGCCGCGCGTAGGCGCGTGCCCTCGCCGCATTCGACCAGCCCAATCCAAAACGGGTCCTCAAAAAAGACCGTCAGTGCAATGTACGCATTGCACGCCTCCTGTTCCCCGACCGATTTGGGGAAAGCGGACGACCCCAGGAGGGAGGGTTACTGATCATGCGTCGCATGACGTCCGGACTACCAACCGAACCGTGTTTTTCTTTCCCGGCCGGTGGCTTAAGTGTACCGCGATTGCGCCCAAAAGGCAATCCTCAGACGCGCCGCGCGTCCTTCTTGGTTCTCCGCAGGCTCGGATGCGCCTGCGCGCTCCACGCGCGGGGGTGCAGCAGGATCAGCATCGGGAAGATTTCAAGCCGCCCCGCCAGCATGCAGAAGGAGAGGAACAGCTTGGACGCCGCGCTGAAAACGCTGTAATTGCCCGTGACGCCCACCTCGGCGCCAAAGCACGGGCCGACGTTGGACAGCATGGAAAGCACCGCCGTAAAATTCGTCGTCATGCTGAAGCCATCCACCGACACGAACACCGTGCCGAGCACGAGCAGCAGGATAAACGCGAAAAAGAACAGTCCGATCTGCCCCAGCGTGGTCTCCTCGACCGCCTTTCCATCCAGCTTCACGATGGACACGCGGCGCGGCATGAACGTATGCTCCACCTCGCGGCGCACGTTTTTGACGAGCAGCAGCACGCGGATCGTCTTGACGCCGCCCGCCGTCGAGCCCGCGCAGGAGCCCATGAACATGAGCGCCATCAGCACCGCGCGGCTGAGCTGCGGCCAGGCGTTGAAGTCTGTGGTCGAATAGCCCGTGGTCGATACCACGCTGGCGACCTGAAAGGACGCGTAGCGCAGGGATTGCAGGACGCTGTTTCCGTAGAGCGGCAGGATGCTGCACGTCACGACCAAAATCGCGCCGGCCACGATGCTCAGGTAGACGATGACCTCCTCGTTGTGCAGCGCTTTGCGCACGCCGGAGGTCAGAATGTGGAAGTAGAACGCGAAGTTCAGGCCGAACAGGAGCATGAAAATCGTCGTTATCGCGTCGATGGGCGCGGAATTGTACGCGCCCACGGACAGGTTGCGGTTGGAAAAGCCGCCCGTTCCGGCCGTGCCGAAGGCGTGTATGCAGGCGTCGTACGGGTTCATGCCCGCGAGAAGCAGGGCGAGGATGTTGGAAACGGTCAGGATGATGTAGATGATGTAGAGAATCTTCGCCGTTTCGCCCATGCGGGGCACGAGGCGGCTCACCTCCGGTCCGGGGGATTCCGCGCGCATCAGGTGCGACGTGCGCCCCGTCACCTTCGGGGTGATCGCCAGCGTCAGCACCAGCACGCCCATGCCGCCGATCCAGTGCGTAAAGCTGCGCCAGAACAGGACGCCGCGCGGCAGCGATTCGATCTCCGGCAGGATGGACGCGCCGGTCGTCGTAAAGCCGCTGACCGCCTCAAAGAAAGCGTCCACAAAATGCGGAATCGCCCTGCTGAAAAAGAAAGGCAGGCAGCCGAAAAGGCTGAGCAGGATCCAGCCCGCGCTCACCACGAGGAATCCTTCCCGGGCGTGCATGTCGTGCGTCTTGGGGCGCACCAGCGTGCTCAGCATTCCCCCAACGCAGACGAGCAGCACAATGGTGGCAAGAAACGCCATTCTGTCCGGCCCCGCGTAGACCATCGACACGGAAAAAGAGGGCACCATGAGGATCGCTTCCAGCATGAGAATCTTGCCGAGCAGATTTCCCACAAGCCTGATGTTCACGCCTTACCTCCGCGCGCCTTGAGGACGTCCCTCAAATCGACGACGCCCTGCTGCTTGGTGATGATGATGACGAAGTCGCCGCCCAGGATGTAGTCGTCGCCGAACGGCACGATGATCCGTCCGTCGCGCACGATGACCGCGACCAGCGTTTCCCTGCTGATGGCCAGGTCGCGCAGGGGCACGCGGATGTAGGGATCGCCCTCGGCGGCGATGAACTCCAGCGCTTCCGCCCGCCCTTCCAGAATCCGGTACATGCGCTCGATGACCGTCCCGCGGCTGTTGGCGCGCGCGCGCACGTAGCGCAGCAGCGTGTCGCAGGTGATCTGCTTGGGCGTGACGACGCTGTCGATGCCCATGGAGGAGACGATGTCCGTATAGTTGGAGCGGTTGATCTTGACGACGACCTTCTTGACGCCCATCTTCTGCGCGTAGATGCCGGTCAGCAGGTTTTCCTCGTCCCGGTCGGTGAGCGCGATGAAGGCGTCCATGTCGCCGATGCCCTCCGACACGAGCAGCTCCTGGTCCGTCCCGTCGCCCTGAATGACGTCCGCGTCCGGAAGCTGCTCCGCCAACTGAAGGGCCTTGTGCTTGTCGATCTCGATGATGGTCACGTGCATGCCCAACGTGGCGACCAGCTTCGCGAGGTAGAAGCTGATGCGCCCGCCGCCGAGCACCATGATGTTCTGGATGCGCAGCTCGTGCTTGCCGAGCTGACGGAAAAAGGCGGTGATGGTCGGGATGTCCGCGGCCACATGCACCCGGTCCCCCGGCTCGATGACGGTATTGCCGCTCGGGATCACCGCCTCGCCGAAGCGCTCGATGGCGCAGTACAGCACCTGCGGCAGGCCGGACGCGCCGCTGCCCAGCTTGTATAGCGGCACGCCGACCACCTGATCGCCCGCCTGCGCGCGAAATTCCACCATCTCCACGCGCCCGCGCGCAAAGATTTCCACCTTGGAAGCAAAGGGATAGCGCAGCAGGCGGCTGATCTCCAGCGCCGTCGTGCGCTCGGGGTTGACCGCCAGGTCGATCGACAGCTCTTTTTTGATGAGCGAAAGGCTGTTGTTGTACTCGGGATCTCGGATGCGCGCGATGGCGTACTGCGCGCCCAGATGCTTCGCGATGAGGCAGCAGACCATGTTCGTCTCGTCGCTCGCCGTCGCCGCGATGATGATGTCCGTGTGCTGGGCGTCCGCCTCGACCAACGTCGGGATGTTCGCGCCGTTGCCCTTAATACAAAGGACGTCGAGCGTGTCGATGCTCTTGCTGAGCGCCGTCCCGCTCTTGTCAATGATGACGACGTCATGTCCTTCTCTGGAAAGGGATTCCGCCAGCGTATGGCCCACCTTGCCGTCGCCGACAATCACTACCCGCATGCTGTACACTCCAATTATGTCATAATGCCAGATGGAGTCATTATAGCATATCGGCGCGATAGTTGACACAAAAATCTTTAGGGCGGCACATTCTCCCAGGTTTTGCGCCGCACACCTTCCGCTTATGCTATAATAGACCGACGAAACCGACGAGAGGTGTACCATGCAGATAGCTTCCCTTTTCCATCCGGGCCGTCCGGTCCTGTCCTTTGAAATCTTTCCGCCGAAGGGGGATCTGAGCCTCCCCCGCGCGCAGGAGGTCCTTCGGCGTCTCGCTCCTCTGTCGCCCGATTTTGTGAGCGTCACGTGCTCCGCCGGCGGCGGCGGCAACAGCGAACGCACCATCGACATCGCCGCGCAGGCCCAGCGCGCCTTTGGGCTCACGGCGCTGGCGCACCAGACCTGCGCCGGGTTTACGAGGGAGCAGGTCGCGCAAAACATCGCCCGGCTGCGCGCGTGCGGCGTTCAAAACGTGCTCGCGCTGCGGGGCGACGCCGCGGACGCGGGCGTTCCGCTCGCCTACGCGCACGCAAGCGAGCTCATCCCGGCGCTGCACGACGCCGGGCTCTGCGTGGGCGCCGCCTGCTATCCCGAAGGGCACATCGCCTGCGATACGCTCGCCGGCGATCTGCTGCACATGAAGGAAAAGGAGGATGCGGGCGCTTCCTTTTTCATCAGTCAGCTTTTCTTTGAAAACGATACCTTCCTTCGCTTTCTCGACCGCGCGCGTGCCGCCGGCGTGCGCGCCCCTATCTGCGCGGGCGTCATGCCCATCCTGAGCAAGAGCCAGATTTCCCGCATGATCTTCCTGTGCGGCGCCTCGCTTCCCGCCGCGGTCATCCGCCTGCTGAACCGATACGAGGCGGACGAAGCCTCCCTTCGCAGCGCGGGCATCGACCTGGCCGCGGAGCAGGTGCTGGGCCTGCTCTCGGCGGGCGTAGACGGCGTGCACCTTTACACCATGAACCGCCCGGACATCGCGGAGCGCGAGCTCGCCTATCTGAAGGAGCGCGGCCATGTACGCGCCTGAAGTCGACCGCGCGGAAATGCTGCGCTATCTGGGTTACGGCGCCAGACAGCCCGACGAGGCCACCGCACGGCGCGTCGAGGCGATGATCGACCGATGCAGGCAGGAGGCCCGTCCCGCGTGGCGCTACGCGATCACGGACCTCGGTTTTCACGGCGAGACCCCGACGCTGCTCCCGTGGGGCATCCCGCTTCCCGGCAAGGCGATCGCGCGCCATCTGTCCGGCGCGGCGAGGTGCGCCGTCCTCGCGGTGACGCTGGGCCTTGGCGCGGAGCGCGCGCTGCGCGCCGAGCAGCAAAGGGGCCTTGCCGACGCGCTCTTGCTGGATGCGGCGATGAGCGCCTGCGTAGAAGCCGCCGCCGACGCGTGCAGCCGTGAAATCGCGCAGGAAGCCGCCCGCATAGGGCTTTGGGCCGGTACGCGGTTCAGCCCGGGATACGGCGATCTGCCGCTCGGCTGTCAAAAGATCTTTGAAAGCCTGCTGGACATGCAAAAGCAGCTCGGCGTCCGGCTCACGCCCGGCGACCTGCTCCTGCCGCAAAAGAGCGTCACCGCGTTCATGGGGCTTTTCCCGGGCGAGCCGGCGGTTCGGGAATCCGGATGCAAAGCCTGCGCGCTCTACCCCGAATGCGCTTATCGCAAGGGCGGGGCCTGCCCCGCCGGACGAGCCGGTGTAAAGGAGGAATCCGATGTTTCAGTTTGACGACGACTTTCTCATCTTCGACGGCGCCATGGGCACGATGCTTCAGCGCAGCGGCCTCGCGCCCGGCGAACTGCCCGAACAGTTCAACCTCACCGCGCCTAAGACCGTGTCCGCCATCCATCGCGCCTACGTGGAGGCTGGATGCGACGTCGTCTCGACCAATACGTTCGGCGCGAACGCGCTGAAATTCGGCGATCAGGTCGAGGCCATCGTGGAGGCGGGCGTCCGCCTCGCCCGCGCCGCGTCGCCGCGATATGTCGCGCTCGATCTCGGCCCCACGGGCGCGCTGCTTCAGCCCATCGGCAGCCTGTCGTTCGAGGAAGCCTACGCCCTCTTCGCCCGGCAGGTCGAGGCAGGCGCGAAGGCGGGCGCGGACCTCGTGCTGATCGAGACGATGAGCGACCTTGTGGAGATTCGGGCGGCCATCCTCGCCGCCCGCGAGCATTCCTCCCTGCCCGTCTTCGCGACGATGACCTTCGCGCAGGACGGCCGCACCTTTCTGGGCACCGACCCCGAGACCGCCGCCATTACGCTGCAGGCGCTGGGCGTCAGCGCGCTGGGCGTCAACTGCTCGCTCGGGCCTAAAGAGCTGCTTCCCATCGTGCGGCGCATGGCCGCCGTCACGCACATTCCGCTCCTCGTGCAGGCAAACGCCGGTCTTCCGCGCATGGAAGACGGCCGCACCGTGTACGACGTGACGCCGGAGGCGTTCGCCGCCTGTGCCGTCGAAATGGCGAAGATGGGCGTCTCCCTCTTCGGCGGGTGCTGCGGCACGACGCCGGATCACATCCGCGCGCTTCGCGCCGCGCTCTCCCCCATGCGGCCCGTGCGCCGTGCCGTGCCGGACGTCTGCGCGGTCACGAGCGGCCAGCGCACCGTTTTCCTGACCCGCGGACCCGTCGTCATCGGCGAGCGGATCAACCCCACCGGAAAGCGCCGCCTGAAGGAGGCGCTCCGCTCCGGCGACGACGAATACGTGCTCAAAGAAGCGCTCGCCCAGCAGGACGCGGGCGCGGACCTGCTGGACGTGAACGCCGGGCTGCCCGATATCGACGAACCGGCGGTTCTCTCCCGCCTCGTGCGCGCAATTCAGGCCGTGTCGCCACTGCCGCTTCAGATCGATTCCGCCGACCCCGCCGCCATCGAAGCCGCGGTTCGCGTCTACAACGGCAAGCCGATCATCAACTCGGTGAACGGCAAGGAAGAGAGCCTGCGGGCGATTCTGCCCATCGCGCGCCGTTACGGCGCGGCCGTCGTCGGCCTGACGCTCGACGAGTCGGGCATCCCAGACACCGCTGAGGGACGTTTCGCCATCGCGGAGCGGATTCTGCGCCGCGCGCTCGCCCTCGGCATTCCCCGCTCGGACGTCTTCATCGACTGCCTGACGCTCACCGCCTCCACCCATCAGGCGCAGGTGATGGAAACGGTGCGCGCGCTGCGGATGGTCCGGGAGCGGCTGGGGCTTCGCACCGTGCTGGGCGTCAGCAACGTCTCCTTCGGTCTGCCCGCCCGAGAATCGCTCAACGCCGCGTTCCTCGCAGCCGCCTTGGGCGCAGGCCTGGACCTGCCCATCCTCAACCCGCTTTCCGCTTCCATGCAGACGGTCCTCGCCTATCGCGTGCTCTGCGGTCAGGATGTGGGCGCCGCGCGCTTCATCGAGCGCAGCGCGGACGCGGCGCAGGCCCCGTCGTCCCCCGCCCAAGCCGAAAGCGCCGACCTTCGCGCGCTCATCTTAAACGGCCGCAAGGGACAGATCGTGGACGCGCTGCGCGCGCTGCCTGCTGCGGAAACGCCGCTTTCGATCATCAACGAACGCTTTATCCCCGCGCTGGACGAGGTCGGCGCGCGCTTTGAGCGCGGCGAAATCTTTCTGCCGCAGCTCATGGCCTCCGCTGAAGCGGTAAAGGCGGGCTTTGACTACCTGCGCGGGCTCGAGCGGGCGCCGCAGGAAGCCGAAAAGGGCCCCATCCTCCTGGCTACCGTCAAGGACGACATACACGACATCGGCAAGAACATCGTGCGCATGCTGCTGGAAAACTACGGCTACCGGGTGATCGATCTGGGGCGCGACGTACCGCCGGAGGAGATCGTGGAAACGGTGCTCCGCGAGCGCGTACGCCTCGTCGGGCTCAGCGCGCTGATGACCACCACCGTCAAGTCCATGCAGCGAACGATCACGGCGCTGCGGGAGGCCGGGGCGGATTGCTGCGTCATGGTCGGCGGCGCGGTGCTCACGCCGGAGTATGCCAAAATGGTCGGCGCGGACTACTACGCGCGCGACGCCGCGGAGGCGGCGCGCATCGCGGGCGCGTTCTTTTCGCAGGAAGCGTAAAGTCCCCCAAAGCCGCAAAAAATCCGCCCGCGGGCGGATTTTTTGATGGAATTCTTCTTTGACCGTTCTGGGCGCAAAAATTTACTTGACCGAACCCAGGATGCCCTCGACGAAGCTCTTTTGAAGCGCGAAGAAGAGCACGAGCGTCGGGATCGTGCAGAGCGACACGGCCAGCATCACCATGCCGTAATCGACCACGTAGACGTCCATCGTGTTGGCGATCAGGATGGGCATCGTGATCTGACCCGGGCTTTGCAAAATGACCAGAGGCCACAGATACGCGTTCCACGTGTTCATGAACGTCACCGTCGCGGCCGCCGCGTAGGTCGGCTTCATGATGGGCATGTACATCTGAAGGAAGATGCGGAACTCGCCCAGTCCGTCGATGCGTGCCGCCTGAATGATCGCGTCCGGGAACGTCTGCGTTCCCTGACGGAACATGAAGATCAGGAAGGCCGTCGAAATCGAGGGCAGCATGACGCCCAGCAGCGTGTTGTTCAGCTTGAGCTGGCTGAACATGCGGAACATCGGAATCAGCGTCGCAGCGGCGGGCACCATCATGGAGAGCATCAGAAGGCTCATGACCATGTTCTTGTACTTGTCGCGGTAGACGACGAAGCCATAGCCCGCGAGGGAGCTCACGAACAGGGCCACCAGCGTCGTCACCGTGGCGTTGCGCAGGCTGTTTAAAAACGCCGTCCCCAGCTTGTAGTTTTCCGTCAGCACCTTCCAGTTTTCCATCAGGTTCGCGCCCGGCAGCATCCGCATCTCCATGATCGCCTGGTTGGAGTTCGTCGCCGAAACGAGCATCCAGTAGAACGGGAAGGCCGACAGGAAGGCGGCCAACGTCAAAAAGGCGTATTTCGCCACGCGCGCGGGGTGTACCTTTCTATGCCTTGCCTTGATCTGGCTCATTCCTTGTCACCTACCTTCATCTGGATGAACGCGAGGATCGCGACCATGATGAATATCGTATACGCAAGCGCCGACGCGTAGCCGAACTGCGGCACCTGCTCGAACGTCAGCTTGTATATGTACGTCGATATCGTGGTCGTCGCGTTGTTCGGCCCGCCCTTCGTCATGTTCTTGACCTCGTCGAAGAGCTGCAGCGTGCCGTTGGTGGAAAGCACCGTCGTCATCAGGATGACGGGCTTGAGCAGCGGAACGGTGATCTTCGTGAACTGCTGCACCGAGGAAGCGCCGTCGATGCGCGCGGCCTCGTACACCTGATAGTCGATGTTTTGCAATCCCGCCAGGTAGAAGATCATGTTGTAGCCCGTCCAGCGCCAGAGCATCGTGACGATGATGATGATCCTCGCGCTCATCGGGGAAGTCAGGAAGGGAAACGGCTCGGAAATGAAGCCCCAGCTCAGCAGCAGCGTGTTTACGAGGCCCGATGGCGAAAAAATCTGCTTGAAGATGATCGAGCAGGACACCAGCGACGTGGCGCACGGCAGGAAGATCAGCGTTCTGAAGACGCCTTTGAACTTGAGCGTCTTGTCGTTGAGCATGGACGCCAGCAGCAGGGCCATCACGAGCATGATCGGCACCTGAATGATCAGGTAGAAGAACGTGTTCCCGACCGCCTGAATGTAAACCTTGTCCTTGAAAAGGCGCGTGTAGTTGTTAAGACCGTTCCAGCTCAGGTTATTCCCCTTGCCCTTTTGCAGGGAAAGGATGAATGCCTCGATCATCGGATAGAAGCAGAGCACGAGGATGAGCGCGACCGCCGGCAGGATGAACAGCCATCCCACGCGGTTGATGTGGTGCTCAAGGCCCCGGCTTTTCTTGCGGGGCTTCGCAGGGGTTGTGGTCATGCCGATCGCCTCCAACTCTTTGAAAAGAGGGATGCCGGACTCCGTCCGGCATCCCTGCTGGGATCACGCAAGGATTATTCTTCCATCAGGAACTCGACCGTGGCCTGCGCCTCGTCGATCAGGGCGTCCAGGTCGCCGCCGTCGCGGTACGCCTGCAGGGCGTCGCGCAGGGCGTCGCGCGCTTCGTAGTTGTAAAGCTGCAGGTTGACCTTCGGGATCTTGGCGGAGTACGCCATGATGTCCGCAAAGACCGGCTGACCGCCGAAGAAGTCGTGCGGCTCGGCATACGCGGCGCCTTCCGCCGCGGGCAGGTAGGTCGCGATCGCGCCGGAGGACTTCAGGATCGTCTGATAGAAGTCAGAGGAGCCCGCAAACGTCTTGTTCAGGAAGTCCACCGCCACCTCGGCGTTCTTGGAGCTGTTGAGCACCAGCCAGGAGGAGCCGCCCTGGTTGGAGTAATTCGTGGCGCCCTCGACCTCCAGACGCGGGATGTTCGTGACGCCCCAGTCGCCCTTCTGGTCGTCCGCCAGCACGACGGACCCCAGAATCCAGCAGCCCTGGATGGTGGAGGCGGCCTTGCCGGTGTTCAGCGCGCTGATGTACTCGGCCCAATCGACCGCTTCGTACACGATGCCGGCATCCGCCAGTTCCTTCACGGTCTCCAGCGTCGCCTTGATGACCTCGTTGCCCGCGAGGTTGGCCTTGCCCTCGTCGTCAAAGTACCAGGTGCCGGCCGACTGCGGAACCATCATCAGGAAGTCCGCAAAGCCCATTTCGCAGGTCAGAATCGGCATGCCGGTCTTTTCCTTGACGTCCTTGCCGATCTCGATAAAGCGCTTCCAGGTGATGTCGGTCACGTCCGCGAGGGTGTAACCGGCCTTCTCCAGCACGTCGGTGCGGATGAACATGGCCGCGCAGCCGTTGTCAAACGGCACGGAGTAGTTCTTGCCCTCGGACACGAAGTAGTTGACCTTAAAGTCGGCAAAGTTGGAATAATCCACCTTGTCCGTCAGGTCGTAGTACATGCCCGGGAAGGTCTGCAAAAACTTCTGGCCGGAGTTGTCCTGCATGAGCACGATGTCCGGCAGGTCGTCGTACTGGCCGGACGTAAAGGCGGCCGTCTGACGGGTTTCGCAGTCCGCAGAGGAAACCTCGACCACGTTGACCGTCACGTCGGGGTTGATTTCCTTGTAGATCTTCGCAGCTTCGTTCATGGCGTAGATGTTGAAGGCCGGGTCCCAGCACCATACGGTGAGGGTGGTCTCTTCCGCGCCCGCCACGACCGCAAAGGACGACAGCATGACGGCTGCGAGAAGCAGAGCTAGGAACTTTTTCATTGGGCACTCCTCCGTTTAATTTGATATTTCACACAGAGACGTCCTTTTGAAGTGCGGCGTCTCTGTTATGAACCAACGAAAGCGCTTACTTTCATGCATGTACTTCCAAGCCGACGTTCTGAATACCCAGCTAGCCGCCGGTCCGAAAACACGCGAGGTTCCCGCCTGTCAACACGATTATATTTTAATAGACGCCCCCGGAATCGGAACGCAGGGAAGCATTGTCGCTTCTTCTCATTCCGATTCCTTCTTTTTGGGCCCTGTCACAAAACATATACATAACGTGATTGCATTTTTGTTCAATCCGTCCATAACAATATAACCGTTATCCTTTCATTTGTCAATACCTCTTTCCTTCTTTTTTCCTGATGCATTTGTATACTCACACCTTTTATGCATACAAAAAGCGCTTTCATGTTGATGAAAGCGCTTACTGTTGTGTGTCTTAATATTCCAGTTATTCAAACGCGCGCAGCTTTTCTCCGATCAGCGGAAGCACGTAAGCCTCGCCGCGGTAGGCGTGCAGCATCATCTGCACGCGCAAGGCGACGTTCGCGCAAACGGCGGCCAGCCGCGCGACGTTAAAGACCGCCGCCAACAGCCATCCCAGCAGCGGAATCCAGGAGAGGGCGAGCGCGCAAACCCAGAGCAGCAGCGAGGCAAACACAAAAACCGCCAGCAGCCCCGTCGACTGCACCGCGTATCGGTGCACCGCCTGGCTGCGCTTATCCGCAAAGTACAAAAACAGCCCGAACGCGCCCAGCATGGAAGCCAGCGTGCAGATCAGATTGACCGTAAGGTTGGTCGAGAGGATCGTCGGCTGCGGCGCGGGCTCCGGCTCCGGCTGGCCGTAGGGCTCGTAGGGTTCCTCGTAGACCGGCTGCTCGTAGATCGGCTGCTCGTACGCGGCCTCGTCTTCCTCCCCGTAGACCGGCTCCTCCGGCTGGCCGTCCACCCGGCCGTCGTTTTCTTCAAACGGGGCGTCTTCCCATTCGTTCATCTGCGGTCCTCCTTTCCTGTCGCGCGGGGCGCCCTATCAGCGCTGCGCCTTCGCGCCCTTGGTTCCGTTCGCGTATCCCTGAAGAATCGTGGAATCGTACGCAAAGACGTTGTGGTTCTTGTCCGCGTTCGCCTTGAACGCGTATTCGGTCAGCTTTTCCACCAGCTCCGGATACTTGACGCCGCAGGCGTCCCAGAGGTAGAACGCCAGCGAGCCGGGGATCGTGTTGACCTCGCCCACGTAGAGTTCGTCCGTCTTGGAATCGATCATGAAGTCGATGCGCACGGTGCCCTTGCAGTCCAGCACGCGGAAGATGTCGCGCGAAAGCTCCTGAATGCGCCGGGTCATCTCCTCCGGAATCGGCGCGGGCACGACGCGGGAGAGCGATTGCATGCCCTTGCTGCCGCCCGTCTTCGAGGCGTTTTTGAGGTACTTCTGGGCGAAGTCCAGCATGTCGTCTCCGGTGATCGGCATCTCGCATACCGACGCCTGCACCTGCGCGCCGTACCCCATCACCGCGCAGTTGACCTCGACGGGCTCCGACACGCCCGCCTCCACCAGAATGCGCCGGTCGTAGGAGGCCGCGCCGTCGATCGCCTTTTCCAAGGAAACCCGGTCCACGGCGCGCGAGATGCCGATGGAGGAGCCCAGGTTGGCGGGCTTTACGAAGAGCGGGTAGGCGAGCCGCTTTTCGATCCGATCCAGAATTTCCGAGCGCTTCTCGTGCCACAGGTCGCGCGTGAACCAGTCGCCGTCCAGCACCGGGAAACCGGCGCCGCGGAACAGCATCTTCATCGCGATCTTGTCCATGCCGACCGACGAGCCGAGCAGCCCGGCGCTGGTATAGGGAATGTTCGCCAGCTCCAGCATGCCCTGCACCGTCCCGTCCTCGCCGTTAAGGCCGTGGAGCACCGGCACCGCCACGTCGATGTGGCACAGCGGCTTCATCTCCCTGCGGTGGAACAAGCCGCCCTCCTGCCGGGGGGGCCAGGCCCACAGGTCGCCCGCGTTCGCGCTCGTATCGAGCTGTACGCGCGTGATGCCCTCCGCATTCGGGTCGAACGTGCGGAAGGCCTCGATCCTGCGCAGCGGCGCGCCCGTATACCACAGGCCGTCGCGCGTGACGTACACCGGCACGACGCGGTAGCCCGCCTTGTCCGCCGCGTCCATAAACTGCAGCGCGGAGATGATCGAGACGTCGTGCTCACAGGAACGGCTGCCGAAGATGACCGCCATCGTCAGGTTGTTCAAGGGATAACCTCCTTTATTCGCGCGCAAAGCAGGCGCGGCAAAGCCCGTCTTCTTAAAAGCGGCGGCCGGGCCGCTCAGGTTTCGCTGTAGTTGTCGGGCAAGTCGTTTTCGTAGAGCACCGTGTCGCCGGGGCGCACGAGCGTCCCCAGCACCTGCGTGCTCTCATCCAAATTTGCGACCACGTGCAGGCAGCTCTCGTCAAAGCCCGCCTCGAGAAGCCCCTTTCGGATCGGCGCGGTATGCCGCCGCCCCACGAGGATCGCGACGTCGGCGCTTTCCGCCATCTGTCGGCCGAACGCCTCGTTGAACGCGTCCTCCTCCCCGCCCAGCTCCACCATGCCGGGGGTGATGATGATGCGCCGCTTGGGGAAACCCCGCAGCACGCGCAGCGCCGCCTGCGCCCCGCGCGGGTTCGCGTTGAACGCGTCGTCGATGACCGTGACGCCGCCCTTGCCCTCGATCAACTGCAGGCGATGCTCCACGGGCGCGCACTTGGCGATGCCGCGGGCGATCTCTTCCAGCGTCAACGAGAGACAGCGCGCCGTCGTCGCGCATAGCAGCAAATTGCCGATCGCGTGCTCGCCCAGCAGCTTCGTTTCGCAGCAGACGCGCTTTCCGCCCTCATCTACGAGGTCGAACCGGCTGCCGAACGGGCCTACCGTCAGGTTCTCCACCCGCAGGCCCTCGCCCGCCAGGCGCTTGCCCGCAAGCTTGCAGCTCGCGTACAGCTCCTCGCAGATCGCGCCGTCGCGCGCAAAGACCGCAATGCCGTCCTCCGGCAAGCCCTCGATCAGCTCGTACTTCGTACGCTTGATGTTCTCGATCGTGCCGAACGTGTCCAGATGCTGCGGACCGACCGAGGTGAGCAGCCCGACCGTGGGGTGCACCAGCTCCACGAGCTCCCTGATGTCGCCCACGTGGCGCGCGCCCATCTCCGCGATGAACACCTCGTGGTAGGGCTGCAGCTTTTCGCGGACGACGCGCGTCACGCCCATGGGCGTGTTAAAGCTAGAGGGCGTCACCAGCACGTTGTAGCGCTCCGACAGGATCGTCCCCAGCAGGAACTTGGTGCTCGTCTTGCCGTAGCTGCCCGTGATGCCGATGCGGATCAGCCCCGGCCGCGCATCCAGCCGCCGCTGTGCGTCGCGGAAAAAGCCCATGTTGATGTGCTGTTCGATCGGTTTTGCAAGAGTCGCCGAAAGCGCCACGATCAGGGGCAGCAGCGCCGGCAGTACGGCGATGGCCTTCATCCCCAAAAACGCCATGCAAAGCGCGCAGAGGACGAAGGCCGCCGCCGCGAGCATGCCGTACAGCCGCTTCACGCGCGGCGTAAAGACGAGCGGCTTTTTGGCCTTGCCCCGCCGCATCGACAGGTTCAGCAGCCCGGCCGCCCCGAGCACCCCCAGCCACGCGGTCGGCATGTTCCACCGGTACGGTGCATAGCGCCCGATCAGCTCCATCAGCGGAAGACAAAGAAAGCCCACCGCCGCAAGGATCAAGCCGGGAGCAAACGCCTGCACGGCGTTGCGCCGGACCGAGCGGAAATAGCCCGGCAGTTGGTAGCTCTCCAGCTGCAAGAAGTGCACCAGCCTGCGCGCGCAGAGGACGAGCGCGCAGGCTGCGATCGCGAGCAGCAGCAAAACGGGCAGGGCGCGGAGGATAAACTCCATTTATCGCTCCCCCTTTCTATCTTCCAGCAAAAAGTGCCGGACGATGCGCGTAAACTCGCCCAAATGCTCCAGATAGGCAAAGTGGCCGCTCCCCGGCACGGTGATCAGCCCCGCGTCGGGAATCTCGCGCTCCATCGTCTGGCCCATCCACAGCGGCGTGGCGTCGTCCCGCTCACCCCAATAGAGCAGCGTCGGGGCCTTTATTTCGGGCAGGCAAGCACGCAGGTCCTGGTTGACGACCTTCACAAACGTCTTTCGCATTTCCGGGTCCAGCGCCTTGTAGTCGGCCGAGCCGTAGCGCTGAACCAGCGCTTCCCGCGCGCGATTCGCGGCGTTTGAAAGTCCCGGCACCTTGCCCGCCGCATCGACGGCGGCGCGAAGGCGCTTATACGCGCTCGAGCGCTTCTTCCCCGTCTCGTCCTGCGGCGCGCGTAGGCCGGCGCCCCCGGTTAAGACGACGCGCCCCACGAGCTGCGGGCGCTCGGACGCGAGAACCAGCGTCACGCGCCCGCCGAACGAGTGCGCGACGATGTCGCACGGCGCGATTTTAAGCGTTTCGATCAGTTTTTCCGTGAGAACCGCAAATTCCGGCACCCCCCAGGGCTGCGGCGGCCGGCCGGACTGCCCGTGACCCGGGAAGTCGAAGCAGGTGACCCGCATGCCGTCCGCCAGCGCCTGCGCGACGCCTTCCATCAGCTTGGTCGAGCAGCCCCAGCCGTGCAGCAGCAGCACGTCCGGGCCCTGCCCCCGCTGCTCCACGTATATCTTCACGCCGCACAGTTCAACGAACATGGCGTACTCCTCCTAAAAATCACGCTGCCCTTATTGTATGACAGCTTCTATCTATTTTACCCGATTTTTCCCCAAAAGAAAAGTCTTTCCAATGCTTTGGGACATTCGCCACGCTTTCGCTTCCATTAGGGTGCCTATTTTTCGCACAAAAAAAGCGGAGCGCCCTGCGTTTTCCGCCTTTATTCCGCCGCCCCATCCTCCGCCTGCCCCGCGAACTGGCAGTACATGATGAGCGCGTCCTCTTTATTGTCCTCGTAATACCGCTTGCGGTAGCCCACGTCCAGAAAACCGACCTTGTGATAGAGCGCCTGCGCCGCCGCGTTGGAGCGGCGCACCTCCAGCGTGATGAGCCCCATGCAGGTATCCTGCGCGAGCTGCATCAGCGCGCGCACGATTTTTTCGCCGTAGCCCTTGCGCCGAAAGTCCGGGTGCACCGCCACGTTCGTGACGTGCGCCTCGTCGATAATCAGCCACATGCCCGCGTAGGCCACGAGCTTGCCGTCCTCGCACAGCGCCAGCCAGCGCGCCGCGACGTTTTCCGCGATGTCGTGGCGAATCGAGGCTTCTGACCAGGGCATCGGGAAGCAGAGGCGCTCGATTTCGTGCACCGCCGGGACGTCCGCCTCCGTCAGCGGCCGGATGGTCACGTCATGCATGGCTCTTTGCCTCCCGCGCAGCGCGCTCACGCTCCGCTTGCGGCGCGCGCAGGTACAGCGGCATCAGGTGCAGAAAGTCGGTCGCCTCCTGCGCGCTCAGACTCGCCAGCACCGCCGCGCTGCCCGCGCGCAATCCGCGCAGGTGCGCGGGGGCGAAGGCCGCCTGATCGCCGAGCGCTTCCCGAATCGCGCTCTCAAAGACCGGCGCGCCGTCTCCGAGGAAGAGCGCCCGCTTCCCCATCGCCTTGATTTTCGGCAGGAACTCCGCAAGCTTCTCCGCCGTATCGTCCATCAGCCTAACGGGCGGCAGGCCCGCCTCAAACGCCGCGCCGTAGACCTGCTGCGCGCGCGCATCCAGAATCGGGCAGATGATTCCGTCAAAGCCCGAAATGCCCGCGGCGAGCGCCTCCAGCGCGTCCACCCCGACGCACGGCTTGTCCGCCGCGTGCGCGAGCGCCTTGACCGTCGATACGCCGATGCGCACCCCGGTAAAAGACCCGGGGCCGACGACCGCCGCGAAGAGGTCTATATCGCCCGTTTGAAGCCCCGCGCCCGCGAGCCCCTGCTCGACCATGGGCATGATGCACTGAGAATGCGTCATGCCGTGCGTGAGCTCGCACTCAAACGCGAGGCGTCCGTCCTTGAGCACCGCGACGCCCGCCGAGGGGCCGGACGTGTCGATACATAAAACGTTCATTTTTCCGCACCTCCCAGCGTATTTAGGATGCCCGCGTCAAAGCCGCCCTCCGGCGAGAGCGTGATGCGCCGCCGTTCGGGCGCGTCCCCGTCGTAGGCGATCGTCGCCCGCAGGCAGCGTTCCGGCATCGCCTCCGCCGCCTGCGAGGGCCATTCGATGAGCGCGACGCCGTCCGAGCCGATCATCTCGTCCAGCCCCATTTCGTAGAGCGCGTCCGCCCCCTCCAGCCGGTACAGGTCGAAGTGGTACAGCCGCCCGCGCGCCCCCGCGTGCACGTTGACGATGGTGAACGTCGGGCTGGGCACCGGCCCCTCGACGCCCATCCCGCGCGCCACGCCACGGGAGAAGACGCTCTTGCCCGCGCCCATCTCCCCCTCCAGCAGCACGACGTCGCCCGCACGCAGACGAGCGCCCAGGCTCCTGCCCAGGCGCATCGTTTCCTCTTCGCTGTCGGTGATGAATTGAACCATGATACCTCCAATGTTTACGCGCGCTTCTCGTGCAGGAAGGGCGACACGTGCTTGTAGAGCAGGAACGTGACCACGCTAAGGGCGACGCCCTTGAGCAGGTTAAAAGGCGCCGTAATGAGGGCGACAAAGGAAAACTTGCTTTGAATCGCCGGGATGACCGCCGCGCCCGCCTCGATGATCTTCTCCATCGGCATAAACGCCGTGTAGAACGGCAGCATGACGTAGTAATTGACGATCGCGCCGAGGATCGCCATCACCACCGTGCCGATGCCAAGGCCGATCAGCGCGCTCTTCAGCGACTTGTGCCGGCTGTAGAGCAGCGCGGAAATCACCACCAGTGCGCCGGACATGATGAAATCCGCCAGCTCGCCGATGCCGCCGGAGCTGGAGACGAGCAGGTGAATCAAGTCCTTGATGAGCACCGTCGCCAGGCCGTACACCGGCCCCATCGCAAACCCCGCGAGGATCGCGGGCAGCGTGCTGAAGTCCAGCTTGTAAAAGGGGACGCCCACCGGTATCTCGATGAAGAACAAAATGGCGGCGATGGCGGAAAGGATGGCCGTGCGGGTGAGCTTGAAGACGTTCTGATTGCGCATGGAAATGCCTCCTCGTTTTCTTTGCCGAACGGCACACGGCCCCTGAAGGCTGAGCGATCAGGGGCCGTTTTTCGGCTGATGCATAGGAGAAAAGCTCTTCTTCCATCCAGACTGTACTGTCGGCCCCGGAATCACACCGGGTCTTGCCTTACGGCTCGCGGGCTATACCGCCGGTGGGGAATCACACCCCGCCCTGAAGATCCTTCAATCGCGCCATGCGCTTATTCAGTTGACCTTATTATAGGCACGGCTTTGCCGCCTGTCAATACGTTTTTTATTAAAAACGCCGCTTGCTTCTCGCGCCGCGGACGATCCGCTGAATGCTCTTTTCGGACAGGAAATAATCCTGCGCCAGCTCGGCGGTCCGTTCACCGCGCGCATAGCGCTTTCTGATCTCCTCGTCGCGGCTCATGCGCTCCTGACGGCTGCGCGTCTCTTCTCCCCATTGCTTTCTGTTCTGTTCCTTGCGCGGGATGTAAAGGCATCCCCCGTCGATGTAGGTCTGTATCGTCTCGATGACTTCCGCGGGCAGTACGTCCCGCGCGTTTTGATAGCGCATGCTGCTCCCCCTAAAACGAAATCTCAGGTTCGAGCAGAGGCTATTCACTTGCCTCGGCGCGCTTTGCGCCGGTCTATTTCCGCATGCGATAGCCTCTGCTAAGCATGCTGAATCTCTATCAGCATATTTTCTATGTTCCTTTCTTCTCTTTATCGTTTATCATACCCGATTTCAGGCCGGATGACAAGCAGCGCCCCGCCGCCGGACCGCAGCGCGTCCCGCTCGACGACGATCGCGTCTGCGCGCGCCATGCGCCGGCAGGTCTCGCGGGATATTCCAAGCTTTCCGCACAGCAGCCTGTCCAGCCGAGCGCGCGTCGGCGTATCGCCCGCGATTTCAATGCGCACCGGTTCCCTCAGCGCGCGCAGGTCGATTGCCTCGCCGTTCAGTTCGTACGTAAGCCCCGTCTCGCAAAGGCGCATGCGGTTTTTCCGCCAAAGCAGCGGATCGCCCGCGCAGCGCGCGGCCTCCTCCGGGTCGTTTTGAAGGTAACGCCGGTAGGTATCCGGGTCGATTGCCTCCGGCCGCACGCGCGAAGCCACCTCCATGTTCCAGGTCCGCTGGCAGGTCTCGCATTTGTAGATCAAAAAGACGTCCAGCCTGCGTCCGTTCGCGTTTACGCGAAACTGGTCCGTCGGGAAAAAGGTCCTCACGTCGCCGCAGCAGGCGCACCTTCGCAAAGCCCCCGGCAGCCCCGCCGCCGAAAGCGTCCATCGTATCGTATACAATTTTACAGCCCCTTCGCACCGTCAAAATGGGTTGCGCAAACGGCGTGCGGGCCGAATGGTCCAACACGCGCTATGCGTTTCTTTCATTTCAGCGACGCTCTGTGGGCTCGGTCACGCGCTTCCCCTCCTTTGCTTTCATCCTGAAGCCATTGTACCAAAAAGAAAAAGCGCCGCCCACCTCAAGCTCGTTTCTCAAACGAGTTTGAGGCGGGCGGCGTGTCACGCCGGTTATTCTCAGCGAGCTTCCATCACGACCGCGCCTTTGGGGCGCAATCCAAATCCAGCTCGTACAGATAATCCGTAAACGTTTTGTCCGTTCCCCGCTTCTTGTAGACCTTTTCGCCTACTACGCGAAACCCCAGCTTTTGCGCGATCCGGTTCGACGCCGCGTTTTCCCGGTTGACCCGAACCGTCGCCCTCTTGCCGCCGCGGACTCTGAAAGCATCCAGCATACCCTTCGCCATTTCCGTCGCATAACCCTGATTCCAAAAGGCCCCGCTCACGCAATAGGCGATGTCGAACGCATCTCCGCCCTCGCTGGGCATAAAGCTGCACGTGCCGATTCTCTCGCCCGTCTCCTTGGATACGGCGATCAGATAGCAGCATTCCGCGTCTTCGCCCAAAGCCTGTACGGTCTTCAGGTAGGCTTCGTCGATCTCCGTCATGGCAGGATCCGGCAGATACTTGCCCGTCTCCGCGTCGTTCCAAATGCCGATCGCGAACAGCGCGTCGTCCTTTTCAAAGCCCCGCAAAAACAGTCTTTCCGTCTCAATCGGCCTGATCTTCATCGACCTGCCCCCTTCCTGCCGCACGGAGCGTCAGCGCCATCGGCCAGACAGGCCCGTCAGATTTCCATCATGACCGCGCCTTCGGGGCGAATGGAGAGCACCGTGCAGGCGCCCGCGCCGAAGGACGCCTCGAGCTTCTTCACGTAAGCGTCCAGCAGGCCGTCCGGCACGAAGGCCTGAATCGTCCCCGCAAAGCCGCCGCCGTGCACGCGCCACGCGCCGCGGCCCCCCAGCACGCGTCGGCTGAGCTCCAGCGCCAGCGCCATCTGCTCCTCCTGCGCTCGCGCGTAGACGTTTTGCAGCAGCTTCCAGCTGCTCTCGCCCGACTCGATCACCAGCGAAAGGAACGCGTCCAGTTCGTCCTCGCGCAGCGCCGTCACCTGCATGGGCACGCGCGCGTTGTCGTCGTAGAAGTGCAGCGCCCGCAGGATCGCGCGGTCGGACACCTTGCCGCGCAGCTTCGGGATCGCCGTTTCCATCTCCGCCGGGTCGATCTCGCGCAGCACCTTCTTGCCGAACTGCGCGGCGACCGC
The DNA here is from genome assembly GCA_023402355.1 of Bacillota bacterium. Taxonomy (GTDB): domain Bacteria; phylum Bacillota; class Clostridia; order Christensenellales; family Aristaeellaceae; genus Beduinella. The sequence continues at coordinate 16,811 of JAEXCG010000076.1, read as the reverse complement.
CTTCATCTCCGCCGGAATCGCCGCGTAATCGTCCGTCAGGTCTCCGTGGTCGCCGCCGGTATTGACGACGACCAGCGAATACCCCTTCGCCTTGAAGTCGTAGGGCAGCGCCTCCACGACCGGCGTGGGATCCTTGAAGTCGATCGTCACCAGGCCGCCGACGGAGCTCGCCATCTGGTCCATCAGGCCGCAGGGCTTGCCGAAGTGCAGGTTTTCCGCCCGCTGGGCGATCTGCGCCCGCTCCTTGGCGTCGAGCACCCAGCCGTTATAGAGCCCGTCCAGAATCGCGGCCATCAGCACCTCGAACGCGGCCGACGAGGAGAGGCCGGAGCCGCGCAGCACGTTGCTCGTCACCGTTGCGTGAAAACCGCCGACCTTGTAGCCCAGCTCGGCCATGCGCGCCGCGACGCCGCGGACCAGCGCCGCCGTCGTGCCCAGCTCGTCCTCGCACACCGACAGGTCCGCCGTGTCCACCGTGATCGGGCGATAGCCCTCGCTGTCTACCACGATCATGCCGTCCACGCTCTTCGTCACCGCCGCCACCGTGTCCAGATTTACCGCAGCCGCCAGCACGCGGCCCAGGTTGTGGTCCGTGTGGTTGCCGCCGATCTCCGTGCGCCCCGGCGCGGAGAAGAAGCAGATGTCGCCGTCCGCTTTGCCAAAGCGGGCTTCGTGGCGCTCGATCAGCTTGGCGTAACGCGCGCGCTGCTCCGCCAGCGCATTTTCATTTCCTCCATAGAGGGTCGCAAGGCGCGCCGCGCCCTCTCCCGACTTTGCGTAAGCTGTCCACTTTTCCAGCATCGTCATGTGTTTTCACGCTCCCATCGCCGTTCGGTTCCGGCTTGATGCCCCTATTATTCGCAATTTTTCCCCGCTTGTCAATACCTTTGGGCGTTTTTATGCGTGGATTTTTTCGCAGTTTACGCAAATTTACCGCATTTCCCGCTTGTGCGGGCGAAGAGGATGCGCTATAATGAAACCGAGAATTTGAGCGGGAGGAATGTCCGATGTCTTATTCTGTCGCCTCCGCCATGGAAACGCTGGTCGCCTTCGCCGTTTCGCATGGTTTGATCGATGAGGAGGACCGTTTTTACGCCCGAAACGGCCTGCTCGACGCCCTGAACCTGGATGCCCCCTTGGAGGGCGGCGAGGTGCTCGCGATTCCCGAGACCGCGACGCCGCTTCTCGCCGTGCTCCTCGACGAGGCCGTCCGCCGCGGCGTCATCGAGGACACGCAGACCCGCCGCGACCTCTTTTCCGCGCGGCTGATGGGCCTGTTCACCGCGCCGCCCTCCGTCATCGCCGAGCGGTTTGAGCGCATCGCCAGGGAGGACGGTATCGAGCGCGCGACCGAGTGGTTCTACGCCCTGTGCCGCGCGAACGACTACATCCGCGTGGACGCCATCGCCCGCAACATCCGCTTCTTCGCGCCCAGCGAATACGGCGAGCTGGAGATCACGATTAACCTCTCCAAGCCGGAAAAGGACCCGCGCGACATCGCCGCCCTGCTCACAAAAAAGTCGGTCGAATACCCCAAGTGCATGCTCTGCCCGGAAAATACCGGCTATGCCGGGCGCATCGATTTCCCCGCGCGTCAGACGCTGCGCGCGATTCCGCTCACGCTGGCGGGCGCGCCCTGGCATATGCAGTACTCGCCCTACCTCTACTACAACGAGCACTGCATCGTCTTCAACGACCGTCACATCCCCATGTCCATCTCCCGCGGCACGTTTGAGCGACTGCTCGAATTCGTGACGCGCTTCCCGCATTACTTCATCGGCTCCAACGCCGACCTGCCCATCGTCGGCGGCTCCATCCTCAACCACGATCACTTCCAGGGCGGCCGCCACCACTTCCCGATGGAGCGTGCGGGCGCGTACGGCGAGGCCGCGCACCCCGACTACCCGGACGTGCGGGTCGAGCTGGTCTCCTGGCCGCTGACGACGCTGCGCCTGCACGGCGACGCGCCCGATTCCCTCTGCGCGCTGGCCGATCACGTGCTCGCCTGCTGGCGCGGCTACAGCGACGAATCCCTCGGCATCCTTTCGCACACCGGCGATACGCCGCACAACACCATCACCCCGATCGCCCGGCGCGAGGGCGCGGGCTACGTGCTCGACCTGGTGCTGCGCAACAACCGCACGACCGAGGAACTGCCCCTGGGCATCTTCCATCCGCACCCCGACCTGCACCACATCAAGAAGGAAAACATCGGCCTCATCGAGGTCATGGGCCTGTTCATCCTGCCGGGCCGCCTGCAAAAGGAACTGGCCGCGCTCGAGGAGGTCCTCTGCGGCGTGCGCACGCTCGCATCCGTCCGCGAGGACGAGCATTTGGCCGCCCATGCGCAGTGGATCGAGGAAATCGCCGCAAAGACGGGCCGTGCGTCAAGACCCGAGGCGGCATCTCAGGTCATCCGCGAAGAGCTCACGAAGAAATGCGCGCGCGTCCTGTACGACGCGGGCGTCTACAAGCTGGACGAAAAGGGCAAGGCCGGCGTAAAACGTTTTTTGCAAAAAGCAGGTTTTTCAATCTGAAAAGCGAATACAAAGAGAAGATCGGAGCGATTCGGTCTTCTTTTTCTGTCCATTTTCATCCGGAGACTTTCCTTTTTGAGAGGTTTTTGCATGCTGATTTATCTGATCCGCCATGGCCAGACCGACTGGAACTGCCGCCGCCTGTTTCAGGGCGAGCTCGACATCCCTTTGAATGAGCAGGGGCTTGCCCAGGCGGAGGGCATCGGCAGACGCTTTCAGGGCGTCGCCATCGACCGCATCTATCACAGCCCGCTTTCCCGGGCGAAGGACACGGCCGCAGCGCTCGCGCGCTGTACGGGCGCGCCGCTCTACCCCATTGACGGCCTGCACGAAATCTGCATGGGCGATTGGCAGGGGAAGACGTTCGCGCAGGCCGAGGCTGAAAACCCACAGTGGGCGCGCCGCTTCAAGGAAGACCCCACCTGCCCCGCGCCGGGCGGCGAATCCTTCCCCGACCTGCAGCGCCGCGCGCTCCTGGCGCTGGACGAGGTCCTGCAGGGGGGCTGCGAAACCGTCGCCGTCGTCTCCCACGGCGCGCTGATCAAGACGCTGATCTGTTCCTTTCTGCACATGGACCTTCACGCCCTGCACACCTTCGACATCTCCAACGCCAGCGTCACCACCGTCCTGTACGAACAGAAGCGCTTCAAGGTCATCACGCTCAACGACATTTGCCATCTGCCCGGTTCCTTTGCGCTTCTCGCGCAAAACAGCGCCGTCATCTGAGAATCGAGGAGGACATTCAAATGACAACCCTGGCGACCCCTCAACGCGAGGCACCCTGTTCCTCGAAGAAGCTGCTGACGATGTTCCTCGTGCTGCTGAAAATCGGCGCGTTCACGTTCGGCGGCGGGTGGAGCGTCATCGCGCAGATGGAACAGGAGTTCATCAAGAAGCGCCAGTACATCACGGACGAAAAGCTGCTGGACATTATCACCGTCGGGCGCTCGCTGCCGGGCATCATGATCATCAACATCGCCGTGCTCTTCGGGCATCATGTCGGCGGCGTGCTGGGCGGCGTGCTGGCGGCCTTTGCCATCGCCATTCCTTCCATCGTCACCCTTTGCGTCGTGGCGCTCTTTTACGCGAGCGTGCGCGACAACGTCTACGTGCAGAAGATGCTCACCGGCGTGCGCGCGGCGGTCGTTCCCATCATCGTCAGCGCCGCGCTCAAGCTGCGCAAGGGCGCGATCGTCGATAAAATCACGCTCGTCATCGCCGTCGTCGGATGCGCCCTTTGCCTGAGCGGGTACATCAATAACCTGCTGCTCGTCGTGATGGGCGGAATCGCCGGGCTCGTCATCCAGGGAAGGAGGGCCGCAAAATGATCTACCTTGAATTGCTGCTGGCCTACATCCGCGTCGGCTTTTCCAGCTTCGGCGGCCAGTCGATGATCCCGCTCGTGCGCGCGGAGATGCTCGCGCACGGGTGGCTGACCACATCGGAATTGACCGACATCGTCGCCATCGCGGAGATGACGCCGGGCTCGTTCGGCATCAACTGCGCCACGTTCGTGGGGCTTCGCACGGCGGGCGTGCCGGGCGCCGTCATCGCCTCCATCGGCGCGATGTTCCCCTCCCTCACGTTGACCATGGTCGCGGCCTACTTCCTGGCCGCGTTCAAAGAAAGCCCGCTGCTCGAGCGCGGGCTGTACGGCATCCGCGCGGTGTGCCTGGGCATGATCGTCGCGGTCATCTTCTCCCTCGCGCCCGACAGCTACATGATCGCCGGGGCGATCTCCATCCCGGCGGTGCTCATCGGCCTGCTGGGGCTGTACCTGACCGTCCGGCGCCAGATGAGCATTCCCAAGGTGATCGGCATTTCCGCGCTGCTCGGCCTGCTCATCGCGTAAACGCGCGCTTGCTTTAGAACGGAGGCTTTCTGCATGCTCTTTTCCAAGGCCGACCTGCGCCGGCTTATCGTCCCGCTCGTGCTGGAACAGTTTCTGGCCGTCACCATCGGCATGGCGGATACCGTCATGGTCGCGACGGCAGGCGACGCGGCCGTCGCCGCCATCTCCGCGGTCGATACCATCAACATCCTGCTCATCAATATCTTCTCCGCGCTCGCGACGGGCGGCGCGGTCGTCGCCTCTCAGTACCTGGGCATGCGCGAGCGCAAGAAGGCCTGCGACGCGGCCAAGCAGTTGCTCTACGTGGCCCTGCTCACCTCTCTTTTCATCTCCGCGATCTCCCTTCTGTGCCGCCGTCCGATCCTGAATTTCGTGTTCGGCCACGTGGAAAGGAGCGTCATGGAAAACGCGCAGACCTACTTCTTCCTGTCGCTGCTCTCCTATCCCTTTCTGGCGGTCTACAACGCCTGCGCGGCGCTCTACCGTTCGATGGGCAACTCGCGCATCTCGCTTTTCACATCGGCTTTGATGAACGTCATCAACATCACCGGCAACGCGATCACCATCTACGGTTTCGGCATGGGCGTCATGGGCGCGGGGCTCGCTTCGCTGCTCTCGCGGGCGGTGGGCGCCGTTCTGATGCTCTGGCTCATTCAAAATCACCACAACACCATCTTCATCCACCGCCCCGCGCGCTTCACCTTCGACCGCCATATGGTCCGCTCCATCCTCTCCATCGGCGTACCCAACGGTCTGGAAAACGGCATGTTCCAGATCGGCAAGGTGCTCGTCTCCAGCCTGATCGCCTCCTTCGGCACCGCCGCCCTTACCGCCAACGCCATGGCGAACACCGTCGCGTCCATGCAGGTCATCCCCGGCTCCGCGATGGGCCTGGCGATGATCACGGTCGTCGGCCAATGTGTGGGCGCGGGCGACAACGAACAGGCCGCGCACTACACGCGCCTGCTCATGCGCGTCACCTACGTCGCCATGGGCGCGCTCAGCGTCGTGGTGATGCTGCTCTCCCCGCTCATCGTCCGCCTGTTTTCCCTATCGCAGGAGGCGTCCGAGATCGCGCTGTTCCTGATGATCCTGCACGGCGTGTGCTGCATCTTCATCTGGCCCGTCTCCTTCGCGCTGCCCAACGCGCTTCGCGCGGCGGGCAACGCCAAGTTCACGATGTACGTCTCGGTCGTCTCGATGTGGACCTGCCGCATCGGCATGAGCTACCTGCTCGGCCGCGCCCTCGGGCTCGGGGTTAAGGGCGTGTGGATCGCCATGATCCTCGACTGGTGCGTGCGCGCCGTGTTCTTCGTCGCGCGCTTTAGCAGCGGCAAGTGGAAGCGGCGCCCCGCCGTATCCTGAGGGGGCGCACAGCCTCGTTACTCTTACCCCAAACAGCAGGCGCGCTTTACCGGCAAGCACGCCTGCTGCAGCGTGTCGACAAAGTGGCATAAGCCACTTTGTCGAGATTACGGGTAATTTTTCGCTCCGCAAAACTGCGTTTTGCTGCGGGAAAAGCCCCGCCCGCCCGGCAAAGCCGGGCGATACGATTACAGTCTTGCAGACGGCTTTTGGTTTCTCTATCCTCGATAGGTTTTTCGACAATCTGAGCAGGCGCGCTTTACCGGCAAGTACGCCTGCTGTTTTTATCTTTTCAAGAAATTTCACGCGCGGCCGCGCACGGAAAACGCTTTACTGTGCCTTCTCGTACTCCACGTGAGAAAGCGCGTGCTGCGAAAGCCACGTTCCGCCTTCCCCGGCGTTCAGCCACGCGCCCACGTCCCCGGCGCCCAGCAGCACCGGCATCCTGTCGTGAATGAAGCGCACGTCGGGCGAGGCCGCACGCGTCAGAATGACAAAGGCCGGCAGCCTCGCGTCCTCCTCATAGCGGTAAAGGCCCGCCATGTAGCAAAGCGGTCCCCCCGCCGCGCGGATGGCGTACTTTTGCTTGCCCTGCTTGTGCCCCTCCCACTCAAAGTAGTTCTGCGCGGGGACGACGCACCGGCGTTCCCGCATCGCCTTGGAAAACATCGGCTTCTCATCCGCCGTCTCGCTTCGGGCGTTGATGATGACGCCGCTGCCCTTAAAGGACTTGAAGCCCCATTTCATCAAAAAAGCGCCCGTTCCGCCAGCGCGTCCGGGCGAGAGCACCGGCACGACGTTCGTGGGAAATATCTCGCCGGAGCGCATCTGCGCGCGCTCCGGGGTATCCTGATAGCGCCGGTCGATTTCCGCGACGATCCGGCGCATCTCCTCCACGTCGTCCTCTGAAATCATGTTAAACCGCCCGCACATGGCCCTGCCTCCTCATCCGTCCACCTCGATAAACCAGTTGTCGCCGTCGTGGTATAAGTGTACCACATCCTCCCCTACCCTGCAAACGTAGCGAATGCCCGCGCCGCCGGCCTTCAGCGAAGCCGCGGGCCGCACGTCCAGGATGCGGTCGATGCCGTACGCATTCCCCTCTTCGTCCCGAAACCGGAAGGGGCGCACCTCTCCCTGAAACGAGAAGTGCGCGAGCACCTCCATGTATCTTTTGCACCGGCTTTCCCTTCTGCGCGCCTGCATGTCCGCTCCCTCCGATTAACCCGTATAGAATTGCCCGGGATGAATCAAGTGCTCCTCGCGCGGGTTGACCTGCGCGTACCGCTCGTCCGCAAGCTCGATCCCCCTGCGCACGACCTGATGCCCAAATCGCCCGCGCAAGCCGTCCAGCGCGCTTTCCAGCCTTTCCGCCTTCATGCGCTTTTCCTCGTCGCCGAGCAGGTCGAGCTGCACCGGCGCGTCCGCCCCCACGAGCATGCCGCAGCTAAGCCCCGCGCTCCGGTATGGATACGCCGCACAGTGCGTAAAGAAGAGATGCAGCGCCGCCCGCAGGATCTCGTCCGTCAGGTTCGTCGGGCGCTCCAGCACGCATTGGCGCGTCGTGGTCATGAGCTGCGCGGTTCTGACGCTGATGCTCACGCGCCGCGCCTTGAGCCCCTGCTCGCGCAGCCTCGCCGCGACGCTCTGGGAGAGCACGTAGTAAAGGCACTTTGCATCTTCCGGGGTGCGCAGGTCGTGCGGAGGCGTCGCGCTGTTTCCGACGCTCTTGATCGCCGCCGAGGCGTCCACCGGCATCACGGGCGTCACGTCGGCCCCGTTGGCAAAGGCTTTGAGCATCACGCCCACCTTCCCCAGCTTCCATTGCAGCGTCTGGGTGTCGCAGCGGGCCAGGTCGCCGATCGTCAGCACGTTCAGGCGTTCCAGCTTCCGGCGCGTCGCGCCGCCGACGTACAGCAGCTCAAAGACCGGCAGCCCCCAGAGGATCTCCCGGTACCGATCCGGCGGAATCACCGTGACGGCGTCCGGTTTTTTCATGTCCGATCCGAGCTTGGCGAAGATCTTGTTGAACGAGACGCCGACCGATACCGTGATGCCCAGCTCCCGCTTGATCCTGCAGCGGATTTCCTCCGCAATTTGCGCGCCCTCCGCAGGGCCGCGTCCCGGCGCGCTCACGTCCAGCCAGCATTCGTCCAGTCCGAAGGACTCGACGCGGTCCGTGTAGTCGCAAAAGATGCGGCGCATGTCCCGGCTGAACCGCAGGTACAGCGGATAGTCCGGCGGGAGACAGACGATGCCGGGGCACTTCTGCTTCGCCTGCCAGATCGCATCGCCCGTGCGCACCCCTCGCGCCTTAGCCTGTTCATTCTTGGCCAGGACGATTCCGTGCCGGTTTTCTACGTCGCCCGCGACCGCGACCGGTTTTCCCCGAATCTGCGGGCTGTACAGGCATTCTACGCTCGCGTAAAACGCGTTTGCGTCCGCGTGCAAAATCACTCTGTCCATTCCGCCCTCCGTCAAGAACATCTGTTCGCTTTATATTATATGCCGATCGCGCCGCTTCATTCAATGGTAATTGACGGAAGCGACGTGCGCCTTGGGTGGAACACGCCTTACGGCAGGGCCATAAAATAAAACTGGCCGCTGATCCTGCGGCCGCAGACTCTTTGAAGAAAGCGGATGATTTTTTGATGAATATAAATTCGGAAGCCGCCCGCGCCGAGTGCATGCCGGAATGCCCCGCGCTCGCGATGGCCTACGTTCCCCTTCAGTCCCTGGACACCATCTATCCGGCTGAATTGGCCCTGAAGCGGGGTACGCTGTATCCCGAACTCGACAAGCCGTTTTGCGGTAAAATGGTGATAGGAGGTGCCCAGTATGCCTGAAACCTGCAACGATTACGCGCTTCCCTTCGCCACCTGGGAGGTTCGCCTCTATTTGGATACCCATCCCTGTGATGCAAAGGCGCTCGCGCTCTATCAGCAGCTCTGCGCGCAGAGCCAGGGGATGCAAAACTACGCCTGCCTGCCGGACGGCAACTGCTCCTCCTCACGCTGGGCCTGGCTCGACAACCCCTGGCCCTGGGAACCTGAAGCAAATCAGCCGATTCGGGGGGTGTGACCATGTGGATTTATGAAAAGAAGCTCCAGTATCCCGTCCGCATCGCGCGGACGAATCCCCGCCTGGCGCAGGCGATCATCAGCCAGTATGGCGGACCCGACGGCGAGTTGAGCGCCTCGCTGCGCTATCTCAGCCAGCGCTATTCCATGCCCTACGCCAAGGCCAAGGGCACGCTGACCGACATCGGTACCGAAGAGCTGGCGCACTTGGAGATCGTCGGCAGCATCATCTATCAGCTTACCCGCGATCTTTCACCGGAGGAGGTTCTCGCCAAGGGCTTTGAAACCTATCTGGTGGATCACACCACGGGCGTGTATCCGCAGGCCGCTTCCGGCGCGCCTTACACCGCCGCCTATATTCAGGTGAAGGGCGATCCCATCACGGACCTGCACGAGGACATGGCCGCGGAAATGAAGGCCAAGACCACGTATGACAACATCCTGCGCATCAGCGACGATCCGGACGTAAACGACGCCATCCGCTTCCTGCGCCAGCGCGAGATCGTGCACTACCAGCGCTTCGGCGAGCTGCTGCGGGACGTTCAGGAACACCTGGATTCCGACAACTTCTTCGCCATCAACCCGTCTTTTGACAAGTAATTTCGCCCCGTATGAACGAAGAACGACCGCGAAATCGTGGTCGTTCTTCGCGTCGACAAAGTGGCGTACGCCACTTTGTCGAGTTTACGGGTAATTTTTACACTCCGCAAAACTGCGTTTTGCTGCGGAAAAACCCCGCCCGCCCGGCAAAGCCGGGCGATACGATTGCAGTCTTGCAGACGGCTTTTGGTTTGTCTGTCTTCGAGGGGTTTGTCATCAGTCTGAACGACCGTGAAATCGCGGTCATTCTTCGTTTTTTTCTTTTTCCCCCGGGCTTTCTTTTACGCCGGATACGCCATCCGCTCCGGCGTCCATCCCTCCAGCACGCGCGCGTAGGCGGCGGCCTCGCGCTGCGCATCCTTCAAGTCGTGCTCCCGGTAGTTTCCGCACTCGCGCGGCCGCGCCCCGGGAACTTCGCCCTCAAAGCGTACGATAAAATTGCACGCCTCGCGCGTGAGCGCGATGGCGTCCTCCTTTGACAGCGCGTCCCGCGTCAGAAAGTAAAAGCCCGTGCGGCAGCCCATGGGGCCGAAATAGAGGATCTGATTTCCAAAGCGGCTGTTGCGCACGTAGGTCGCGAACAGATGCTCGAACGTGTGCAGCGCGCCGTTTGAAAGGTAGTCCCCTTGATTCGGGCGCTTGAAGCGCAGGTCGTACGTCACCACGTCGCCGTCGACGCGCGAAATGTACATGCCCGGGGTCAGAATGTCATGGTTGATCTGAAAGCTCGCGATCGTCTCCATATATTCTTCCTCCTCGCGGCGCGTTACCGCGCCGTATCCATCAGCTTTTCATAGGTCTTCGCGTCCAGATGCGCCCGAAGCACGCGCGCGGCGTCCTCAAACTGGTTTTCGTAATCTCCGAACACCTCCGCCTTCAGCGCGTAGAAGCCGACGTCCAGGTACAGCCCGATCGCCTTATAGCTCCACGGCTGGGTGTGCAGGTAAACGGGCATCTCGCCCATGCGCTCGAAGAGGCGCATCGTCTCGTCCAGCAGCGCGCGGCCGATCCCCTTGCCCTGCGCGGCAGGATCCACGGCCAGCCAGTGCAGCGAGGCGACGTCCTCCAGCCCCTTGGGATCGCGCCATGCGGTGCAGGTGCCGACCACGCGCCCCTCGCCGTCCACCGCGAACAGACAGCGGCGGGAAAGCGCCTCCAGATCGTATCGTCCGAGAAAATACGCCTCCACCTGCGCCTGGACCTTGCCCGGGAAATCCCCGACCGCCCGCTCGATGCGCGCCCAGTTCGGCGCGTCCCCCGGTTCGTAAAACCGGATGCGATGATCGTAAGGCAGCGTCCATTTTTCCGTCGCCACCTCGTCGCAGCGCATGAGCAGATTGTAATACGGTATCGTCCGATCCAGCATGCGCCCGCCTCCTTTTTTATCTATCCTTCTTACAGGCCTGTCGCCGCGTGTACCGGAGCTTGAGCGTCAAAATTCGATTCCTCGCCGCGCCTCGATTCCGCGCGCGTAGGGGTGACGCTCGCAGACCATATGCGTGATGTAGTCGGCCCGCTCCATGACCGGTTCAAGCGCCGCGTGTCCCGTCAGCACGACCTCCATCGCAAACGGCTTATCCTTCAAAAACGCGACGAGAACTTCCTGCGAAAAGACGCCCACGCTCACGGCGGAGAGCGCCTCGTCCAGCACCAGCAGGTCGCAGCCGCTCTGCGCCGCAAGCTGAAAGTTTTCCGAATGGATGCGCGCCGTCTCCTCGCGCTCCGCGTCGGTCATCTGAAAGACGAACTTGTCGTTTGCCTGCCCGCGCAGCACCGTCGCGCCGAGCTTTTCGAGCATCGCCACCTCGCCGGAAGGGCGATTTTTGAGAAACTGCAACACCGTTACGCGCATGCCCACGCCCAGCGCGCGTATCGCCAGCCCCATGGCCGCCGTGGTCTTGCCCTTGCCGTCTCCGTAGTACACGTGTATCAGTCCCTGCATGCGCTCCCCCGCTCTCTGCCTTCTAAAGGCCGGTCCATGTCCCAAAGCTCCCACGCGTCCGCCTGCACGATGCGCACCTTGTCCCGATGCGCCCGAGCGACGCGCTTTCCGCCCGCGTCGCCCGTGAGCGCCAAAAGCTCCGGCAGGTAGCGCGCCGCGAAGATCACGGGGTTTCCCATCGTCTCCCCGCTTCCGAGGCAGGCGATCGTACAGCCGCCGCGAGCGTACTCCGAAACGAGGCGCCGTACGCTCTCTGCGCGCAGGAAGGGCTGGTCGCTCACCATAAACAGGTACGCCTCCATCCCCGGGCAAGCCTCCAGCCCCAGGCGCAGGGAGCGCGAGATGCCCTCCTCCGGGCGCATGTTCAATACCGGCAGGACGCCCATGCGCCGCGCCGCGTCGGCCCGCGCCTGCGTCGAGACGACCACCACGCGCCGCTGTGCGTCGATGCCCTGCGCGATTTCGAGCGCGCGCTCCAGCATCGTCTTTCCCTCGAAGGGCTCCGCCAGCTTGTCCCCGCCGTATCGCAGGCTTCTGCCCGCGGCCAGCAGCACGACGCCCAGCCTCACTTTCCCCGCATCCCTTCGAGCACCTTTTCCGGCGTGATGGGCAGGTCCGTCACCCGCACGCCCACCGCGTTGTAGACGGCGTCCACGATCGCGGGCGCGGGGGTATTGATGACGATTTCACCGATGGATTTAGCGCCGAAGGGGCCCGTCGGCTCGTAGCTCGGCGCGAACTCCACGCGGATGCGGCCCACGTCCAGGCGCGTGGGAATCTTGTATTGCAGAAAGGAATTGCTCGCCATCCTCCCCTTATCCGTCATCTGCACGTCCTCAAAGAGCGCCATGCCGATGCCCTGCGCGATGCCGCCCTCCGTCTGCACGCGCGCGAGGTTCGGGTTCACCACCGTGCCGCAGTCCACCACCGCCGCGTAATCCACCATCTCGACCTTGCCCGTTTCGGGGTCTATGTCCACCTCCGCGATGCCCGCCATGAAGGGCGGCGGCGAAACGGGCGAACCATGCGAGCTGCTCGCAAACAGTTCATCCGCGCCCGCGGCGAGGGAACGGTTGGCGACGTCGCGCAGCGAAATTTCGCGCCCGCTCGCCGGGTGCAGCACGCGTTCGCCGTCAAACTCCGCCTCCTCCTGCGGAATCTCCAGCATGCGCGCGCCCGCAGCCTCGATCTGCGCGCGCAGCCGCTCGCAGGCCTTGACCACCGCCATGCCGGTCACATAGGTGGTGCTGGACGCATAGGAGCCCGTGTCGTAGGGCGACTGATCGGTGTCAACGCCCGTCACGGCGACGTTGGAAACGTCGCAGCACAGGCAGTCCGCCGCCATCTGCGCCAGAATCGTGTCGCAGCCCGTGCCCATGTCGGTCGCGCCGATGGCCATGTTGTAGATGCCGTCGTCGCCCACGCGGATGGATACCGCGGCCGTATCCACGCCCGAAATGCCCGAGCCCTGCATCGCCAGCGCCAAGCCGACCGCACGAATGTGCCCGTTTTCGAGCACACGGCGCGGGTACTTTTCGTCCCAGCCGATCATCTCCTTCGCGCGCGCGAGGCAGCGATCCAGCGCGCAGCTCTGGGCCGTCTCGCCGTAATAGGCGGGCATCGCGTCGCCCTCGCGCACCATGTTGCGCTCGCGCAGCGCCGTCGGGTCCATGTGCAGCCTGTGCGCGAGCTCGTTTACCGCCGATTCCATCGCGAAGAGGCCCTGCGTCGCGCCGTAACCGCGGTACGCGCCGGAGGACATCGTGTTCGTGTACACCACGTCGTAGCTGAAGCGAAACGCCTTCGCCCCGGAATAGAGCGGCAGCGACTTGTGGCCGGAGAGACCCACCGTCGTCGGTCCGTGCTCGCCGTACGCGCCGGTATTGGACAGCGTGTGCATGTCCATCGCGCGGATCGTGCCGTCCGCCCCCGCGCCCAGGCGCACGCGAATCGTCATCGGATGACGCGGCGAGGAATAGGTCATGCTCTCCTCGCGCGTGTAGACGATCTTCGCAGGCCGCCCCGTCTTCATCGTCACCAGCGCCGGATAGATTTCGCACACCGCCGTCTGCTTCGCGCCAAAGCCGCCGCCGATGCGCGGCTTGAGCACGCGAATTTCGCTCTTCTTCATTTCCAGGGCGTTCGCCAGGATACGGCGCACGTGAAAGGGCACCTGGGTGGAACTGACGACGTTCAGCCGTCCGTAGGCGTCCAGATAGGTATAGGCGCGGAACGTCTCCATCATGCATTGCTGGTTCGCCTGCGTGCGGTAGGTGCGCTCCACCACCACGTCGCAGGCCGCAAGCTCCGCGTCCACGTCGCCCTGCTGCGTCACGTCGTGCGCGCACAGGTTGCGCCGGTTGTCCGCGCCCACGTCGCACAGCGCCTTCCAGTCCGTCTCCGGGTGCACGAGCACCGGGTTGTCCTTGGCCTGCTCCGCGTCGAGCACCGCGGGCAGCACCTCGTACTTCACCCGGATCCGCCTGAGCGCCGCCTCCGCCGCGCGCGTGTCCTCCGCCGCGACGAGGGCCACCGGGTCGCCCACGCAGCGCAGATGCCGGTCGAGGATCAATCGGTCGTAGGGGCTGGGCTCGGGGTAGGTCTGCCCCGCGAGGGTAAAGCGGCTTTGCGGCGCATCCAGATAGGTCAGCGCGCAGACGACGCCGGGCGTCTTCAGCGCGCCGGAAACGTCGATTTCCGCGATCATGGCGTTCGCGTGCGGGCTGTGCAATATCTTCACGCACAGGCAGTCCGCAGGCGCGATGTCGTCCGTGTACACCGGCCTGCCGGTAAGCAGCGCCATGGCGTCCTTCTTGGGAACGCCCTGTCCAACGCTCTTCATCGCGCCGCCTCCTTCAGCTCCAGATATTTTGCGATCGCCCGCCGCTGGCTCATGTAGCCCGTGCAGCGGCAGAGGTTGCCCGCGAGGTAGCGGTCCACCTGCTCCGGCGTCGGGCGCTCAAGCTCGCGCGCCATCGAAAGCACGTTCATGACGAGCCCGGGGCTGCAAAAGCCGCACTGCTCCGCGCCCTCGTCCGCCAGGCACCGGGCGAGCAGCTTCGCCTCCTCCTGCAAGCCCTCCAGCGTCACGACCTCGCCGCCCGCGCAGCGCGCGGCCAACTGGCTGCAGGATAAGACGGGCTTGCCGTTCAGGTGCACGGTGCAAAGCCCGCAATTCGTCGTCTCGCACCCGCACTTTACGCTCTTTATCCCCTGCGCGCGCAGGAACTCAAACAGCGTCGCGTCCGCCGGCATGTCGGCGCAAACGCGCCTGCCGTTCAGCGTCATCTCAATTCGCATAGCGCTTGCCCTCCATCGCATCCTCAACCGCGCGGCGCACGAGCACGTCCGCGATCTCGCGTCGGTATTCCGCCCCGGCGCGCAGGTTCGCGCCGAAGGGCATGGCGTCCAGCAGCTCCCGCCGCCGCGCGTCCGTCAGATTTTGCTCGTCCGCGCACAGCAGCAGCGCCCGCCCGGGCCGCGCCCCCACGGCCACGCGAAGGCCCTTTTCGGTTCGCGCCGCCGCCACGGCCAGCACCGGGATGTCGGTCGCGCTGCGCCGCATCGCGTGGTACCCGACCCCCAGCACGCCCTTCGGCGCCGTCACCCAGAGCAGGAGATCCCGCTTAAAGGGCATCTGCTGAAACGTTTCCAGCGAAACCTCGCCGCCCTCGTAAAGCCGCACCCGCGCGTCCATCGCGAGCAGCAGCGTCGACACGTCCGAAAAGCCAAAGCGCGAAAACACGCTGCCGCCCACCGTCGCGGTGTTGCGAAACTGCACGCCCACGATGGGCGACAGCGCCCGCGCAAACGCGCCGAAGTACGCTTCCTGCAGCCGCGCGTCCGTCTCCAGCGTGCGCAGGGACGCCATCGCGCCCAGCTCAAACGCGTTCTCCTTTTCTTTCACGTAATCAAGGCCGAGCCCGGACAGGTCGATCACCGTCCCCACGGCCTTTTTCTGCATTCTAAGCCACATATTGCCCGCCATCACGACGTTTTGCCGCTTCTGGCACAGCGTAAACGCCGCCTCCGCCGTCTCCGGCCGGGCGTATTCCCTGATCGTCATGCACGTATCCTCCGCAAAATTCGACCTTTTTTCTCATTATAGGAAAGAAACGGGGGCCTGTCAATGCGCCGCGTTGACAGGCGGATCGCGAAATGGTATCCTAATCATGATTTTCGCAATAGCGTTTCGGGAGGCTCTCATGCTCCTTTCAGCCCTTCACATTTGCGTCGGCGACCTCGTGTGCGCAGTCGGAGGCGGCGGCAAGACGTCGCTGCTGCACGCGCTTGGACGCGCCGCCCGCGCGCGCGGCATGACCGCCGTCATCACCACCACCACACACATGGAGGTTCCGGGCGCGGACGTGCCGCTGTGCCCGGTCTTCGATCCCGACCGCCTGCGCGCGCTACTGGCGGCCCACGGCTACTGCGTGCTCGGCCAGGCGGACGGGCGAAAGCTCTCCGCCGCGCCGGGCACGGACTTTCGGAGACTTCGCGCGCTCGCGGACCTGACGCTGTGCGAGGCGGACGGCGCGCACCGGCTCTTCTGCAAGGCGCCCGCCGCGCACGAGCCCGTGCTCCCGCCGGAGGCCTCGCTCGTCGTGGGCGTGATGGGCGTGCGCGCGCTGGGGCTGCCGATCGAGACGGGCTGCCACCGCCCGCAGGTCGTCTCGGACGTGCTGGGCGTGCCGCAGGACGCCGCGCTCACGCCGGAGCACGCCGCCCTGCTGCTTTGCAGCCCGCGCGGCCAGCAAAAGGGAGTCTCCCCCTCCATGCGTTACGCCGCGCTCGTCAACCAGGCGGACACGCCGCAGCGACTAGGCCTTGCGCTCGAAGTCGCGCACGGATGCGAGCGGCGAGGCGTGCGCGCGCTCGTCACCGCCTTTCACCAGGGGGACGCGCCGCTGTACGTCTCCCCCAACTGACAGACGCCTCTTTTTAACCCCATTTTATGAGGAGGGATTGCATGCTCGTTCTCATCCGGGGCGCGGGCGACCTGGCGACCGGCGTCGCCGTTCGCCTGCTGCGCGCGGGGATGACCGTCGCGCTGTGCGACCTCGCGCAGCCCACGGCCATCCGGCGCACGGTCGCCTTCAGCGAGGCCATCCGCCTGGGTCAAACGACGGTGGAGGGCATCGCCGCGCGCCGTGCGGGCAGCCCGCAGGAAGCTTTGTCGCTGCTCTCTTCGGGGCTCGTGCCCGTGCTGTGCGACGAGCAGGCGCGGTGCATCCCCGCGCTCGCGCCCGACGTTTTGGTGGACGCCATCCTCGCCAAACGAAACCTCGGCACCCGCATCGACATGGCCCCCATCGTCGTCGCTTTGGGACCCGGATTCACCGCAGGCGTGGACGCGCACGCCGTCGTGGAGACGATGCGCGGCCACGACCTCGGCCGCGTCTACTACGCGGGCAGCGCCCTGCCCAACACCGGCG
>JAEXCG010000168.1 GCA_023402355.1 Bacillota bacterium | reverse complement strand
GTCGTAGGTCGTCATGTGCGGGAAGAGCGCGTAGTTTTGAAAGAAGATGCCGACGTTGCGCTTGTAGGCGGGCAGATTGCCGATGTCCTTTCCGTCCACGAGCACGCGGCCCTCGGTCGCCTCGGTGAACCCGGCGATCATGCGCAGCGTGGTGGTCTTGCCGCAGCCGCTGCCGCCGAGCAGGGCGACCATTTCCCCCTCCGCGACGGCGAGGTTCAGGTCGTGCACGGCGGTGAAGTCGCCGAAGCGCTTTGTCAGGTGGGAGAGCTCCAAAGAGGCCATTTTGTTCCTCCATTCCGTAGTGCCGCCTGCGGGACGCGCCCTGGCGGTGGTTTCAGATGAGGGGTGCGATCGAGCCCGGTCGAGGGGTCTTGCGCGCCGGGGGCGTCAGTCCTGCTTGACGAACATGTCCAGCCCCATGAAGCGCTCCAGCAGCAGGATCGCCGCGAAGGAGAAGAGGATCAGCAGCGTGGAGACGGCCGCCAGCGTGGGGTCGAAGGAAAACTCCATGTAGTTCATGATGCGGATGGGCAGCGTCATGAACTTGGCGGAGCTGAGCAGGCCCGCGAGCACCACCTCGTCAAACGAATAGAGGAACGAGAGCAGCGCGCCCGCCGTGACGCCCGGCTTGATGAGCGGGAAGGTCACGTAGCGGAAGGTCTGCCAGGCGTTCGCGCCCAGGCCCGCCGCCGCGTCCTCGAGCGTCCAGTTGAAGGAGGCGAGCACCGCGAGCGTGTTGCGCACGATGTAGGGCAGCACGATGACGACGTGGCCCAGCAGAATCTTTAAGAAGGAGGGGATGCCGCCGATGGCGCTGGTGACGTTGAGCAGCACGAAGGCGAACGTGATGGAGGGCACGTACATGGGCGAGGTGAAGAAGGTGATCAGCGCCTCGCGCCCACGAAAGCGGTAGCGGCTGACGGCGAGCGCCGCCGTGACGCCCAGCACGATGTCCACAGCAGTGGCGATCGCCGCGACCTCCATGCTGTTCACGAAGCCGCTGACGAAGTTGGTGGAGGAATCGAAGATCTTCGCGTACCATTCGGTGGAAAAGCCCTTGGGCGGGAAGGTGACGATGGGCGTCGGGCTGAACGAGGCCAGGATGATGACGAGCAGCGGCGCCATCAAGAACGCGTACACCAGAACCGTCACGACGCGGGAGAGCAGACTGACCTTTCCGTCACGCATTTTTGCCACCTCCCAGCCTGCGGGTGTAGCGATCCGCGGCAAAGTTGGACACGAGCAGGATCGCGAGGATGACCACCAGCAGGATGTAGCTGATCGCAGACGCGAAGCCCCAGTTGAAGTTGACGTTGACCTCCTGAAAGACCATGGTGCTCATCATGCGCAGCTTCGTGCCGCCCAGCAGCTTGGGGGTCACGTAGGAGGTCATCGAGAGCGTGAACACCAGGATGCACCCGGAGATGATGCCCGGGGAGCTGAGCGGCAGCGTCACCTTGAGGAACGTCTTGAGGGGGCTCGCGCCCAGGCTGTGCGCCGCGTACTCGACGTTGCGGTCGATGCTCTGAATGACGCTGGTGATGTTCAGGATCATGTAGGGGGTCAGCAGGTGCACCAGACCGATGAGCACCGCCGTGGGCGTGTAGAGGATGCTCAGCGGCTTTTGAATCAGCCCCAGCGCGCGCAGAAGCTGGTTGAGCAGGCCGTTCTTGCCCAGAATAACCATCCAGCCGTAGGAACGGACGACCGCGCTGACGAGGAAGGGGAAGACCGTCATGATGATGAGCAGGTTCTTGATCCGCGACTTCGTGCGCGCGAGGAAGTAGGCGGCGGGATAGCCCAGCAGGAGGCAGATCAGCGTGGTCTGCAGTGAAATCTTCACCGTGGTCCACAGGATGTTCAGGTAGAAGGAGTCCGTGAGGAATTTCCGATAGTATTGCAGCCCGTCGCTTCGCAGCGTGCCCACGAGGATGTAGACCATCGGGGCGATGAAGAGCACGAGCAGCGTCAGCACCGTAGGCAGCGCGAGATAAAATGCCTGATGTTTGCGCATCACATTTCCTCCTCCGAGACGATCAGGGGCAGCATTTCCTTCTTGAGCACGTCCACCAGCCCCTTGTCCGTCAGCTTTACGCAGGGGGAGACGGCCAGCGGCATCAGCGTCATGAAGGTGAGCGCTTCCTCGTGCGGCAGGCCCGTCTGCCTGACGGCGTCGAGGAACGCCTGCAGCCTCGGCTCCAGCGCGGGCAGGTCGTCCTCGCACAGCAGCCCCGCGATGGGCAGGGGGATCAGGCAGAGCACCCGCCCGTCCCGGACGGCGCAGATGCCGCCGCCCGCCTCGATCAGCGCGTTGGCGCACAGCAGCATGTCCGCGTCGCTCGTGCCGTAGACCGTGAGGTTGTGGCAGTCGTGGGCGTAGGTGGTGCCCAGCGCGCCGCCAAAGCCCTCCATGTGCGAAAGGAAGCCGAGGGCGCGGCTGCTCTGCCCGTGACGGCAGAACACCGCCATCTTCGCGTAGGGGCCGTTTTGCAGCAGGCCGCCGCGCACCGGCACCTCGCCCTGCTCTAGCACCGTGCGCGACGTCCTGCCGTCCTGCGCGATGAGGCGCACGCGCGCGCGCCCTTCCTGAATGGAGGCGCGAATCTCAAAGTCCGCAGGCGAAAGCGGGGAGAGGCGCATCGTGTGGTAGGCGTGGTCGGGAAAGCGCGTGCGGGGAACGTCCACGACCATCTTGCCGTCCCGCGCGACGACGCGGCCCGCGCGGAGCACCACGCGGGGCTGCGCCTGCGTCAGGTCGGGCAGCAGCACGATGTCCGCGCGCCTGCCCGGCGCGATCGCGCCCACGCGGTACTGGCGCAGGCGGTCGGCGGCGTTGATCGTGACGTAGCGGTAGCAAAGCAGGGGATGAAGGCCCAGCGACATGGCCTTTCGCATGACGGAATTGAGGTGCCCCTCGGCGCACAGGCGCGTGAGCGGCACGTCGTCGGTCACGAGCATGACGCGGTTTTGCACGGACAGCCCGTTCAGCGTCTCCATGAGCTCACGGGTCAAAAAGCGCTCCTGAATCTGCACGCACATGCCCAGGCGCAGCTTTTCCAGCACCGCCTCCGGGTCCATGTAGGTGTGGTCGCAGTCGATGCCCGGCGCGGCGAAGGCCTGCAGGTCCGCGCCGTGCAGCGCGGGCACGTGCCCGTCGAGCAGCACGCCCGCCTCGCGCGCGGCGCGACAGATGGCGAGCATCCTGTCGTCCCCGGCGGCGACGCCGTTGAAGTCCATCACCTCGCCCAGGCCCAGCACGCCGGGCAGGGCGAGCATGCGGCGCACCGCCCCGGCGTCCACGTCGGCGCCGGAGGTTTCAAGGCCCGGCGCGCTCGGGATGGTCGAGGGGGCCATCAGGTGCACGGTCAGGGGCAGATCCTCGCAGGCGCGCGAAAGCAGCGCCACGCCCTCCTCGCCCAGCACGTTGGCGATCTCGTGCGGGTCGGCGCACACGCTGGTGGTGCCCAGCGGCACGACGGCCTGCGCGAAGTGCGCGGGCGTCATCATGCTGCTTTCCAGGTGCATGTGGCTGTCGATAAAGCCCGGCGCCGCGTACATGCCGCCGCCGTCGAGGGTCTCCTTTGCGCGGTGCTCCGAGAGCGGCGGCCCCGCGTAGGCGATCTCGCCGTCCACGATGCCCACGGCGGCCTCGTAGATTTCGAGCGTCATGACGTTCACGAGACGGATGTTCGTGATTAACAGGTCAAAGGGGTGCAGGCCGCGGCTGGCCAACCCAATTTTTGCATTCATTGCGCGCTCCTATCGGGAAAATCGAGAATAAATCCGAACGATTAAATCGTATCCTATTCTAAACGTTCTGTCAATAGGCGGCGCGAAAGAAAACGGCGTTTGTTTTCTGGAGAAATCAGGCGAAACCAGATGGCGTTTTTTGGCGATTGGGCTTAAACGAATACGACGCTTGCATTTGGCCGCCCGGGCGGGTATAATGCTCTGGATCCTACAGAAAGAAGGGCAAAGCATGACAAAGGAAGAGCTCAAGCAGCGCGTGCTGGAGCGCATTGACGCGCGCAGGGATGAAATCATCGCCATCGGCAGACAAATCTTTCACAACCCCGAGCTGGGTTTTAAGGAATACAAGACTTCGCAGCTCGTGCGCGATACGTTTGACAGCCTGGGCCTTGCGCACGAGGACGGCATCGCCCTCACGGGGGTAAAGGCCGAGGCTAAGGGCTGGCGGAGCTGTGCGCGCGTGCTCGTCATGGGCGAGCTGGACGCGGTCGTCTGCCCGCTGCACCCCTGCGCGGATTTGCAGACGGGCGCGGCGCATTCCTGCGGACACAACGCCCAGATCGCCTCGATGCTGGGCGCGGCGATAGGGCTTGCGCCCTTCATGGGCGAGCTGGACGGCGACGCGGTCTTCATGGCGGTGCCCGCCGAGGAGTACGTCGAGCTGGAATATCGCGAGCGACTGCGTCAGGACGGCAAGATCGAGTTTTTCGGCGGCAAGCAGGAGTTCATCCGCCTGGGGCAGCTAGAGGGCATCGACGCGGGCATGATGATTCATTCGCACGCCGGGGTCACGGAGCGCAGGTTCCTCATCGACTGCGACAGCTCCGGCTTCCTGGGCAAGATCGTCCGCTACCACGGCAGGGAGGCGCACGCGGGGGCGGAGCCGTTCGCGGGCGTGAACGCGCTGAACGCGGCGGCGCTTTCGATCATGGCGATCAACGCGAACCGCGAGACGTTTAAGGACAGCGACCGTATCCGCGTGCACCCGATCATCACCAAGGGCGGAGACCTGGTGAATATCGTCCCGGCGGACGTGCGCATGGAGACCTACGTGCGCGGGCGTACGATCGAGGCGGTCGTGGACGCCTCCGACAAGGTGGACCGCGCGCTGCGCGCGGGGGCGATGGCGGTCGGCGCGACGCTCGACATCGTGCAGACGCCCGGCTATCTGCCGATGATTCAGGACCCGGAGCTCAACCGTTTGTTTGCCGAAAATAGCGAGGCGCTGCTGGGCGAGGGGGCGAACCTCTACGGCTACGAGCTGATGGGCGCGACGGATGCGGGCGACGTGAGCTCCGTCGTTCCCTTCATGCACATCTCCACCGGCGGTTACGACGGCACGGCGCACAGCAAGGACTTCGCCGTCTGCGACGAGGAGATGGCCTACGTCATGCCGGCGCGCGCGATGGCGATGACGGTGGTGGACCTGCTGTGGGACGGCGCGCAGAAAGCCCGGGCGGTCCGCGCGGCCTATACCCCCAAGTTCACGAAGGACGAGTACGTAAACTTCTGGCGGCAATATAATAAGGAAACGCATTGAAACGGGGAAGCGGCAGGATCAAGCGGCGCCGGGCTCGGCTGAGCCCGACGCCGCTTTTTGAAAAAAGGTGTGACGCCTGCAAGCCGCCCTTTCTTTCGGGTTCGGAAGCCTAAGGGTCTTCCCGGTCGTCGTCGAACGAAAAGCGGTTCAGCTCCGGGAAATCGAGAAACTCCGCGAGGGTCATGCCAAAGCCGTTTGCCATTTTATGAAGCGTTCTGATGGTGGGGTTTTTGGACTGACCGTGAATAAAGCTGTTCAGCGTTGTCTGGCTCAGCCCGCTCATGCCCGCCAGCTTGTTGACGGAGATGCCGCGCGCCTGACAAAGAGACAGGAGACGGGATAGGAGGATCGAAGAAAAGTCCCTGCACATGACTATTTCACCTCGTCTTTTTTAATGTGCCGTGTCATTCCATTTGACGCGTGTGGAAGACCAAAGCGTTCGGGATCACCGATGCTGCGATAGTTCGTCCACGAGGCGTTGATTTCCTATGCAAAAAATTGCTTTTTGTTCGAGCATATATGAAACAGGCGCATCTGAAGGCCGGAGGGGGACGCTGGACTGACCGCCGTACAATTTTGTTAGCACTCGTGACGATTGAGTGCTAAAAAATGCTTGACACGCGGCCCGGCGGGTACTACAATAGGGCCCGTAAGGAAAATACGATCACCAGGGAGGTTGTATATATGGTAAAGAAAACCGGAAGCGTGTCGATTCATGCGCAAAATATCATGCCCGTCATCAAGAAGTGGCTGTATTCGGACAAGGACATCTTCATCCGCGAGCTGGTGAGCAACGGGTGCGACGCCATCACCAAGATGAAGATCGCCAGCGGCGAGCAGGACGGCTACGAGGTGCACGTCGAGGTGGACGCCGCGAAGAAGCAGCTGCGCTTCATCGACAACGGCATCGGCATGACCGCCGAGGAGGTCGAAAAGTACATCGGCCAGGTGGCCTTCTCCGGCGCGGAGGAATTCCTCAAGCAGTACGACGACAAGGACAAGGACGGCGGCATCATCGGCCACTTCGGCCTGGGCTTCTACTCCGCGTTCATGGTTTCTACCAAGGTGACGATCGACACCCTCTCTTACCAGCCGGGCGCCGCGGCCGTGCGCTGGGTGAGCGAGGACGGCATGGAATACACCGTGGAGGGCAGCGACTGGGACCGCCGCGGCACCTGCATCACCCTGGACATCGCCGAGGGCGAGGAGGAGTTCGTGCGCCCCTACCGCGTGCGCGAGGTGCTGGAGCGTTACTGCGCGTTCATGCAGACGCCCATCTTCCTGGATGAGATCAAGCCGGAGGAAGAAAAGAAGGAAGAGGAGCCCAAGGCCGAGGGAGATGAAGCGGAGGGCGAGAAGGAGCCGGAGGCGCCCAAGCCCATCAACGACACCCATCCGCTGTGGCTCAAGAACCCCTCCGACTGCACGGAGGACGAGTACAAGGCATTCTACCGCAAGGTGTTCCGCGAGTACGAGGACCCGCTCTTCTGGGTGCATCTGAATGTTGACTATCCCTTCAAGCTCAAGGGCATCCTCTACTTCCCCAAGCTCAAGCAGGATTTTGGCGGCATGGAGGGACAGATCAAGCTGTTCAGCGGTCAGGTGTTCGTCGCCGACAACATCAAGGAGGTCATCCCCGAGTTCCTGATGCTGCTCAAGGGCGTCATCGACTGCCCCGACCTGCCGCTCAACGTCTCGCGTTCGTTCCTGCAAAACGACGGCTACGTGCGCAAGATCAGCGGACACATCACCAAGAAGGTGGCGGACCGCCTGACCGGCATGTTCAACACCGACCGGCCCTCCTTTGAAAAGTACTGGCCGGACATTCACCCCTTCATCAAGTACGGCTGCATGCGCGACGAGAAGTTCAACGAGCGCATGAAGGACGTGCTGCTCTATAAGACCGTGGACGGCCGCTTCCTCACGCTTTCGGAGTACATCGAGGCGAACAAGGAAAAGGCCCCGGACAAGGTGCTCTACACCACGGACGAGAGCCGCCAGGACGCGATGATCAAGCTGTACCGCGATCAGCAGATCGACGTGGTGGTGCTCGACACGCCCATCGACGTGAACTTCGTCTCCTTCATGGAGTATTCCGGCCAGAAGGACGGCAAGCTCAAGTTCTGCCGCGTGGACGCGGATCTGACCGCCCTCAAGGAGGAGGGCGCCGAGGCCCCCGCGCTGGACGCGGACAAGCTGACGAAGCTGTTCCGCGAGGCCACGGGCATGGAGGCGCTGAAGGTGGAGCTTCAGGCCCTGCGCGACGCGGAGCTGCCCGCCATGCTGCTGGAGGACGAGCAGACCCGCCGCTTTAAGGATATGTCGCGCCTGTACGGCGAGAAGGGCTTTTCCCTGCCGGACGACTACACCCTGGTGCTCAACAGCAAGAACCCCGTCGTCGCGGCCCTTTCCACGGGCGAGGAGGGCGAGCGCCAGCGGATGATCGCCAGCCAGGTTTACGACCTGGCCGAGCTGTCGCGCGCGCCGCTGTCGCCCGAGCAGATGACCGCTTTCCTCAAGCGCTCGATGAAGCTGTGCGAGCTGGCGGCTGAAAAATAAAAAAAATTTCTTTTAAAACGAAGCTGCGAATTTTCCGCGGCTTCGTTTTTTATGTCCAAAATACAAGAGAAGAATTTTGTGGAATTATGACATGAATGTGGCGAAAGTATGGCGCAAGAGGCACGATAAAGTCCACAGGATTTAGTTGACTTTTTCCAAAACTGGTGTTATGATATGCCCATCGGGCGTGGAAAAAATAGACACCCGGTGTACCCTGTCAAACGATCCGACGGCAAAAAAAGAATACGTTTGTTACACAGCCAAAAAGAAAACAATGGACGCTTTCGAGCCTTAAAAAAGCCCCAAAAGCATCCATTGCGCGGTGACTCACGATATATACGTTTCGCTTTGCCCGGTTTTTGCGCGGAGGCAACCGCGTGAAAATAAAAAAATCTAAAGGAGATTTTAGCCATGAAAAAGATCCTTGCTCTGGTATTGGCGCTGAGCCTGGCGCTCGGCCTGGGCGCCACGGCGCTGGCCGAAGGCGATGCGTACGTGTTCTGGTACACGTTCAGCGACGTGTATCTTTCCAGCGTGCGCGCGGCCCTGAACGACGCGCTCAAGGGCGCGAACATCGCGTTCGTGGACAACGACGCGAACGCCACCCAGGCGACGCAGACCGACCAGATTTCCACCGCCATCGCGAGCAAAGCGGGCCTGCTGGCCGTGAACATCTGCGAGACCGGCGCGGACGGCATCGCGCAGAACGTCGTCGACATGGCGAAGGCCGCGGACATCCCGCTGGTGTTCTTCAACCGCTCCGTGTCCGAGGACATCGTCAAGAGCTATGACAAGTGCGTGTTCGTCGGCACCAACTACGAAGAGGCCGGCATCATGCAGGGCAAGATGATCGGCGACTACGTCGTGGCGAACTACGACGCGCTCGACCTCAACGGCGACGGCGTCATCAGCTACGTCATGTTCAAGGGCGACGAGGCCAACCAGGAAGCCATCGCGCGCACCAAGTACGGCGTGGAAGACGCCAACAAGGTGCTGGTCGCGGCGGGCAAGCCGGAGCTCAAGTTCTACGACGAGAGCAACGACAACAAGTACCTCGTAGACCAGAACGGCACGTGGTCCAACCAGGCGTCCTTTGACTACATGCAGACCATCCTCGCGCAGTACAACGAGGCGAACGGCAACATGGTCGAGCTGGTCATCGCCAACAACGACGACATGGCGCTGGGCGCCGTGAACGCGCTGCAGAACGCGGGCTACAACAACGGCCAGGAAGGCACCAAGACCATCCCGGTGTTCGGCGTCGACGCGACCGACACCGCGAAGGACCTGATCGCCTCCGGCTACATGACCGGCACCATCAAGCAGGATGCCATCGGCATGGCGGACGCCATCACGACGATCGCGGGCAACCTGATGAACGGCAAGGACATGTTCGAGGGCCTCAACGAGGCGTACGTTGTGGAAGACGGCTGGAAGGTCGCGATCCCCTACGGCGTGTACACCGGTGAGGGCAACTGATCCCCTCGTAGTTCAATAATGTACAGCGCGCGGAGGGGCATTGCCCCTCCGCGCACAGAATGTTGACAAAGCCATCGAAGGCAGAGAAACCAAAAGCCGTCTGCAAGACTGCAATCGTATCGCCCGGCTTTGCCGGGCGGGCGGGGCTTTTTCCGGAGCAAAACGCAGTTTTGCGGAGTGAAAAAATCACCCGTAAACTCGACAAAGTGGCGTACGCCACTTTGTCGACGCGTTACGCGCGGAGGGGCATTGCCCCTCCGCGCAGTTTCAGGCTGGGCCATGGGGCCGCATACGAAATTCGTCTCCCATGGAAGGAGAGAAGCGCAGATGGAAGGCAAGACCGATCAGACGCCGTTGCTTCGGATCGAGGGGATCAGCAAGACATTCCCCGGCGTCAAGGCGCTGGACAAGGTGTCCCTGACGGTAAAGGCGGGCACGGTGCACGCGCTGATGGGCGAAAACGGCGCGGGCAAGTCGACGCTGATGAAGTGCCTGTTCGGCATGTACGTCAAGGACGAGGGGCACTTTTTTTTAGAGGGCAAGGAAATCAACTTCAAATCGTCGCGCGAAGCGCTGGACAACGGCGTGGCGATGGTGCATCAGGAGCTCAACCAGGCGCTCAAGCGCAGCGTCATGGACAACATCTGGCTGGGGCGTTACCCGAAGATGAAGGGGATGCCCTTCGTGTCAGAAAAGAAGATGTACGACGACACGATGGCGATCTTCAAGGAACTGGATATCGCCGTCAACCCCAAGACGATCATGAGCACCATGCCGGTATCGCAGCGGCAGATGGTGGAGATCGCCAAGGCGGTTTCGTTCCACTCCAAGGTCATCGTGTTCGACGAACCGACGTCGTCCCTCACGGAGCAGGAGGTGGAGCACCTGTTCAGGATCATCAACATGCTCCGTGACAGGGGCTGCGGCATCATCTATATCTCTCATAAGATGGAAGAAATCCTGCGAATTTCGGACGAGGTTACGATCATGCGCGACGGCCAGTGGGTGGCGACGAAGGCCGCGCAGGATCTGACGATGAACGAGATCATCCGCCTGATGGTGGGCCGCGAGCTGACGAACCGCTTCCCGCCCCGGGACTACGAGGTGCAGGAAAAGACCGTGCTCAAGGTCAAGAACCTGTCGGCCACGTACTCGCACCTGAAGGACGTGTCGTTCGACCTGAAAAAGGGCGAAATTCTCGGCGTCGCGGGGCTGGACGGCTCAGGCCGCACCGAGCTGCTGGAAAACCTGTTCGGCAGCGCCACGCGCAGGAGCGGCGAGATCACCATGAACGACAAGCGGATCGGGAACCGCTCGCCCAAGGAATCCATCGCCAACGGCTTTGCGATGGTGACGGAGGAGCGGCGCGCGACGGGCATCTTCGGCATCCTGAGCATCCGTGAAAACACGGTCATCTCCTGCCTCAAGAAGTGCCGCGCCGGCAAGGCATTCCTCAGCGACAGGAAGATGGCGGAAAAGACGGACTGGTCGATTCAGGCGATGAGCATCAAGACGCCCACCCAGTCGACCAAGATCCGCTCGCTGTCGGGCGGCAACCAGCAGAAGGTGATCTTCGGCCGCTGGATGCTGACCGAGCCGGAAATCTTCCTGCTGGACGAACCCACGCGCGGCATCGACGTAGGCGCCAAGTTCGAGATCTACCAGCTCATCATGAACATGGCCAGGGAGGGCAAGTCCATCAT
>JAEXCG010000155.1 GCA_023402355.1 Bacillota bacterium | reverse complement strand
GATATGCTCAAAAAAGAGGATAAGGATGCCTCTTTTTTTGCTTTTCATGGCGGATAATTGTGAAAATAGATAACAAAAAAGTCTGAAAACTGTGGTTTTCAGACAAATTGTGGTGGAGCATAGGAGATTCGAACTCCTGACCCCAACACTGCCAGTGTTGTGCGCTACCAACTGCGCTAATGCCCCGTGAACGAATAATATTATAGCATACGAATGCGGCGATGTAAAGAGAAATCTTTCGGGCAATGTCAAAAAAATTTGCGCCGGATGGTTGAAAAGCGGCGTAGAATCCCGTATGATGAGGATAAGCACGGCGTGCAGCCGATCGATGGAGGCAGAGGATGGCAAACACCATAGCGCAGATTCGCAAGGACGAAAAATTTGAGGGGTATCTTCTGGTGCGCTCCGCGGAGCAGCGGACGGCGTCCAGCGGTAAGCTCTATTTGGATATGACGTTAGGCGACCGAACGGGAACCATCAACGCCAAGATGTGGGATGGCACGGTCGCGCCGCCGCCCCAGGGCAGCATCGTGCAGGTGCGCGGCACGGGCAACGAGTTTATGGGGCGCATGCAGCTTCGCGTGGAGCGCGTAAAGGTCACGGGTTCGGAGGAGACGGTGGACATGACCCTGCTCGTTCCCTGCGCGCCCGAATCGCCGGAGACGATGATGGGCGAGGTGCGCTCGGCGGCGGAATCCATCGCGGAGGACAGCCTGCGCGCGCTGGTGCTTGAATTGCTCGATCAGGCGGGCGAACGCCTGCTCACGTTCCCGGCGGCCAAGCAGATGCACCACGCGGAGCGCAGCGGCCTTCTGCACCACATGACGGGCATGCTGCGCTGCGCCCGGGCGATCGCTTCCGTCTACCCCTGGCTGAACGGCGATCTGCTCGCGGCGGGGGTCATCGTCCACGACCTGGCAAAGCTGAGCGAGATGGACGCCGACACGCTGGGCGTGGTTTCCGACTACACGGCGCAGGGCAAGCTCATCGGCCACATCGTGCGCGGGGTGGTGGACATCGAAAAGGCGGGGGACAAGGTCGGCGCGCGCAAGGACGTCGTGCTGCTGCTGCAGCACATGGTGCTCTCCCACCACGGCATCCCGGAGTTTGGAAGCCCGGTGGCGCCCAAATTTCCGGAGGCGGAGGTGCTCAACACCATCGATACGCTGGACGCGCGCCTGTTTGAGATGCAGGAGGCGCTGGCGCGCACCTCGCCCGGAGGTTTTTCGGAAAAGGTTTGGGCGATGGACAACCGCCAGCTCTACAGAATTCCGGAATAAAGATTTGAAGCTGCCGAGAGATATCGGCAGCTTCCTTTTATTTGGCGTCGCTGTTTCTTCGGGGCAGTCGCGCTTCCACGGGCGGGAGGCGATAGGCGGCGTCGTGCGGCTCCTGCTGGTACCAGTAGGCGGTGCTGGAATAGTCGTTGGAGAGCTTGTTGGCGTGTCCGTGCTCGATCGTCACGCGGATTGAGCGCTCAAAGCGAATAGGGTCCTTGATGTGGAAACGGTACATGCTGTTCGCCCCCATCCAGGGACGGCCGAGCTCGCCGCCGGAGTAGACGGTTAGCCCGTGCCAGGGGGCGCTGTATTCCTGGCGGGGGCAGTAGGCGGTATTGAAGTAATCCTCCGTGCCTGTGCCCTGAAGGGTAGGATGCGGGTCCCCGTCGATGAAGATCATGTCGTCTCCCTCGCCGTACCAGTCGTTGATCTGCTTTTCAAAGTTAAAGATATTCAGATTACAGCCGACGTAATGCCCGCGCCCCGTGGCCTCTAAAAGGGTGTAGTTGCCCACGCCGTCGGGATTTTCAATGTCCCAGCCTGCGGGCCAATCCTCCGGACGGTCGATTCCGGCGCGCGCGCTGCGCTCACGCAGGGCGGAACCGAGCTTTCGGGCGATGCCGTCCGTGTCCGGTTCGCGCCGCCACTGGGCGTGAAAGCGCGCATAGTCGGATTCCACGGGCGTAAGCTCATAATCCACGTAATAGAAGAAGTTCATCGGTAGGGACGACTCGTTGTGCAGCGTGATTCGAGCTTCCTTTTCAAAGGGCATGGGGAAGTAGCAGTTGAATCCTCGCCCGTCCTGCGGACACATCGAGAGGGGCTCGGAGACAAAGTTGCGCGTCAGGCCCATGCCGATTCCGAAGAAATCGCCGATCGGCGCTTCGACGCTGGGCGTCTCCTCGCCGTCCCAATACATCCGCAGGACCGCGCGGCACAGGATGTCCTCGTCCTTGCTGCTCAGCGTACACCAGATATGGCGGATGATGCCGCTTCCTTCGATCTGAGCGGCGGTATGCGTATCGCCCGGGGCGATGTGTACGGCATCGTCGTTGCTGCCCTTGGGGTCCCCGCTGGAGATTCTCCGCGTCTTGCTGTCTCGGAGGAGGAAGAGCGTGTCCAGAGCGTTTCCTTCCGGCAAAATAATCACCCTTTCTGTTCTTGCATTTCCATTCCATGCTGGCGAATGGAGACGGCCGGAAGTTCGGGAAGGCCGTTTTCCGGACGGTCGAGATAAAAATAAGCGGTCGAGGCGTAGTCGTCCTCCCGGTAAAAGTTATACCAGGCGTCCCATACGGCGTTTTGTTCGTTGAGCTGATAGCCGGGGACCTCATAGAGCTTTTTAAAACCGCTGCGGCTGGAGTCGGCGCTCACGATGCGAAGGTTCACGCCCGCGTGCTGGAGGGCTAGAACCTGCGCACAGGGCGCGCCGCCGATCTGCTGCACCCGTACGCTGATATTCTCTTGAAAGTATATGGGGTCCACGGTATGCAGCCTGTAAAACGCGAAACGCCCGGTTTGAAGATCGGACTCCAGGCTGCCCTGCGTGCGGTGCGCGTAGAGGCCCTGCCCCCATGCGGTGCCGATGTAGTCTTCGATGCCTGTGCCCACGAGCGTCGGCAATGCGTCGTCGCCGTCGATGTACAGCTTGACCTCGCCCTCGCCGAACCAGGTCTGCTGGTATTTATCGTCGAGCAGCACGCCCAGGCTTACGCCGAGGAACAGCCCGCGTCCGTTTACGCAGGGCAGCACCGTGTAGTCGCGCAGCAGGCGGGTCGGCGCTTCGCGGTTCCAAAACGCATGAAAGTAAAGCGCTTCGCCGGGCTTCAAAGGTTCGAGCGTAAAATCCACGTCGTAGAATACCCGCTTGACGTGCGTCTCGGATTCGTTCGAGAGCGTGATGCGCGCGCCGGTAAAGAAGGGCATGGGTACGAAGCAATTAAAGGAACGCCCCTCGGGCGAGGAGAACAGTTCGGATTCAAAGGGGTGGGGCAGGGCGAGCCCATGGCCGAAGAAGTCGGCGAGCGGGCAGCGGACGGCGGGCGTCGTAGCTCCGTCCCAGTACATGGAAAGCGTCAGGGCGCGCAGCGTATGGGGCGAACGGTCGGAGAGCGTCATCCAGATGCGTCGGATGATCCCGCTGCCCGATGCGTTCAGGAGCGTCACGGTCTGGCCCGGCGCAAGGGATTCAAACGCGTGCCCTTTAGCGCGGGCGTTTTCGTGCGCTCCGGCGCCGGGCAGCGCAGAGGGGTTTTCAAAGTCCGCCCAGCGTGAAACCGCCTGAGAGTTGGGCCTAAAGATATCCATTCTTGCTCATCCTTTCACGCCGGACGTTACTACGCCCTGAACGAAATACTTCTGACAAAACAGGTAGAGCGCGAGCACGGGGAGCACGGTCAGCAGCGACATGGCCATGAGCGGCCCCAGGTCCTGCGCGCCGCCGTATTGACTCTTGAACGTATTCAACCCGATGGCGAGCGTAAATTTCTTGGGATTGACCAGATAGATCATCGGGGCGAAGTAGTCGTTCCATGCGCCTACGAAGGTAAACATGGTGACGACGAGCAGGGAGGGCTTCGCGTTGGGCAGGTAGATGCGCGCGAAGATGCCCGGCCAGGAAGAGCCGTCGATCATGGCGGACTCCGCCAGTTCTTTGGGGATCGAGGCAAAAAACTGACGAAGCAGAAAGATGTTGAACGCGCCGCCGCCTAAAAAGGCGGGTAGGATCAACGGCAGGTAGGTATCTACCCATTTGAGGTTGGAATAGAGCACGAACATGGGGATCAGCGTGACCGTTCCGGGGATCATCATCGTGGCGAGCAGAACCGTGAAGAGCAGACCCTTGCCCCGCGCATGAAGGCGCGCGAATCCGAACGCGACCATGGAGCTGGAAAGCAGCGTGCCGACGATAGTCATGACGGTGATGAACGCCGTGTTGACGAAATAGCGCTCGAAGCCCGAGACGGCCAGCCCCTCCTGAAAAGAGCGAAGGGTGAACGGGTTCGGAATCCATTCGGGTGGATAAGCGACGATCTGCCGGGGCGTCATGAAGGCGGTTTTGATCATCCAGACGAAGGGAAGCAGAAAAAGAATGCTGCACAGCGCGAGCACGCATTCCCAAAGCAGGGTAGAAAGCACCTTTTTGCGCTTGGCGCCTTGAACGATCGCCATGTCAGTCTACCTCCTCGCGATAATGGACCCAGAGCTTGGAAGAACGAAAGATGAAGAGGCTGAGAAGGAGGATCAGGACGAAGAGCCCCCAGGCGAGCGTGCAGGCATAGCCAAAGTCCATGTAGACAAACGCCGTCTTGTAGATGTGCAGTCCATACACGTAGGTCGCGTACATCGGGCCGCCCTCGGTCATGATCTGCGGCTGCGCGAAGATCTGTAGGGAGTTGATGATGCCCATGATAAGATTAAAGAAGATTACGGGCGTGAGCAGCGGCAGCGTGATTTTAAAGTAGACCTGCCTGGAAGAAGCGCCGTCCAGTGCGGCGGCTTCGTAGTATTCGTCTGAAATGTCCTGAAGCCCGGCAAGCAGGATGAGCATCTGCCCGCCGCAGGTAAAGATGTTCATGATGATCAGCGAAGGCATGGCCCAATTCTCGTCGATGAGCCAGCCGGGGCCCTGAATGCCCAGAAGGCTGAGCAGATCGTTGAAGATGCCCGTAAAGGGATTGTAGAGCTGGCTCCATACGATGTAGACGGCGACGCCCGCGACGACGGAGGGCAGGTAAAAGATCGATCGGAAGAAGTTGCTCAGCGGCATGCGCCGATTGAGCAGCTGCGCGAGGAAGAGCGCGACGATCATGTTCAGGGGGACGGTGACGAGCGCGTAAAAGAACGTATTGCCGACGCTCTTCCAGAAGAGGTCGTCCTGAAAGAGCATGGTTTGAAGGTTTTTCATCCCCGTAAAGGCAGGCGCGCTGACGCCGTTCCACTTGCTGAAGGCCGCGTAGAGCGAGTAGAGCATCGGCCCGGCGGTGAAGCAGACGAAACCGAGTAGCCAGGGACTGATGAAGAGGTAGAACATGCGGGATGTGTCCATCACGGAGCGCCTGCGCCGGCGCGAAGGGATGCGTGCGGTCATGGGACTTCCCTCCTTACAACAGGAAACGGCGCGGCGCGCCGTCAACAAAAGAGCGGCCGGTCACGCCGCGCGGGAACCCGCGCGGCGTGACCGCTCATGATAGGCCCAGGCTTACTGCGCAAGCAGCGCCTCACAGTTCTTCTGGATGTTTGCGACGGCGGTATCGAGGTCCTGCTTGCCGTTAATCACCAGCTTGTACTGGTTTTGAATCTCGTCGTTGAGCTTGCCCCAGACGCCGCTGGTCTCCCAGCCCGTGGCATAATCGAGCATTTCGACGAAGGCCATCTTGTTATAGGGCTTATTGCCGTAAAAGTCGTTTAGGTAAGCCTCGCTCGTGGCGTAGCTGGTAAGCATCGGCACGCCGATGGGCGCGGAGAGCGCCTGCGCCTCTTCCGTGGCGGTCATGAACTTGATGAAGTCCCACGCCTCTTCGGGGTGCTTGGTGTTTGCGGACATCGTCCATCCGTCGGCGTACAGGTTGCCCTGCCAGTGGCCGTACTGCTCGCTGCGGGGCAGCGGCACGACGTCCCACTCAAAAGCGTCTCCGATGGTCTTGGAGAAGGCGGCCATCTCCCAGGGCGCGGTGATTGCCATGGCGAACTTTCCGGTCTCAAAGCCGCCGCCGATCGCGTCCGCGACCACGTCGTCAGGCGAGACCTTCAGATCGCCTACCATCGATGCGAACAGCCCCAGCGCATGCTTGAAGGATTCGTTGTCCTGCGCGTGCACGGTGCGCGTCTCGGTGTCGTAGACGGGCTGTCCGTACAGGTTGCGGTAGAGGTTGTAAGGCCAGCCGCTCAGATTCATGCCGTAAATCTGGCTGCGCCCGGACCCGGAGGTAAGCTGCCTGGCGATGTCGATCATCTCCTCCTCCGTCCAATCGGAGGCAGGATGGGCGATACCGGCTTCATCCAGCATGGTCTTGTTGTAGACCACGGCGGGAATCTTGTAGAGATACGGCGCCGCGTAGATATGCCCCTCGCTGTCTGAAAGCACGTCCAGCGCGCGCTGGTTCCAGGTGCCGGTGAGCAGACCGTCACGCTCCATGTAAGGCGCCAGATCGGCGAAGACCCCTTCGTCGCGGAACGGGGAGAGGATGTCGTTGGCGATGCCCATCACGTCGGGTGCCGTGCCGGAAGCAAACCAGGTTTGCAGCTTGGTCGGGTACTGGCCGCCATCGGTATACGTGCATTCAATTTTGACGTTTGGGTGCGCGTCCATGTACATCTGGGCAAGCTTTTCCTTGATGGGGATTTCGTCGGTATTTCCCCAGAAAGCGAAGGTCAGCGTGATCGTTTCCTCCGCCTGCCCGAATGCCGGGATGAACAGCGTGCACAGCAACGTGACGAGTGCGAGGATGGAAAGCAACCGAGTTTTCATGGGATCCCTCCTACCATAAGTTTTGATCTTACCAATTTGGTGTACAACCAAATTAATAGATAACAAAAACGTTTTTACTATGCGCATTATAGCATAAGAGCTCTCGGACGTCAACAAAATATAGAACAAAATCATTTTTTCTTTCTCAGATAATAGGCTAATGAGTATATAACCCAACAAAGAGGAAATGGAAGCTCGGATATAGATCGCGAGAATAAATTTCTGTACAAGTGGAACTTGATGAACAAAGACAATCCATATACAAATTCGGTATGAAAAGAGGGCGTTTTGTAACTCAAATGACAAAAACGATTTTTCTTGAAATCACAGAGACTTCATGATACAATAATCTGTAAATAAATTGGGTCGGAGGAATCTGATTGAACGACACAAGAAAAAA
The DNA here is from genome assembly GCA_023402355.1 of Bacillota bacterium. Lineage (GTDB taxonomy): Bacteria > Bacillota > Clostridia > Christensenellales > Aristaeellaceae > Beduinella. The sequence continues at coordinate 1,090 of JAEXCG010000155.1, read as the reverse complement.
GCGCGTCACGATTAAGGATGTGGCCCGGCTTGCCGGGGTTGCGCCCTCTACGGTTTCCTTTGTGCTCAACGGGACAAAGGGGCAGACGATATCGCTGGAGACGCGGGAACGCATTTTTCGCTGCGTGGAGCAGCTTGGATATCGGCCCAACTATTCAGCCAGCAGAATCCGCAGCGGCTGTGCAAAGACGATTGGGGTTGTCGCGACGTACAAGGTGAACAGCCTGTACTTCCTCGATTTGATCAACGGCATCATGGAAGAGGCTAATCGGGCGGGATACGCCGTGATGATCTGCCCGCCGTCCGGGAAGGATAGCGAGTCTCCCTGCCTGAACTATTATCTGGAAGGGCGAATCGATGGAATCGTCTTTATCTCCTCGGCACACAGCGAGGAAAAGTCCCGCGAATGCGACTACATCGCGCTGTTTCGCAAGCACCATATTCCCTTTACCGTCCTTTATGGCTACACAGACTTTCCGGGCGTCGGCTATGCAAACACCCATTTTTACGAGGACGGACGCCGGGCGTGCAGCCTGCTCATCGAGCGCGGATGCCGCCATATCTGTTATATCGGCCCGCTGGACAAGGACAACCACTCGCTGTACATGCCCCAGACGGAGCGGGATCGCATTGACGGATACGCCGACGCGATGGGCGCGGCCGGGCTGCGCGCGCAGGTGCTCCACTTCCCGCGCGACTTCCACGCGGTCGATTACGACGCGCTGGTACGGATTGTGCGGGATGCCGGGGCGGACGGCATTGTGACCTGCTGGGCGACTTACGGGCTGCAAATGCTGTCGCTGCTGCGGGACGCGGGGTTGAGCGTGCCGCAGGACGTGCGCGTAATTGCGCTCGATTCTCTGCCTTACCTTCAGCATACGTCCCCGCCGCTTTCGGCGATGCGCATGCCCTTTCGCGAAATGGCGCAGTACGGAACCCAGGTCCTGCTTACGCTGCTCGCCGATGAGACGTACGAGCCGGTCAGCCGACGGTTTGACGCCATTCTTGAAATACGCGAGTCGGTGTAAAAAAAGGCTCCTCCTGCGCAGACGCGGCACAAGAGGAGCTGACTGAACCTGTTCAGTTAGGCG
>JAEXCG010000134.1 GCA_023402355.1 Bacillota bacterium | reverse complement strand
GCGCTGGAGGTCAGGCGCGTCACCGACCGGTACGGCGTCCCGCTCATCGTCAACAACCGGGCCGACATCGCGCTCGCGTCCGGGGCGGCGGGCGTTCATGTCGGGCAGAGCGACCTGCCCGCGGCGGCCGTGCGGCGCTTGATCGGCAAAGAACGGATTTTAGGCGTCAGCGTGACGACGGTCGAGGAGGCGCTGCGGGCCGAGGCGGACGGGGCGGATTACCTGGGCGCCGGCGCGATTTTCCCCTCGAGGACAAAGCCCGATGCGAAGGCCGTCGGCCTTCGGACGCTTCAAAGCATCTGCGAGGCCGTGCGTCTGCCGGTGGTGGCGATCGGCGGCATCCGCGAGGATACCGTGCCGCTGCTGCCAACGGGCCTTGCGGGCGTGGCCGTCGTATCCGCGATTCTCGCGCGGGCGGACGTCCGCGCGGCGGCAGAGCGGATGCGCCTTTGCCTTGCGCGCGCGGGGCTGCGGGGCGGCTGTCGGCGGGGATAGCGGCGCCCGCCCGCGGAACTTTTGGATGCTTTGGAGAAAACCCCTTGACCTTGAGCGCACTCCAGGGCTTATAATAAGGACAGCTCATAGCGAAGGAGGAAGCGACATGGGATACTTAGGAGAAAACATCCCCAAGCTGGGGTTCGGGCTGATGCGCCTGCCGATGATCGGGGAAGAGGTGGACATCGAGCAGACCAAGCAGATGGTCGATCTGTTCCTTTCCAAGGGATTCACGTACTTTGACACGGCGTTCGGCTATCTGGGGGGAAAGTCCGAGCTGGCGGCCGGGGAGGCGCTGGTGAAGCGCTACCCGCGCGACCGCTTTCAGCTGGCCACCAAGCTGCCCGCCTGGGCAGGACCCAAGACCGCGCAGGAGGCGAAGGAAATGCTCTTCACCTCGCTGGAGCGCACGGGCGCGGGCTACTTCGACTTTTACCTGCTGCACAACCTGGGCGACAAGCGCACGGAGTACTTCGACCGCTTCGGCATCTGGGATTTCGTGGCCGAGCAGAAGAAGAAGGGGCTGCTGCGCCACGTGGGCTTCTCGTTTCACGACAAGGCGGACGTGCTGGACGAGGTGCTGACCCGGCACCCGGAGATGGAGTTCGTGCAGCTGCAGATCAACTACGCCGACTGGGAGAGCGAATCGATCCAGTCCCGCAGGTGCTACGAGGTCGCGCGCAAACACGGCAAGCCCGTGATCGTCATGGAGCCGGTCAAGGGGGGCTCGCTCGCGAACCTGCCGGAGAACGTGGCCAAGGAGCTGCGCGCGGCGAACCCCGAGGCTTCGCTCTCCTCCTGGGCGATTCGCTACGCCGCCTCGCTGGAGGGGCTGGTCACCGTGCTCAGCGGCATGTCGAGCCTTGAGCAGATGCAGGACAACGTCTCCTTCATGGAGCACTTTGCACCGCTGAGCGAGGCCGAGCGCGCGGCCGTCGCCCGCGCGCAGCAGGCGCTGGCGAACAGCCCGCGCATTCCCTGCACGAACTGCCAGTACTGCGTCAAGGGCTGCCCGCAGGGCATCGCCATCCCCGGCATCTTCAAGGCCATGAACACGAACCTCGTGTACGGAAACCGGGCGGGCGCGCAGGGCGACTACGAATGGGAGACGCGCGAGGGCGGCGTGGCGTCCAAGTGCATCGCCTGCGGCCAGTGCGAAAGCGTCTGCCCGCAGCACATCCACATCATCGAGGAGCTGGAAAGGGCGAAGGCGGCGTTTGAAAAGTAAGGCGCAGCGCTAAAGCGCGGACTGACGATTCGAGGGGAAAGACGGCGGCGGTGCAGGCTCCGCCGTTTTTTTCGATTCTCCGGCGCAAAAGGCTTGTCACCGCATGCCGATTGCGCTATGATAAAAGACCGGACCTACTGGGCGATGGGATGGACGGGCGGCAGGAGGTGTGTGCGTGAAAAAGTACCTTTCCGTGTTCCGAATACGGTTTATCCACAACTTGCAGTACCGCGCCGTGCTCTTCGGGGAGATGGCGGCGAGGTTCGGCTGGGGCATCATGGAAATTCTGGCGTTCGCGGCGTTCTACCGCGCGAGCCCTGATTCGTTCCCCATGACGTTTTCGCAGACCGTCTCCTACCTGTGGATGCAGGAAATTCTGCTCGTGCTCTTTTCCGTCGTCTTTCAGGACGGCGAGATCTACGCCTCCCTTCAGGATGGGTCGATCGCCTACGAGCTCGTTCGGCCCATGAGCCTGTACGGCCGCTGGTTTTCCCAGTCCGCGGCCAACAGATTATCGTTTACGCTGCTCAACTGCGCGCCCGCGTTCCTGCTCGCGCTGATCGTGCCCGCGCCGTACCGCATGACCCTTCCGCCGGACGCGCTGCAGCTTTTCTTGTTTCTGCTTTCCACTGTGCTGGCGCTGGGCGTGGTGGTCGCCTTCGCCATGCTGATGTTCATCTCGCTCTTTTACACGATCTCGCAGCGGGGCGTCAAGATCATCGTGAGCGCCCTGACGAGCTTCCTGTCCGGGGCCGTCATCCCGCTGCCGTTTTTTCCGGCGCGCGTGCTGGCCGTGGTGCGGTGGCTGCCGTTTGCGGCCATGCAGAACATGCCGCTTCGGATTTACAGCGGTCACATCGCGGGCACGGCGGCGCTTGAGGGCATCGCTTTTCAAATTTTCTGGCTTGCGGCGCTGGTGTTCGCAGGACGGCTCGCGATGCGGTGCGCCCTTCAAAAAGTGGTCGTGCAGGGAGGCTGACATGCTCTACATCAAGATGATCGGCGTACACCTCAAGAGCCAGATGCAGTACAGGCTGTCGTTTTTCCTGACCACGCTGGGCCAGTTCATCACCTCGTTTACGGCCTTCTTCGGCATTTCCTTCATGTTTTCGCGCTTTCACGCGGTAGAGGGCTTCACCTACGAGGAGGTGCTGCTCTGCTTTGCCGTGGTGGTGATGGCGTTCTCGCTGGGGGAGATGGCGGGGGGAGGCTTCGCCACCTTTCCGCGCATGATCGGAAACGGCGAGTTCGACCGCGCCCTCGTGCGTCCCCGAAGCCTGCTATTGCAGGTGCTGGCGCCGAAGATGGACTTTACGCGGCTGGGGCTGCTCTTGCAGGCGGTGCTCGTGCTCTGCTACGCCGTGCCCAAGAGCGGGGTCGTCTGGACGTGGGGGAAAGCCCTCACGCTTTGCCTGATGATCCTGAGCGGCGGCGTCCTGTTCTTCAGTCTCTTCCTGATCTATGCCGCCTGCGCGTTCTTCACGCTCGAGGGGCTGGAGTTCTTCAACTTCTTCACCTATGGCGGGCGCAAGTTCGGCAACTACCCGTTTTCTATCTACGGGAAGAACGTGCTCTTCTTTCTGACGTTCGTGATCCCCCTCGCGCTGTTTCAGTACTATCCGCTCCTGTACCTGCTGGACAGGGAGCAAAGCGCGGCTTTCGCCCTTTTGCCCCTGGCGGGGATGCTCTTTCTTGCGCCGAGCTACGCGCTCTTTCGGCTGGGCCTGCGCCATTACAAGTCGACCGGGTCGTAAGAGGCGGGAAACCGAATACAACAGGGCCCCGGAAGGCTTTCGCCTTTGCCGGGGCCCTGTTTGCGTTCAGCGCTCCATCTCGTCCATGCGCTCCATGAAGCGCTCCGCCTGTTTTTCCTCGCTGCCGGGCTCGTAGGCGCAGTATCTTTCGAGCGCTTCCTCCGCGTCCCAGACGACGTGCCAGCCGAGCCGCTCGCGCGCCGGCCGGTCGCAGAGCATGGCGGGGTAGGGGCAAATCGGCAGGGCGTCCTCCGTGATTTCCGATTCGCTCCTCAGCTTGCGGCGCAGCACGCGCACCGCGCCCCGGCGGGAAAGCACGCATTCCGGCGGCGCGGAAAAGTTCCAGGCGCCGGTGTAGGCGTCGCCGTGGCGCAGCACCATGGCGGCGGCGGTCAGCGCGCCCGCATAGGCGTTGAGCGGATGCATGAAGACCGCCGCGCAGCCGGAGCCGCCCAGCCGCAGCGGCTCGCCCCGGCGCAGGCAGCGCATCCATTCGTCCAAAGGGTCGTCGGAGGCGGCGCCGTAGAGCAGGGGCAGGTGGCGCGCACAGACGGCGCTGACCGGGTCGCCCATCAGCGCGCGGCTGGCCGCGAGCAGCACCTGCTGCACGAGGCTTTCACAAAGGCCGCTGACGTTGCGCCCGCCGGTCGCGTCGGTCTGGTCGGGCGGAAAGGCGGGCGGCGCGGCGCTGTACACCCACGCGTCGGAGCAGCGGACGATGAGGCGCACGCCCGCCTCGCGCGATTCCGTGACCAGGGTCTGCGCGCAGCGCACCCACTCCGCCGTGTCCATGCGCTTGTCCTGCGGCGGACGAGAGGCCCAGATGACGAGCTGCGGCCGCTCGTGCGTGAGCACGCCGCAGAGCGCGTCGGCGCTGAGCAGCGCGGAGCCGGACACCTGGGCCGTCTGCGCGCCCAGCACGCCTAGCAGCGCGCGCATCCATACGGCGGGCTGGTAATCCCCGCCGATCACCACGGCGCGCAGGCCGCGGAATGTTTCCTCCAAAAGTGCACGCATCGTATCCCTCCCGCAGAAGCTATGCGGCGGGGGGCGGAATCATGCGCGCTTACAGGCCGAGCGCGACGAGCGCCTAGAGCAGCGCGTCGGCCTGCGCGTATATGCGATCGAATCCGTGTATCGCGCGAATGCTTCCGTCGTTCATGCCCTCCCTTCAAAATGCGGGGCTGTTTATCGGATTCTGACACGGACAGACATGAATTGGGAATGCGCTGACCGGCGCGGAATCACGTTGGCAGGGATACCCGCGATGTGTTATAATGAGGCTTAGAACGTGCAGGGAGGCTGAATGGATGAAACGAATCTTGTGTCTTTTGCTGATGGCGCTGCTGCTCGCGAGCACGGCGCAGGCGGAAGCGATGACGATGATGGGCTATGACGAGACGAACGGGCGCGATTGGAGCCAGAGCAAGTTCTTTACCCGCATGGCGGAGCGCACGGGCGTGTCCTTTGAACTGCGCCAATACACGGAGCGCGAGGAGTACGAAAAGGCGCTGCAAAATCTGAAGGCGGACATGCCGGACGTGCTCTTTCGCGCGACGCTCACCCCCGCGCAGGAGCGGGATCTTCTGGACGACGGGACGCTGATCGACCTTGCGCCGCTGCTTTCGAGCAATGCGCCCAACCTTTCGGCGCTGCTCGAGCAGAATCCAAAGTGGCGTGAGGAGATCACCCTGCCGGACGGGCGCATCGCGGCGCTGCCGATGCTGACGGAGAAGGAGCGGCAGGTGGGCCTGTGGATCAACAGCAAATGGCTGGCAAAGCTGGGGGTGGCCGTCCCCACGACGCCGGAGGAGCTGAAGGCCGCGCTGATCGCCATCCGCGACGGGGACCCGAACGGAAACGGCAAGGCGGACGAGGTGGGGCTGGACGTGACGGGCGTGTGGGCGATGAAGTGGCTGCTGCCGCTCTTCGGGGTGAACGCGGACGACTACAACCTGACCACGGTGGACGGGCAGATCGTCTTTGCGCCGACGCTTGACGCCTACAGGGACTTCGTCGGGTACCTGCGCGACCTGTACGCGGAGGGCCTGCTTCGCAAGGATGCGTTCACGGGGCTGAACACCGTGCAGGCGCTGGAGGCGTCCTCCTCCTCGTCCTCTCAAAGCGCGAACACGACCGTAACCTCCGGGTGCGTCGTGACGCTGGCCCCTTATGCGTCGGTCGGGATCGACGCCAACATGGACTACGCGGTGATCGTGCCCGCGACCGGCGTCTGGCGCGACATGATCGGCCCCGTCGCGCGCGGCGCGTTTGCGATTACCAGCGCCTGCGAGGACCCGGCCGCCGCGCTGCGCTGGGTGGATGCGCTCTACACCGAGGAGGGCGGCATCCTCGCCGCGGCAGGCGTCGAGGGCGAGGATTACGTCACGGGCGAGGCGGGCTGGACGTGGAAGGTGGATACCTACACCACCATCGACGTGCTCAACGCGCAGTCCCTGATGGCGACCTCCGGCGCGATCCCCACGCCGGGGCTGACGCCCTACGACTTCCTCGGCGAGGTGGACAGCGACGTGGACCGCTATAACCGCGCGCAGAGCGAGCGCCTGCAGTCGTTTGCCACGATGCCGGTCGAAAGATGCTACCTGACGCGCGAGCAGGAGGAAGAGGTGGAAAGGCTGCAGCTTCGCCTGGGCGAGGCGGTGGACCTCGCGATCGGCCGCTTTGCCACGGGCGAGGTGGAGCTGACGGATGAAAGCTACGGCGCGTTCGTGGAAAGCGTCCGCGAAGACGGTGAGCGCCTCGCCGACATCTTTACGCAGGCCCTGCAGGCAGGGCGGTAAACCGTATGGCCGCCGGCCCACGCCCCATAAGGGCGCGGACCGGCGGCCTTTGCGTTTACAGCGCAATGTTGAAAAAAGCGCACAAATATGCTATGATGATTTTGTTGAATGATGGGCCCGCGCGCGACGCGGCGCGGCCCTGCGTACAGAAAGAAGGTATCAACATGGCACAAACGATGCCCGCGCTGGTGAAGGCGCAGGCCGGGCCGGGACTTGAACTGCGAAGGGTCGCCATCCCCGACGTCGGCACGAACGACGTCAAAATCAAGATCCACTATACCTCGATCTGTGGAACCGATCTGCACATCTACAACTGGGACAAGTGGTCGCAGGAGACGATCAAGCCGCCGATGACCATCGGGCACGAGTTCGTGGGCGAGATCGTCGAAATGGGCGAGAGCGTGCGCGGCTATCGCGTAGGCGACATCGTGTCGGGCGAAGGGCACATCGTCTGCGGGCACTGCCGCAACTGCAAGGGCGGAAAGCGCCACCTGTGCAAGGAGACGCGCGGCGTGGGCGTCAACCGCGACGGCGCGTTCGCCCAGTATCTCGTGATCCCCGACACCAACGTCATCAAGTGCGAGCCGGGCATCCCGGAGGAGCTGTGTTCCTCCTTCGACCCGCTGGGCAACGCCGTGCACACCGCGCTGACGTACGACCTCATCGGCGAGGACGTGCTCATCACCGGCGCGGGCCCCATCGGCATCATGGCGGCGGCCATCTGCTGCCACGTGGGGGCGCGCCACGTGGTCATCACGGACATGAACGACTACAGGCTGAACCTCGCGCGCAGCCTCTGCCCCTGCCACACGGTCAACGTCGCGCGCGAGCGGCTGGAAGACAAGATGCACGAGCTGGGCATCTCGGAGGGCTTCGACGTCGGACTGGAGATGTCGGGCAGCGGCAAGGCCTTTAACAGCATGATCGACAACATGTACAACGGCGGCAAGATCGCCGTGCTGGGCATTCAGAGCGGCGACACGGTCGTGCCCTGGAACAAGATCGTCTGGAACTGCCTGGAGATCAAGGGCATCTACGGCCGCCAGATGTTTGAAACCTGGTACAAGATGATGGCGATGCTGAACAGCGGCCTCAAGATCGACGGCATCATCACCCATCGCTTCGGGTACCAGGACTTTGAAAAGGGCTTTGAGGTCATGAACAGCGGCCAGTGCGGCAAGGTCGTGCTCGACTGGACGCATGCACAGTGACGGAACGAAAGGAAGCGGAGCATGAGAAAGACGGGACTGGACCTCTACCGCCAGGCGGTGGAGCAGAGCCGGGCGGACGGCACCTTTAAAGAAGAGCGCATCATCACGACCCCGCAGGCGAGCCGGATCGACACCACGAAGGCGAAGCGCGTGCTCAACATGTGCGCCAACAACTATCTGGGCCTCGCGGACAACGCGGAAATCATCCGGGCGGCCAAGGAAAGCTACGACGTGTGGGGCTACGGCCTCTCGTCGGTTCGCTTCATCTGCGGCACGCAGGAAATTCACAAGCAGCTCGAGCGCAAGATCTCGGACTTCCTGGGCATGGAGGACACGATCCTCTACTCCTCCTGCTTTGACGCAAACGGCGGCCTGTTCGAGACGCTGCTGGGGCCGGAGGACGCGGTGATCTCCGACGCGCTGAACCACGCGAGCATCATCGACGGCGTCAGGCTTTGCAAGGCCCGGCGCTATCGCTACCAGAACAACGACATGGCGGACCTGGAGCGCTGCCTGAAGGAGGCCGTGGAGGCGGGCGCGCGCGTCAAGCTGATCGCGACCGACGGCGTCTTCTCCATGGACGGCATCGTCGCCAACCTCGCGGGCATCTGCGACCTGGCGGAGCGCTACGACGCGCTGGTCATGGTGGACGACAGCCACGCGGTCGGCTTCATGGGCGCGCACGGGCGCGGCACGCCGGAGCATTGCGGCGTCATGGGGCGTGTGGACATCATCACGGGCACGCTGGGCAAGGCGCTGGGCGGGGCGTCCGGCGGCTACACCAGCGCGCGAAAGGAAATCGTGGACCTGCTGCGCCAGAAGAGCCGGCCTTACCTGTTCTCCAACACGCTCGCGCCCTCGATCGCCAGCGGCGCGCTGCGCACGTTTGAGATGCTCGAGGAGAGCACCGCGCTGCGCGACAGGGTGCACGAGAATACGCGCTATTTCCGCGAGAAGATCCGTCACGTGGGCTTTGACATCATCGAGAGCGACCACCCGATCGTCGCCGTCATGCTCTACGACGCCAAGGTCGCGACGGCCTTCGCCGCCCGCATGCTGGAATTGGGCGTGTACGTGGTCGGGTTCAGCTATCCGGTCGTGCCGCAGGGCAAGGCGCGCATCCGCACGCAGATTTCCGCCGCCCACACGAAGGAAGACCTCGACTTCGCCGTCGAATGCTTCGCGAAGGTCAAGCAGGAAATGGGCATCTAAATGAGCATCCAATAGAATGGCGCGCGCGGGGTTTCGGCCTCGCGCGCGTCTGTCATATCGGCAAAGAGGCGGGCATATCTTCCCACGAGGAGGGATGACCATGAGCGCTGAAACGCCGAAGGAAGTCATACCGGCAAAGGAAACAAGGGAACAGCCCAAGACGCCCCGCACGCACGCGGTGACGCTGGAAAACAGGCGCCGCGCGAACGTAACAGGGGTGAGCGACGTGGTCCGCTTTGACGAGCAGGAGGTCGTTCTGTCGACGAGCGGCGGAGAAATTACGCTGCTGGGCGACGGGCTGCACATCGCGCGGCTGCACCTGGAGGAAGGACAGCTCATCGTCGAGGGGGACATCACGGGCATCGAATACGGCCAACCGCAGGCACAGGCGGCGCGGGGCGGTTTCTTCTCGCGCATGTTCCGATGAAGGAGGCGGCCCGCCAGGGCGGCGTGTTCCTCGCGATGCTGTACGCGGGGCTCGCCGCCGGCATTCTGTACGACATCCTGCGCGGCTTTCGGCGGCTGCTGCGCGCGGGCCCCGCGCTGACGGGCGTGCTCGACGTGCTCTTCGGCCTGCTGTCGCTCCTGCCTGCGGCGCTTCTGGTGGGCTCGCTTTCGCACGAGGGGCTCCGTCCGTACATGCTGCTGGGCATGGCGAGCGGCCTGCTGCTGTATCTGGCCGGCATCAGCCGGGCGGTTCAGGCGCTGCTGAGCCTGCTCGGGCGGGCCGGACGCCGCTTCCTCGAGACCGGGCCGGGGCGGGCGATCGCGCACATAGGACAGAAAATCGGGAAGTAAAAAATATTTCGGAAAAAACGTGGGAACTGCCCGAAGCCGGAAGGAAATTGCCCTTTCGCTGCGAATATAGACAGACATAGTTTCACCGGAAAGAAGGGAACTCCCATGGCTTCCAGCCGTCGCCGCCGTGCACGCTTTGCTCCTCGATTTTGGATCATCGTGATGGTGCCCGCCATCGCGCTCATCACCTGGCGTTACAGCGCGCGGGAAGCGCGCATCAACGAACAGGAGCAAGCGCTCGTGGAGCTGAGCAACAGCTATTACGAGGCGTGCATGGAGGGCGTGCAGATTCGCCAGCAGCTTGAAACCGTCGGCACGGAAGCGTTCATCGAGCGCACGGCCCGCCGTGAATACGGCTACATGATGCCGGGCGAGGCGCGCTTTGTCGTGACCAATCTGCCCGAACAGGCGGAATTAGAACCGGAGCTGCCGCTGGCGACGCCCGAGACGGCCAAGCCCGAGGCGGATACCTCTGCGCCCGCGCAGCAGGAGCCCAATCCCGACCCGCTCTATGTCCCCGCAGCTTGAGCGGGGTTTTTTGTTCCCCCAAAACCGGCATAACAAAGGAGGAAGACACCATGCGTCTGGCAGCCATCGGTATCGGCTCCAACTCGGTTCGCCTGCTCGTGGCGGACGCCGCGGCGAACGGCGCGATCACCCCGGTGCTGCGCGATCGATGCGGCACGCGCCTCTTCGCCGGCCTCGTCGACGGCGCGCTGACCGAGGAGAGCATGGAGGTATCCGCGTCGGCGTCTCGCGAGCTGGAACGAAAGGCGCGCGAAGCGGGGGCGGGCAAGATTTACATCTTTGCGACCAGCGCGGTGCGCGACGCGAAGAACGGCGACGCGTTCATGGAGCGCATCCGTTCGATGACGGGGCTTACGCTGGACGTCTGCACCGGCGAGCAGGAGGCGCTGCTCTCCTACGCGGGGGCGGCAAAGCCCGGACTGTGCGGCATGATCGACATCGGCGGCGGCTCGACGGAGCTGACCGTGGGCGAGGATGGTGCGGCGATGGCCGCTGTCAGCCTGCAAATGGGCGCGGTGCGGCTCGCGCGCCAGCAAAGGATTGCGCATCGGGACGACTTTTACGCCGTCATCGAGCGGGCGCAGGAGATCCTCCTGCGGGGCGCGGGCGGCATACTGGCCTGCCCCAGACCGCACACCTGGGTCGGCGTCGGCGGGACGTTTACCACGCTGGGCGCGATGGACCGGGGGATCGCCTCGTTCGACCGCGCGCTGGTCGAGGGGCACGCGCTGACGCGGGAAATCGTGCTCTCGTGGGGCGAAAAGCTTTCGCCCATGAGCGTGGAGGAGCGAAAGCGCCTGCCCGGCCTGCAGCCGCAGCGGGCGGATATCGTGGTGCATGGCATCGCCATATTGGCCGCCTGCATGGATTCCCTCGCCATCGAATCCATCGTCGTGTCGGATCACGGCAATCTGGACGGGTATTTGCGTAAAAAAGTTGCGAAAAAGGGTTGACATTCCACTCGATATGGTGTATTATAGTCTCTGTCGCTGATGCGGCGCATAAATGACGCGGGGTGGAGCAGTCTGGCAGC
>JAEXCG010000095.1 GCA_023402355.1 Bacillota bacterium | reverse complement strand
TTGCCGCGCCGTACGGGCGCTTCATGCCGCTGTTGATGACCGGGTTCGAGGGCGGCATGCTTGGCTACGCGCTGTTCGGCCTGCTGTACGGGCAGGGGAGCCTTTCGACCTTCGCCATGGCGGACGTGGGGCAGACGACGTTTGCCTATACCGTTTTCCTGGCGGCGCTCCGGTCTGCGGCGGGGGAACGGACGGACGCGCGGGCCATCGCGCGCGGCATGCTGACGAACAAAGCCTTTTTGGGCATGCTGCTGGGCATCGTGCTTGGCGCGCTGGGCGTGGGCAGGCGGCTTTTGCCCACGGCGGCGGGCGCCGTGCTGTCCTCAGTCATCTCGTTCGTCTCCGCGCCGACCTCCGCGCTGATCCTGCTCGTGGTCGGCTATCAGTTGAAGCTGTCGCGCGCGCTGCTTCGCCCGGTGCTCACGACCATCGGCCTGCGCCTTGCCGTGATGGCGGCGCTGTGCGCGGTTTCCAGCCTCGTCATCTTCACGCTTACGCCCTTTGACCATCGCCTGATGACGGCGCTGCTGCTGCTCTTTTCGCTGCCCGCGCCCTTCATCATCCCGCTCTTCGCGGATGTGGGCGATCAGGGGGAGTACATCTCCACGACGCTTTCGCTCTCCACGCTCGTCACCGTGGCGCTCTACGCGCTCATCGCAGTGTACGCGATGGCGTGACGCTCACACCTCGGGCGCCTGCGGATGCGGGCGTCCGCCTTCGTCCTCCGACGCGTCCGCTTGCAGGGCATAAAACGCGCTGGGGCTTATGCCGTATTGCGCCTTGAAGGCGCGAAAGAAGCTGCTGTAATCCGCAAAGCCGCAGGGGCGGCACGCTTCGGTGGGAGGCGTTCCGTCCAGCAGCATCTGGCGCGCGATGAGCAGGCGCTTTTGCATGACGTAGCGGTAGACCGACGTGCCGACCGCGGCCTTGAAGGCGTGGCACAGGTGATACTTGCCCACGAAGAAGCGCGCGGAGAGCGCGTCCAGCGAAAGCGGCTCGCCGTAGTGCGCGTTGATGTAGTCGAGCACGCGCGCGATCATGGGGTCGGGCAGCGCCTGCGCGGGCGCGCGGCGCGCGCGGTCCGCGAAGAGCCGGTTGACGAGCACGAGCAGCTCCAGCAGGCAGCAGCGGGCGGTGATGTCGCTGCCGTAGCCGCTGCGGGACGTCTCCTCGAGCAGGCGCTCCATCAGGCCCGTCAGCGCGGCGCGGGAGGCGGCGTCCGGGCGGAGCAGGTTGGTGCGGCCGTTTAGCTGCGCGCGAAAGCAGGTCTCCAGATCGGTCCGTTCGGTGGACAGGCTCTTCATGAACGGACGGCTCACCCACAGCACGATGCGCTCATAGGGCGCGTGGTCGGGGCGAATGAGCGGCTGGTGCAGCTCGCTGGGGGAGATGAGCAGCAGGTCGCCCGGCTGCAGCCGGTAGCTGCGGCTTTCGATGATGTAGCTGACGTCGCCCGAAAGGAAGAGGTACAGCTCGTAAAAGTCGTGGTGGTGAAGCGCTACGTCGGCGAGGTAGCTGTCGCGGTAGCGGAAGATTTCGTAGGGGCATTCCAGCATGTACTGGCGCACGTTAAAGGGCTGCGGGCGCCTGGGCATGACGGCTTCCTCCTTTCGCGGCGACTTTTTCCTCATCATACGATAAATTCGCAAGATTTGCAATGCGCCGGGCAACGAAAGCGATGGAAATTGCATTTTACGTGCGGTATAATGCCTGTAAAGAGATTTCCTAGGAGGTTGATCGCCGATGAAAATGTCATTTCGCTGGTATGGCGAGACGGACCCGGTAACGCTTTCGCAGATTCGCCAGATTCCGGGCATGCGCAGCATCGTGAGCGCCGTGTACGACGTAAAGCCCGGCGAGGTGTGGCCGGAGGAGAGCATCGCCCGCTTAAAGCGGCTGTGCGAGGAGGCGGGGCTCGTCTTCGACGTGGTGGAGAGCATCCCCGTGCACGAGGACATCAAGCTCGGCCGCGGCACGCGCGATCGTTATATCGACGCGTACAAGGAAAACATCCGCCGGGTGGCGCGCTGCGGCGTGAAGTGCGTCTGCTATAACTTCATGCCGGTCTTCGACTGGACGCGCACGCAGCTGGACAAGGTGGGCGCGGACGGGTCCACGAGCCTTGTCATGTACATGGACCAGCTGCGCGGGCTCGATCCCTTAAACGACGGGCTGTCCCTGCCGGGATGGGATTCCAGCTATGAAAAGGACGAGATGAAGGCGCTGTTCGCGGCCTATCAGGAGGTCGGCGAGGCGGGGCTGTGGAGAAACCTGGAATACTTCCTCAAGGCCGTCATCCCGGTGGCGGAGGAATGCGGCGTCATGATGGCCATTCATCCCGACGACCCGCCCTACCCGATCTTCGGCCTGCCGCGCATCATCACCTGCGAGGAGAACCTGGACCGCTTCCTGAAGCTTGTGGACAGCCCGGCCAACGGCCTGACGCTCTGCACCGGCAGCCTCGGGTGCGCCGGCAGCAACGACGTCGTGCGCATGGTGAGAAAGTACAGCGCCATGGGCCGCATTCACTTCATGCACATCCGCAACGTCAAGAACATGGAGGACGGCAGCTTCGAGGAGCGCGCGCACCTTTCCTCCTGCGGCAGCCTGGACATGTACGAGATCGTTCGCGCGCTGGTGGAGACGGGCTTTGACGGCTACGTGCGCCCGGACCACGGCCGCATGATCTGGGGCGAGACGGGCAAGCCGGGCTACGGCCTGTACGACCGGGCGCTGGGCGCAACGTACCTGAACGGACTGTTCGAGGCCTGCGAAAAGGCCAAGGACAGGAAATGAAGAAAAGGGGCGAATGAAAATGATGAAGAATCCGATCAATACGGACCTGACCGGTAAGGTTGCGGTGGTGACGGGCGCGGGCGGTGTGCTTTGCAGCGCGTTTGCCAAGGTGCTCGCCCGCGCGGGCGCGAAGGTCGCGCTGCTCGACCTCAACGAGGCGGCGGCCGCGGGCTTTGCCGCTGAAATCGAGGCGGAGGGCGGCGTCGCAAAGGCGTACAAGTGCAACGTGCTGGACAAGGACATGTGCAAGGCGGTCGCGGAGCAGGTGAAGGCCGACCTCGGTCCCTGCGACGTGCTCGTCAACGGCGCGGGCGGCAACAACCCGCGCGCGACGACGGACAAGGAATACTACGAGGAAGGCGACCTGGACGCGGACACGAAGAGCTTCTTCGATCTGGAGGCCTCCGGCGTGGAGTTCGTGTTCAACCTGAACTTCCTGGGCACGCTGCTGCCCACGCAGGCGTTCGCGGCGCAGATGGTCGGCCGCAAGGGCTGCTCCATCGTCAACATCAGCTCGATGAACGCCTTCTGCCCGCTGACGAAGATTCCCGCCTATTCCGGCGCGAAGGCGGCGGTCTCCAACTTCACCCAGTGGCTGGCCGTGCACTTCTCCAGGGTGGGCATCCGCGTCAACGCCATCGCCCCGGGCTTCTTCGTGACCCAGCAGAACGAAAAGCTGCTCTTCAACGACGACGGCACGCCGACGCCGCGCACGGGCAAGATCCTCGCCGCGACGCCCATGGGCCGCTTCGGCAAGGCGGAGGAGCTCGACGGCGCGCTGCTGTTCCTGCTCAACGAGGAGGCGGCCTCCTTCATCACGGGCGTCGTGCTGCCCATCGACGGCGGCTTCTCGGCCTATTCCGGGGTGTAAAATGCTGGCGGGGCCGGGCACCCCGCGTCTGCGAAATCTTCCTGCTCACGGGCGCGGATAACGTGGCGGCCCAGGCGTTTTACGCGTCCGTCGGCTACGCGGCGGACGGCGAGCGGATGTTCGTAAAGTGCCTGTAGGGGCTATACAAAGGACGGCGCTTGTGCTATACTGCATTCAGGCTCGGTCCCATGGGCTGACAGAGAGGAGCGGTGACTATGAAGCATTCGGATAAGAAGGCCTTTGAAACACGGCTCCCGGCGTGTTTGGCCCGTTAATCGCGCGGCAAGAATGTGATTGCCCGGGAGGAATCCAACCCTCCCGGGCATTTTTATGCCCAAAATGAAAAGGAGCATCTCTTTGAAGACCATTTTGGGAATCATTTTAAGCCAGCATCACGAACTCTACAGCGTGCTTTGCGAGGAAAACGGGCGCGAAATGCGCGCCCGCGTCGCGGGCAAGCTCGTCTACCGGTTCACGGCGGCGGCGGATTTCCCCGTCGTGGGCGACCGCGTAACGCTGGGCCTGCCGCAGGACGTGCCGGGCGACGCCGTCATTTTGGAGGTGCTGCCGCGGCGCAGCCTGCTGCTGCGCACGGCGGCGGGGCCGAAGAAATACAGCCAGCCCATCGCCGCCAACCTGGACGTGCTGTTCATCTGCACGTCGCTCAATCAGGAACTGCGGCAGCGCCGGTTGGAGCGCTACCTCTCCGCCGCGCGCGGGGCGGGCGGCGCGCCGGTGATCGTGCTTACCAAGGCCGACCTTTGCGCGGATGCGCAGGAGCGCCGGGAGCAGGTCGAGCGGGACAACCCGGGCGTGGAAATCCTCTGCTGCTCCGCACGGAATGGGGCGGACGTAGAGCAGGTGCGCGCGCGCATCGGGGGCGGACAGGCGGCGTTCGTCGGCTCCTCCGGCGTGGGCAAGTCCACGCTTTTGAACGCGCTGATTGGGGAAGAAGCCCTGCGCACCAGCGCCGTCCGCGAGGACGACGCGCGCGGACGCCACACCACGACGCACAGGCAGCTCGTGCGCCTGCCTGGCGGCGGCGCGGTCATCGACACGCCCGGCATGCGCGAATTCGCGCTGGACGAGAGCGACGTGGAGGGCGCGTTTGAGGACATCGAAGCGCTGGCCGCCTCGTGCCGGTTTGCGAACTGCGCGCACGGGCAGGAGCCCGGCTGCGCGGTGCGCCGGGCGGTGGAGAGCGGCGCGATTGAACGCGGACGCTACGAAAACTACCTGAAATTGCGCCGGGAGCAGGAGGGACGAAGCCGGCGCGGACGGGAAAGAAGGAGATAGGAACCGTGGAAATTGAAACATACCGCTGCGACAAACGCCCGGTCGCCGTCGTAAACGCGGACAAAGGAAGCATCAGGAGCGGGCAGGACGCGCTTGACCTGATGATGACGATTCGATATGAAAGCGGATGCGAGGCCATCGCCCTGAACAAGGAGGCGTTTGCGCCTGCGTTTTTCGCGCTCGGCAGCGGCCTTGCGGGCGAGGTACTGCAAAAGTTTGTGAACTACAGGATGAAGCTGGCGATCTACGGGGATTTTACCGGCTACAAAAGCCGGCCTCTGCAGGACTTTATCCGGGAGAGCAACAAAGGTCAGCACATCTTCTTCGCGCCCGACAAGGCCTCGGCGCTCGAAAGGCTGGCGAAGAGCTGAACCGCGGCGGTGGGCGGCTTCCCCCATGCGCTGCGGCCTGTCCTGCGCCGCCCCAAGGAACGGAAGAATTGGGCGGCGCGGGCCCAAACGGTTGACGCGGGCCCCGTACCTTGATAAAATGGCATAGAAAGCCGCGGACATGGATGTGCGCCGGGCCGCGCGTTCGCAAGGTTCGGCCGCCCCTTTGTTTTAGGCGCAAACGAACGATCGAGGGATGATTGCATGGAAGCATTGCTACAGAAGGTGTGCGCCGTCGCCCGTGCGGCGGGGGCGCGCATGTTGGAGGCCGGAGCGCTCTGCGTCCGCGAGAAAGAGGGGCACGCGAACTTCGTGACCGACCTGGACGAGGCGGTTCAGGCGCAGGTCATCGAGGCGCTGACCCCGCTCGTGCCGGGCGCGCAGTTCGTCGCGGAGGAAAAGCGCAACGAGGCCGTGACGGCGGGGTGCGCCTGGGTCATCGATCCCATCGACGGCACGCAGAACTTCATCAGCGGCCTGCGCCACAGCGCGGTGTCCATCGCCCTGCTGGAGGGCGGAAGCCCGGCGCTGGGCGCGGTGTACGATCCCTACGCGGACGAGCTGTTCGCGGCGCGCGCGGGCGGCGGGGCGTATTTGAACGGCCGCCGCATCGCCGTGAGCTCCCGCGAGCTGTCGCGCGCGGTGGTCTTTTTCGGCACCGCGCCGTATAATCTGGAGCTGGCGGACCAGTCGTTCGCGGCGGCCAAGGCGATCTTCCGCGCCTGCTGCGACGTGCGCCGCTCCGGCAGCGCGGCGCTGGACCTGTGCGCGGTCGCCGCGGGGCGCTGCGAGGGGTATTTTGAGCTGCGCCTCTCGCCCTGGGATTACGCCGCCGGGTCGCTGATCGTTCAGGAGGCGGGCGGCCGCGTAGGCGCGCTTTCGCCCGACGCATGGGGCTTTGAGCGGCCCATCGGCGTGCTGGCCGCGCCCGCGCAGACGTATGACGCGCTCGAGGCGCTCATTCAGGGCGCGCGCGAAGGGGGCGGCCTATGAAGGCGGCGCTGATCGTGCTGGGGATTGTGCTGCTCGTCTGCCTTGCGGCCGCGATCGTGCTCTTTGAGTCGATGCTGACGCGCCGCAAGACGACCGAACCCGGCGAGGACGACGAGAAGAAGGAGTCCAGCGCGTGGCTCACGTATAGGCGCCGCGCGCTGGTCTGCAAGAAGGAGCTGCTTAAAAGGACGCACGAGGAGATCACGATTACCTCCTTTGACGGCCTCAAGCTCAAGGCGCGGTACTTTCCTGCGGACCGGCCGGACGGGCGCATCGCCCTTTGCGTTCACGGCTACACGAGCACGGGGCTCAACGAGTTCGCGGCGTTTTCCAGGTTCTATTTGGATCAGGGCGTCAGCCTGCTGCTGCCCGACGACCGGGCGCACGGCGAAAGCGAGGGCAAGGTCATCGGCTTTGGCTGGCGCGACAGGTTGGACGTGAAGCAGTGGTGCGAGCTGTTGGCCGAGCGCTTTGGACCCGAATGCCGCATCCTGCTGCACGGCGTTTCGATGGGGGCGGCGACGGTGATGATGGCGTCCGGCGAGGCGCTGCCGCCGGAGGTCAAGGGCGTCGTCTCCGACTGCGGCTACACCAGCGCGTGGGACGAATTTGCCACGCAGATGAAGAAGATGTTTCATCTGCCGATCTATCCGATCCTGCCCATGGCCAGCCTTGTATGCCGCCTGCGGGGCGGTTATACGTTCAAAGAATGCAGCGCGCTGCGGCAGTTGCCCAAGGCGAAGGTGCCCTTCCTGTTCATCCACGGCGGGGACGACGACTTCGTGCCGACCGAGATGGTCTACAGGGTCTACGAAGCCTGCCCGACGGACAAGGAGCTGCTGGTGGTCAAGGGCGCGGCGCACGCGCTGAGCTATCACACGGATCCGGCCGCGTACGAAGCGGCGCTTATCCGCTTCATGCGAAAGATCGGTATGGAATAAAAAGGGACGCGTAAAGCGCCGCCCCGGGCCGCCGCGGAAGAACATCTCCCGCGGCGGCTCCGAGGCGGCGCTTTTTGGGTTTGCTATTCGAGCTGCATCTGCGCCTCGTCCACGAGCCGCGCGATCGCGTCTTTCAGGGAGGCGGAAACGGAGGCGCAAAGCTTTTGGGCAAAGTCTCCCTGCCTGTCGGAAAAAGAGGCGAGGAGCAGCCGGTTGAGCTCGTCCTGCTTGCCGCGCATCTGCCAGGCGAGCACGGAGCGGGGCACGAGTTTGCGCACGGGGCGGGGCAGGTTGGCGTCCTTCAGGAGCGAGCGCGCGCTCGACCAGCCGACAAAGGCGGCAAGCATCGCCAGAATCGCTCCGGCGAGCCAGCCCATGGGGCCCGCGGCCACCAGCGCCACGCCGCCCCCGCCGCACAGGGTGCCGACGACGAGCCCGGCGATCAGGGCGACGAGCGTGCCGATGTAGTCGAGCGCAAACGTGCCCGGCATGTCCGGCGTGACGGCGGGGCTTGGCTGCAACGCGACGTCCGTCAGGCGCATGTCCTCCGCGGGCACGCTGTAGCGCGCGCAGATGGGCAGAAGCTGCCCCTGCAGGTCGCGCAGCACGCCCTCCGTCCACGCGCGGATGATTTCGGCCAGGCGAGCCTTGGCGTCCTCCTGCGAAAGGAGCTGCTCGATGCGCGCGGCGAGCATGCCGTCCAGCGCGCTCAGGCGCTCAATGCGGCCGTTTCGCCACTCGTCGATCACGGGCAGGGCGGCGCGCTCGATCATCTCCTGCGATAGCCATTCGGATAGCGGGCGCGCGAGGCCGGGCAGGCGCTGCTGCACCGTGCGTTCGACGAGCCCGTCCTCGAGCAGCGCGCCGATCTCCGCGCGGAAGGCGGCCATCATCGCGTCCACGCGGCCCGCGTAGGCGAGCCCCCGGGCGATGGAGCATTCGGGCTCCGGGCAGCAGACGAGCGTCGCGTCCGGGAACGCCTCCTGACAGGCTTCGCGAAAGAACGCCATGCGGGATGCGCCGCCGGTGAGCAGCAGCAGGCGGGGCGGGGCGTCCCGCGTGATCTGCCGCGCGCCCGAGAGCGCCTCGCCCAGCGTCTGGCGAAAGGAGCGCTCGCCCAGCGCCTCGATGGGGGAACCGAGGATGTGCCGAATCGTGCCCGGCGTCAGGCGCAGGGGGAGGGTGAGCGGCGGCGTGTCGTAATAGATGCGCACCGTGCGCGTGCAGGGCGCGTCCTCCGACCAGGCGGATTCGTTGGAAAAGTAGATTTCCTTGAGCTTTCGCGCCTCCACCTCGCAGTAGCTGTACCAGCTCGGGCATTCGCGGAACACCGCTTCGATGGCCCGGCGGTCGGGGCTGTGCAGCAGCGCTTCGCGAAGGATGCAGGCGTCCAGCACGCCGCCGCCGAGCCGCACGTTTCCAAACGTGCCGACGCCCTGCTCGCGCCCCTTGACGATGTAGGCGAAGTCGGTGGTGGAGGAACCGATGTCCACGACGAGCGTGTTTTCGCGCAGCAGCGCGGGGTCCGCCTGAATGTCGCGCGCGCCGCGGGCGTACAGAAAGGCCGCGCGGGATTCCGTGACGATGGAGACGTTGGGAAAGCCCGCGCGCGTGAGCAGGCCGCGGTAACGGCTGCGGGCGGCGGCGTCCCAGCCCGCGGGGCAGCCCACGACCACCTGGGCGTCGTCCAGGCCGACGCCCGTGCGCACCAGCGCGTCGAGCACGCCGCGCGCGAAGCGCTCCAGGTCGAATGCCGCCTCGGAATCGTCCAGAAAGCGGCTTTTAAAGCGCACGCAGAGGCTTTGGACGCCCTCCGCGAGGTAGGCCGCGTCGCCGATGACGATCTCCCCGTCCAGCAGGCCCACGGCGGAGAGCACGCTGTGCGTGCCGCCGAAATCGAACATGCGCGGCTGTAGGGCGCTGTCCTGCGCCAGCAGCGCGACGGCGCTTTCCCCGTCGCCGAGGTCAAAACCGATCGTCCGCATGCTCACGCCCCCTTTGCGACCGCGGCGACCCCGCGGCGAAGCAGCCGGTCGCCCTCGAAGAGCGCCGGGCGCACGGTGCGCGCGCCCGTCCGCGCGGGTTGGATGTCGAAGGCCGCGCGCGTGGCCTCGCTGTAGGCGACGACGCGCACGCCGTGCTGCGTCAGGTACCGGCGGGCGGCCGCGCCGGTGTCCGCGCCGCCCTCGAGCGATTCGAGCTCCAAGAGCTCGCCGAGCAGGTCGAGCAGCAGGGCGTCGGGCGCGTCCGATCCGGGCGCGCTCTGCTGGGCGTAGAGCGCGTCCAGCTCCTCCAGACGCTTGTCCAGCGCTTCCATCAGGCGGTCCATGGCGTCGAGCGCACGGCGCGGATCGATGCGGGAGATGGCGCGCACGCGCGCCGGAACCGGGGGCGGCGTGCGCCTGCGCCGGAAAAAATGAAGGGCGCAGAAGAGAAGCTGACACAGCAGCGAGATCGCGCAAAGCGCGGTGGACAGCACGCTCAGCTTCAGGCAGGACAGCAAAAGCAGGACGAGCGTCGCGGCGGTCGAGAGCAAAAGCAGCGCCTCCGGCATGCCGCCCCCCGACGCCGGGGCGTTTTGCGCCTCGCAGGTCACGGCGGGTTCGCCCTGCGCGCCAAGCAGCGGCAGCGCGCTGCGGGCGCAGGCGAAGAGCACCCGCGTCTGCTGCACGAGCAGTGAATCCTGCTGCGAGGAAAGGACGGCCTGCTGCACGGCCGACAGGGCGACCTGCGCGGCGGCGAGCGCTTCGTCCGTGCCCGACGCGGAAAGCACCTGCAAGGCAAATTCCTCGCGGCGGCGCTGCCATGCGTCCGCGGCGCCCATCGGCGAGGCGGCATCAAGCGGCGAAGCCATGACGTACTTCTTCACTTCCTCCGGCGTGAGGGCCGGAGAATTGAGTATTTCGGGCGCGGGCAGCGGCCCGCCCTCCGGCGCGGACGGCAGGGCGGAGAGCCCCCGGCCGAGCGCCTGAAGAATCCGGTTTTTTCCCATCGTATGCCTCCTGTGCTTGCGTGTACACGATATGGAAGGGGCCGCCGCCCCGCGGGGACGGCGGCCCAGACAGTCGAGCGCGTATCGGAATGTGCGCGGGATTACAGCAGCGTTACGCCGGCAGCCTCGCAGACGCGGCGCGTGTCCTCGTCCCAGATGGAGGACTGCACCTCGCCGATGTGCGCCTTGCCGAGCAGCAGCATGCAAAGGCGGGACTGGCCGATGCCGCCGCCCATGGTGAGCGGCAGCTTTCCATCCAGCAGCATCCGGTGATAGGTGAGGGAGCGGCGCGCGTCGCAACCCGCGAGCGTGAGCTGGCGGTCCAGCGCCTGCGGGTCCACGCGGATGCCCATGGAGGATACCTCGAACGCGCAGTCGAGCAGGGGATTGTAAAACAGGATGTCGCCGTTGAGCGACCAGTCGTCGTAGTCCGGCGCACGTCCGTCGTGCGGCTGGCCGGAGCGCAGCTTACCGCCGATCTGCGTAAGGAAGGTCGTCGGATGCTCGCGCACGTACGCGTGCTCGCGCTCCTTGGGCGTGAGGTTCGGGTACAGGTCCTCCAGCTCCTGCGAGGTGATGAAGGAGACCTCGCGGGTGAGGGTGGTCGAGAGACTTGGGTAGCGGCCGCGCACGATCAGCGCCGCGTCGCAGATGCACCCGACGATGGCGTTCACCGCGGCGCGCAGCATGGATTCCGTGCGCATTTCGGCGGTAATCACCTTTTCCCAATCCCATTGGTCGACGTAGATGGAGTGCAGGTTATCCAGCTCCTCGTCGCGGCGGATGGCGTTCATGTCGGTGTAAATGCCCTTGCCCACGTGAAAGTCGTAGCGGTAGAGCGCCATGCGCTTCCACTTCGCCAGCGAGTGGACGACCTGCGCGTCGATGCCCGCGGCGGGCACGTCGAAGGAGACCGGGCGCTCCACGCCGGAGAGGTCGTCGTTGAGGCCCGTGGCGGGATCGACGAACAGCGGGGCGGATACGCGCTTGAGCGAAAGGGCGCCGGCGAGAGCGTCCTGAAACGTGCGCTTGATGAGGCTGATGGCAGCCTGCGTCTCGTAAAGCGAGAGCGTGGGCTGATAGCCCGCGGGGATGTAGCTTCCGGTCATGCGAAACCCCTCTTTGCAAAAGAATATGTTCCAGTATACGCGCTGGAGGCGCTCGTGTCAAATCGCGCGCCGCCACAGGAAAATCTGTATGTGCATGCGGCGTCAAAAAGAAGAAGGCAGGGCGCAGAGCATCTATTCCTTTAGCAGGAACGGGAGAACGATCATCGCAAGGCCGAGGAGGAAGAACAAAATGCCGCCCAGCCGCGTGCTCTTTCGGTAAAGCTCGGAGGGCTCGTCCGCGGCATAGGACTTCCACCGCTCCGTCAGCATCCAGACGAGATCGGGTTTCGTAAAGAAGAAAAGGCCGAGAAGAGTAAAGGCGACGCCGCCCAGCAGGGTTTCCACCATTTCACACGCCTCCCTTTCGCGGCGCCGGTGAAGGCCGCCGACGGTATGAGTATAGCACAAAGCGCAGGGAGGCGCCACCGGGCGACAGAAAAGCCGCCGCCGGCATGTAAGCCCGCGGCGGCAATCGCGATGTCAGATGAGGCCCGGTATGAGCAGCGGCAGGTAGACGATCAGCAGGAAGACGACGATCAGGCCGATCAGGTAGGGCACGACGGCCTTAGAGATCTTTTCGATCGGAAGGCCTGTGATGCCGGTCGCGACGAACAGGTTGATCGCGACGGGGGGCGTGATCATGCCGATGGCGATGCCCACCACGAAGAGGATGCCGAAGTGCAGCGTGGAAATGCCCAACGCGCGCACGAGCGGCAGGAAGACGGGGGTGAGGATGATGATGGCGGAAGAGGTTTCCATGAACACGCCCGCGATGAGGATGATGAGCGAGATGAGAAACAGGATGATGTACTTGTTGCTTGAGACGCTCAGCACCGCCATGGAGATGGCCTCGGGAATCTTCCAGTTGGCCAGCGCCCAGCCGAACGGGCCGCTGCAGGCGATGATGATCATGATGACGGCGGAGGTCTTCGCGCTGCCGAGCATCGTGGAAATCAGGCTCTTCCACGTGAGGTCGCGGTAGACGAACGCGGAGACGAGCACGGCGTAGACCACGGCGACGGCCGCCGCCTCGGAGGGCGTGAAGTAGCCGGAGAAGATGCCGCCCAGGATGATGGCGGGCATCAGGATGCCGCCGATGGCCGGCACGAAGCGGCGCGCGATGTTCCTCAGGGAAAACGGCGCGCCCTTGGGATAATTGCGCCGGTACGCCTGAAAGAGCGCGATGCCGATGAGCATGACGCCCATCAGGACGCCCGGCAGGAAACCGGCCTTGAACAGGCGGTTGACGCTCTCCTCGGCGATGACGGCGTAGAGCACCATCGGCACGGAGGGCGGTATGACGACGCCGATGGTGCCGGCGGCCGCGACCAGCGCGGCGGCGGAATCCTCCTGATAGCCGCGCTTTTTGAGCTCCGGCACGAGCGTCGCGCCGACGGCGGCGGTCGTGGCCGCGCCGCTGCCGGAGATCGCCGCGAAGAACATGCCCGCGAGCACCGAGACGACCGAAAGGCCGCCCTTGATCATGCCGAGCAGCGATTCGCAGAACTCCACGAGCACCTTGGAAATCTTGCCCTTGGACAGCAGGTCGCCCGCGAAGATGAAGAAGGGCACCGCGATCAGGCTGAAGGAGTCGCAGCTCGCGAACATGCGCTGCACGACGATCATCATCTTCGCGTCGCCGAAGCCCGCGAACATCGTGACCGCCGCGGCGGCGCAGATGGAGAAGGCGACGGGCACGCCGAGCAGCAGCAGCAGGATAAACACGCCGAAGAGCAGAAGCGCCATTACGCCTTCACCTCCTTTTCCGGGTGCGCGAGGAGCTCATCCAGCCCCATCACCAGCGCGTGCAGCATGAGGATGACCATGCTGACGGGCACGCAGCTATAGATGTACTTCATTTTAATCGGCAGGCTGGTCGCCGTCTTGTTCAGCTTCATGCAGTAACGGGTACCGAAGTAAAAGAGCACCGCGAAGAGCACGAAGCAGATCACGTGCACCAGCACGCGCAGCGCTTTTCCGGCGGGGCGGGGCAGCTTTTCCTGAACGAACGTGATGGAAATGTTGCCGCCGTGCCTGTAGACGCACGTCGCGCCCAAAAACGTGGACCAGATCAGCAGGTAGCGCGTCACTTCGTCCGACCAGGTCAGCGCGGTAAACGCGATGCGGCAGACGATCTGCGCGGTGGTGATGACAACCATCGCGCCCAGCATGACCACGATGACCACGCCGCAGGCCTTATCCAGCAGGCTGCTGAGCCTGTCCAGAGCTTTCTTTGCTGCCATCGGTAAAACCCCCTGTTCAATCGGTGCTGCGGGATGCGGGAAGAGCGCGTCCCTTCCCTCATCCACGGGCGCGCCGCCCCCTTGACGGGGCGGACGCGCAAAACCTTACTGGGCGAGCTGCTGCTGAATGCGGGCGATGTAGTCCGCATACTGCGGGTAGGCGTCGTACACGCTCTGAACCGCCCCGCGGAAGGAGTCCATGTCCGGATTCTCGACGACCTCGACGCCCTTTTCCAGGATCGTCGCCATCTGGCCGGCCTCCTGCTCGGCGACCCAGGCGCGCTCGTACTCGGCGGCTTCCTGCGCGGCCTCGACGAAGATCTGCTGGGTCTTCTCGTCCAGGCCGTTAAACACGTCCAGGCTCATGGTGATGATGGCCGTGGAGTAGCTGTGGCGGTCGAGCGTCACGTACTTCTGGTTGTAATCCCACAGACCGTAGGAGTAGATGACGTTGATGGGGTTTTCCTCGCCCTCGATGGTGCCCTGCTGCATGGCGGTCAGCGCCTCTGCCCAGGCCATGGGCACGGCGTTGACGCCCAGCGCGGTGAAGGTCGCGGTGTACACCTCGTTTTCCATGACGCGCAGCTTGAGGCCCGCGAGGTCCGCCGCGCAGGTCACGGGGCGCGTAGAGTTGGTGATGTTCCGAAAGCCGCGCTCCGCGTAGGCGAGGCCCTTCAGACCCGCGTCCTCCAGCGTGTCCAGCAGCTCCTTGCCGATCTCGCCGTCGAGCACGGCGTAGGCTTCCTCGTTGCTGGCGAACAGGAACGGCATGTCGAGCACGCCCATCATCTCCGAGAAGTTGACGAAGGGGCCGCTGGTGATGATGCCCATGTCCAGCATGCCCATGGTCATGCTGTCCAGCATCGTGGACTCGTCGCCCAGGGTGCCGTTGGGGTAGATCTCGATCTTGTATTCCCCGCCCGTGCGCTCGGCTACAAGCTCGGCGAACTTGTCGGCCGCGACCTGGAAGCTGTCCTGTTCGTTGACGGTCGTGCCCAGCTGCAGCACGGTTTCGGCCATGGCGGAGCCGGCGAGGCAAAGCGAAAGCGTTAGCGTCAGGGCGAGCAGTTTGGCGAATTGTTTCATTGTGTTCATCCTCCATCCAAATCGTATATTTTCAGCGCCTTTGCGGCGGTTGAAACAAAAAACGCTTCTGTCTCCTCGTAAGAGACAGAAGCGAAAACTCCTGCGGTACCACTCTCGTTCCGGCCCATCGGCGCGGCACTCGATCCGTCTTGCCGCACGGCGGCGCAACGGCGGGCGGGGTAACGGCTGCCTGGCCGTGGAGGCTTACGCAAGGGAATGTCCCTCTTGGGCCCCAAGCTAACGGGAGGATAGGGCGTCTGCCGCCGCGCACTGCCTTGCACCAACCGGCAGCTCTCTTGGCGCGCGCACAGGCCGGGTTCCCGGTCGATGCTTTTTTTCATGAAGTTATTCATTATTATACGACGCTTTGCGGGAATGTCAAGCCTGAATTTGCGTTTTGGGCCAAAACGGCGCGCAATTTATCTCGAAAATGATAGAAGGACGCCGCCTGTCCATCGAAAATTACATGTTTATGCAATAAAGAAGAGCGGCATGACGCCGCTCTCCGGGGCAGAAGGAGGAAGGTACGCTGTTCCCTTGCGGGAAGATATCGCGTCTTTTCCTCCGAATCCGAATCCGGCCGCGCCCTGACGGTGCGTCCTTCTTCGGGCGCGGTTTTCTCGTTCCGCTTGCCCTGAACGTAATATGCCCGATCGCGGGCGCCTTCATGCATTCAAAAAGCGCGCGGGGCGATTTTTTTCGCCCCGCGCGCCAAGGTCAGTAAATCCAGGATTCCAGGCCGCGCAGCAGTTCGAGCTCGCGGATGTCGCGCGCATCGGTGAAGGCCTCGCGCGCGAGCAGCGCGCCGGTGCGCCAGTACAGCGCGGCAAAGGGGATGTCGTTTGCGAACTGATACTGCACCTCGGTCATCTTGGACTTGAACGCGTCCGCGTCGTAGCTCTTGCGCAGGTCCTGAATCAGCGTGTTCATTTCCTTGCTGTTGTAGCGGCAGAAGTTCGCGCCGGGGTATTTGACGGTTGCGTTGCTCAGCAGCATGAAGCCCGGGTCGGGCACGACGTCCAGGTTGAACGCGCCGAGCACGAGGCTGAAGTTGCCGCTTTCCAGGTTCTCCATGACGCTTTCGTATGAGCGCACGTTGACGGTGACGTTGATGCCCACGGCCTTGAGCATTTCAGCGATCTGCTCCGCCGCGTTGCGCCGCACGCTGCTGCCGGGCTCGTCGTAGGTCAGAATGGTGAAGTACAGCGCCTCGCCGTCGACCGCGTTGTTCGTCTTATAGCGCTTGCCGTTTTCCGCCAGCTTCCAGCCCAGACCGTCCAGCTTTGCCTTGGCCATATCGGGATTGTACGTGTCCTGCGCCGCGTGCTCCTCGTATAGCCAGGTGCCGGACATGATGGGCCCGCCCGCAGGCGTCACCATGTTCTGGTAGACCGACTTGACGAGCGCGTCGCGGTCGATGGCCATCAGGATGGCCCTTCGCATCTCCACGTCCGCGAGCGATCCGTCCTTTTTCTTATAGCCGTGGTTCATGAGCAGCACTTCCAACTGGCGCGTGCGGTAGGTCATCATGTAGCTGTTGAGGCTGCCCGAGTAGCGCGTCGCGTTGAGCGAGCGGGTCATGGCGACGTCCACGTCGCTGGCCTCGAAGGCGTCCAGCACGCTTTCGCTGTCCGCGTAGATGTTGGCGATCACGTCGGTCACCTGCGGCGGACGCTGCCACCAGGAGGTGTTGGCGGTCAGCCAGAGCTGCACGCCCGGCTCGTACTGGGCGATGCGGTAGGGCCCCGTGCCCGAGGGCGCGGCCTGGTCGACCTCGCTTGCGGGGAGGATCGGGAACGTGAGCGCGTAAAGCGCGCCGTAATAGCCGCGGCGCAGCGAGATGGAAAGCTGCAGATCGTCCTCCTCGGACGCGCTCCAGCCGGAGATGTAGTACATCACGCTCTGGTACAGGCCGCGTTCCTCCGGCGGGATGTCCGTCTCCAGGTCGTCGCTGAGCCCGCTGAGCTCCTTGATGCGGTCCAGCGTCGCGCATACGTCCCTCGCCGTCAGCGGTTCGCCGTTGTGGAACGTGACGCCGCTTTGCAGGGTGATGTCCAGGCGCTTGCCGCTGTTGGCAAATTCCCAGTACTTTGCGAGCTTGCCGACGGGCTGCTCGTCGTCGTCCAGCGTGAACAGCCCCTCGTAGACGAGCGCGAGCATGCTCACGGGGTCCCGCTCCCGCAAAGAGAGGGGATAGAGCTCCAGCGTGTCGGAGGCGACGATGGCGACCGTGAGCGAGCTGCCCAGCGCGGGCGCGGGCGCCGCCGAAGCGATCATCATCAGCGTCAGCGCAGCGCAGCACAGGCTACGCAGCAGGCGCGCTAAGCTGCGGGGAGAAGTAGTATTTGCGGTAGATTTCATAGGCTTTCATCACCCTTTGCGCATATGTTGCCGTGCCGCCCTCGGGCACTGTCTCAAGCGTCTTGCCGTCGGCGCTGTACTTGGGGTTTTCCAGCCATGCGTCCACGTTTCCCTGGCCGGCATGGTATGCGCACACGACCTTGAGCATGTCGCCGTCGAAGCGGCGGCTGAGATACCCCAGATACCACGTGCCGAAGCGCACGTTCGTCTCGGGGTCGTACAGCTTGTCGAACGTGTAGCCGTCTTCCTCGTCCAGCTTGTCCGCGGCCCACTGGGCCGTCGGTTCCATCAGCTGCATCAGGCCGCGCGCGCCCAGCCGGGATTCCGCCGAGGGGTCGAAGCTGGATTCGCACAGGATGATCGCGCTGACCAGCGCGGGGTCCAGCTCGTTTTGGCTTGCGTAGCGGTCGATGAGGTCCGCGTAGTAGAGCGGGTGGCTGGCGCGCTCGGCCGCTTCCTGCTCCAGTCTGCGCCGCTCCGCCTCGTGCGCGATGTAAGAGCGCGTGACCTGCACGCACGAGAGCACCAGCACGAGCGCGAAGAGGGTCAGGATGCCGGCGCGCAGCCACAGGGGGACGCCGGACCAGAAGGCCGCCTGGCGGCGAAGAAAGACAGGGGGCTGCCGTTGAATATGCGGGCGCGGCGCGGGCATGGGCGGCGCCTGCTGCGGTCGCCTGCGCCTGGGGCGCGGCGTTTCTTCCGGCGGGGTTTGCTGGGTCATGCAGGGGCTCCTTTCTGACGATGCCTTTTGTATGGAGGCGCGATTATCCTTCCCGAAGGGATGACAGCGTCTTTTCCCATAGCGCGCGCACCTCGAGGCGCGTCTCCTCGACCGTGCGCAGGGTGGAAATCACGCGGTCCGCGCGCAGCACCTTGCTGCGCAGGGACATTTGGCTGGAAATGCGCGCGCGCGCGTCGTGCTCGCTGAGCCCGTCGCGCAGCATCACGCGGCGAATCTGTTCCGATTCCGGCACGCACACGAGCCAGGTTTCGTCGACCTTCTGATCCAGTCCGGTCTCAAAGAGCAGCGGAACGTCCAGAACGACCGCGGGCGCGCCCGTTTCGGCGATTTTTTGTACTTCCTTTTCGATCTCCCGAAAGACGAGGGGATGCAATATCGCCTCTAAATCCCGCCGCGCGTATCGGTCCGAGAACACGAGCGCGGAAAGCGCGGATCGATCGAGCGATTCCCCCTCAAAGACACCGTCCCCGAAGCGCGCGCGGATTTTGGGCAGCGCCTCGCCGCCGTCCGCCGTCAGGGCGTGGGACAGGGCGTCGGCGTCGACGACGGGCGCTCCGAGCAGACACAGGTAATGGCTGACCGTCGATTTGCCGCTGGCGATGCCGCCGGTAAGTCCGATGCGGTACATACGATGCCTCCTCTCAAAAGACGTAACAAAAGGGAAAAAGATTGCATAAACTATTTGGCCTCATACCAGGTCTTGCCGGTGTGTACGTCCGCGACGAGCGGCACGGACAGGGAAGCCGCGCCCTCCATGCAGCCTTTCAGCACCTCGATCACCTCGCCCTCTTCCTCCGGCGGGGCCTCGACGATCAGTTCGTCGTGCACCTGCAAGATCAGCCTGGCGCGAAGGCCGCGCTTTTCGAGCTCCCCGTGCACGCGCACCATGGCGAGCTTGATGATGTCTGCCGCCGTGCCCTGAACGGGCGTGTTCATCGCGGCGCGCTCGCCGAACGAGCGGGTGTTGTAGTTGGAGGAGGAGAGCTCCGGCAGAAGGCGGCGCCTGCCGAACATCGTCGTGGAATAGCCCAGCGCCTTTCCCTTGGCGACGGCGCTTTCCATGAAGAGGTGGACGCCCGGGTAGCGCGCGAAGTAGCGGTCGATGAACTCCTGCGCCTCGCGGCGGCTCACGCCGATGTTTCTAGCCAGGCCGAAATCGCTGATGCCGTAGACGATGCCGAAGTTGACGGCCTTGGCCGCCGAGCGCATCGCGGGCGTCACCTCTTCGAGCGGCACGCCGTAGACCTCCGCGGCCGTGCGCGCGTGGATGTCCTGCCCGGAGGTGAAGGCCTCGATCATGCCCGCGTCCTGCGAGAGGTGGGCGAGCAGGCGCAGCTCGATCTGCGAGTAGTCCGCGTCGCACAGAACCCACCCCTCCCGCGCGATGAAGGCGCGTCGGATTTCGCGGCCCAGCGCCGTGCGCACCGGGATGTTCTGCAGGTTCGGCTCGTTGGAGGAGATGCGCCCCGTGGCGGTGGCGGTCTGGTCGAACCAGGTGTGGATGCGTCCGTCGCGCCCGATCAGCTTCACCATGCCCTCGACGTACGTGCCGTTGAGCTTGGAAAGCTGGCGGTAGCTCAAAATTTTGTCGATGGCGGGGTGCTTGTCCGCGATCGCCTCGAGCGTGTCCGCGTCGGTGGAGTAGCCCGACTTGGTCTTGCGCCCCGTCGGCAGGCCCAGGCGCTCGAAGAGCACCTCGCCGAGCTGCTTGGGGCTGGAAATGTTGAAGCCCTCCACGCCCGTTAACGCGTAGATCTCCTGGCGCAGGCGTTCCAGCTCCTCCGTGTAGCCCGCGCCCAGGCGAAGCAGCTCCTCGCGGTTGACGAGGAAGCCCTCCTGCTCCATGGAAAAGAGCGTGCGCATGAGCGGCATTTCGATCGTGTAGTAGAGCGGGAGCATGCCCGCCTCCTCGAGCCTCGCGCACTGCGCCGCGTGCAGATCGTACAAGGCGGCGGCGTCCGCGGGCGCCTCGTAGCGCTTTTGCTGCGGATCGAGCAGGTACGCTTCCAGCAGCGCGTCCGCCTCGATGGCGGTGCAGGGAATGCCCCACTGGGCAAGCTGCGTCAGCAGGCGCTTGGCCCCGAAGACGCACAGGGCGCGCTCCCCGGTGAGCAGGGGGGACAGGGCGCGCAGGGCCTCCTGCGGGTCCAGGCCGTCCGTGAGCAGGTCCTGCGCGACGCAGACGCGCGCGCGCGCGCCGTTTTGGCAGGCCAGCGTCAGCGCGTCCGAGAGGCAAAGGGCCACGGTGGCGTCGTGCGCCTGCGGCAGATCGCCGATAAAGCGGCGGATGTCCTCCGGCGTGCTCAGCGCCTCTTCCTCGCGCCAGGGCGTCTGGGGGACGCTTTTCGCGTCGTCCTCCGGCTTTTTAGCGCCGAGCGCCTTCAGGCGGGGAATCAGGGACTTCATCTCCAGCTCTTCCAGCACCGCCTCGCCGCCGGAAAGGTCGTGCAGGCGGCAGGCCTCCCAGTCCAGCTCGATGGGCACCTCGCGCGTGATGGTGGCGATCTTCTTGCTCATCAGGGCGCTCGTCCGCCCCTCGATCATCCGCTCGCGCAGCTTGCCCTTGAGGTCCGTCTCGGCGGCGCTCAGCGCGCGCTCCACGCTGCCGTACTCCGTCAGCAGCTTGACCGCCGTCTTTTCGCCCACGCCCGGCACGCCGGGGATGTTGTCCGACGCGTCGCCCATGAGGCCCTTGAGGTCGGGAATCTGCGCGGGGGTGACGCCGAACGTCGAAAGCACGGTTTCGGGGTCGAACTCCACCGTATCGCTGATGCCGCGCTTGGTGTAGAGCACGTGCGTCCGGTCGGAAACGAGCTGCATGGCGTCCCGGTCGCCCGTGACCAGCAGCGCGCGGATCGACCGCTCCTCGCACAGGCGGCTGACGGTGCCCAGCATGTCGTCCGCCTCGAAGGAGGGCAGCTCGAGCTGCGCCACCTGCATGGCGTCAAGCAGCCTGCGCAGCAGCGGAAACTGCGGGCGCAGCTCCTCCGCCGTGGGCTTTCTGCCCGCCTTGTAATCGGCGTAGTCCGCGTGGCGGAAGGTGGGGCCGTGCATGTCGAACGCCACGGCGAGGTAATCGGGGCGCACCTCGCCCAGGAGCTTGAGCAGCATGCTCGTAAAGCCCATGACCGCGTTGGTGTACGCGCCCGTGCTGGTGGTCAGCGGGGGCAGCGCGTGAAACGCCCGGTGCATCAGGCTGTTGCCGTCCACGACGATGAAGGTTTCCTCCAAATCGATTTCCCCTTCGCAAATTTCTCTTACATTATAGGATACCACAACAGGCCCTAAAATACAAATGGCTGAGCGCGCGGGGAAAACGGTTGCCGCGCACAAAAAAAGATGGAAAATTTGCCCGTATTGTACTATACTATATCTGATCTACCGCCTGAATGGGGCAATTACGAAAAGGGAGGGAATCTCCGTGACGTATAAGGAAACGTACGAAAAATGGCTTCGCGACTTTGCGGACGACCCGGCGACGCTTCAGGAGTTGAAGGCCATCGCGGGCGACGAAAAGGAAATCGAGGATCGCTTCTATACCGAGCTCTCGTTCGGCACGGCGGGCATGCGCGGCGTGCTGGGCGCGGGCACCAACCGCATGAACCTTCAGAACGTGCGGCGGGCGACGAAGGGCTTTGCGGACTACATCAACGCGGGCGATCCGTCGTATCCGAAGCGGGGCGTGGTCATCGCCTACGATTCCAGGCGCATGTCGCCGGAGTTCGCCAAGGCGGCGGCGCTGGTGCTGTGTCACGAGGGCATTCACACCTACCTCTTTGATGAGCTGCGCCCGGTACCGGTTCTCTCCTACGCGGTGCGCCATCTGCACGCGGTGGCGGGCATCGTGATTACCGCCAGCCACAACCCGCCGCAGTACAACGGCTACAAGGTCTACTGGGAGGACGGCGCGCAGATGCCGCCTGAATACGCGGATCAGGTGCTCGCCCGCATCCGCGCGTGCACCTATCAGGACGCGGTGGAGATGGACGAGGGGGAGGCGCGCGCGGCGGGGCTTTTGCAGATCATCGGCGCTCGCGAGGTGGACGACGACTACATCGCGCAGGTCAAGACCCTGTCCGTGCAGCCGGAGCTCATGAAGAAGGCGGGGAAGGAGCTCAAGATCGTCTACACGCCCCTGCACGGCTCGGGCAACAAGCCCGTGCGCCGCATCCTTTCCGAAATCGGCATCGAAAACGTGCTGGTCGTGAAGGAGCAGGAGCTGCCGGACCCGAACTTTTCCACCATCAAGGTGCCCAACCCCGAGGACCCCGCGGCGTTCAAGCTGGCGATGGAGCTGGCCGACCGAGAGGGCGCGGACTGCATCTTCGGCACGGACCCGGACTGCGACCGCGTGGGCATCGCCGTCAAGGATACCGAGGGCAAGTATTACCTCATGACCGGCAACCAGATCGGCTGCGTGCTGCTCTATTACATCCTCAAGAGCCGAAAGGCGCTGGGGACGCTGCCCAAGAACGGCGCGGTCGTCAAGTCCGTCGTCTCCACGGAGCTCGCGCGCAAGATCGCGGAGAGCTACGGTCTGACCACGTTCGATACGCTGACCGGCTTTAAATTCATCGCGGAAAAAATTCAGCAGTTCGAGGATACGGGCGCGTACACGTTCGTGTTCGGCTTTGAGGAGAGCTACGGCTTCCTGTCCTCGACCTTCGTGCGCGACAAGGACGGCGTCAACGCCTCGCTGCTCATCGCGGAGGCCGCGGCCTGGGCGAAGACGCAGGGGAAGACGCTTTACGACATCCTGCTGGAGATCTACGCCACCTACGGCGCGTACGTTGAAAAGGTCGTTTCCGTCACGCTGCCGGGCAAGGACGGCGTCGCCAAGATGCAGGCCATCATGAAGGGCCTGCGCGTGAGCCCGCCTAGGGAGCTCGCGGGGCTAAAGGTCGTGGGCGTGCGCGACTACCTGTGCTCCGAGCGCACGGACGCGAAGGGGAACCGGGGCCGCCTGGACCTGCCCAGGTCCGACGTGCTGTACTTTGAATTGGAGGGCGGCGCCTGGGTCTGCATCCGCCCCTCCGGCACCGAGCCGAAGATCAAGCTGTACGTCAACACCAACGCGAAGGACATGGACGAGGCGCAGGCGCTGAACACGAAGCTGCGCGAGGCCAGCGAAGCGCTGATGAAGTAACCCCCCACAGGCTGCCGCGCATCCGGCGCGGCAGCTCCTCTTTTTATTTTTCGGCAAACGGCGAACCGGAAGAATGAGGAAGCATCCTTTCGGGCAGAAACAGACTCTTTTTTAGTGTAGAAGGAGGCCGCAATGGGCGACAAGAAGTACAAAGGCGATTATAAAATCGTAAAGCACATCGATCCCGGCACGGGCAAGGAGGAAAGACGGGCGGTGTATACGGGCGAGTATTTCAGCCTGAACGTGGACGAGCGCCGAAAGCGCCTGTGCGCCCTTTCGCTCGCGGGTTGTTTCGCGCTGGGGCTCGCCGGTTTCCTTCTGGCGGGCCTCGTCAACAGCACGGCGGCTCACACCCTGCTCATCTCCATGCCGCACATGTTTACGATGCTGTCCACCGCGTTCCTGGGGGTCTGCGCCCTGCGGGTATGGCGTCTGGGCGAGCGCTTCACCAGAAAGGCGAAGGATCAGGCGCTGCAGACGGCGCGGACCGCCTCCTGGACGCAGACGGTCCTTTCGGGCATCGCGCTGCTGGGCGACCTTTTTGTGGTCCTCACCGGCAGGGGGAGCCCGTCGGAGGGGGCGGCGCTATGCGGTTTTGCGCTGATGCTCGGTGCAGGGCTGCTTTCGCTATTCTTCATGAGGGGCGTGAGCGCCCGGATGGTGGACAAGGGTTTATGAAGGATTTGCGCGTTTAATTGCATAAATATTACTCTCGGTAACATGCGGACTTTCTCTTGCGGGAAAGGAATCGCAATGTTATAATAAATCTATCTGGGGTTTTATGCCTCGATAGGTAAGCGTTATGGTACATCTCCCGATAGGATACAAAAAAGGGAGAAAAGACGCACAAAGGCGTGTCTTCTCTCCCCGTAGGGCTTTGTCACAGATCGTTTACCTTTTAGGACACTCCCCGGCAAACGACAAGGAGGAAAAAAACAGATGAACAGCATCAAGAAGTTCCTGTCCGTGCTGCTCGCAGGCGCGATGTGCCTGACCCTGTTCGTTCCCGCGATGGCGGACGACACGGCGGCGGCGACCGAGACCGAAAAGCCCCTGGTCATCGCCACGAGCAACTTCAGCGGCAAGTTCAGCCCCTTCTTCTGCGACACCGTCTACGATCGTTGGATCGGCGAGACGCTGACGCAGGAGCTGGCCATGACGTCGGATCGTCAGGGCGCGCCGGTGAAGAACGCGATCGACGGTGAGACCGTTCCCTACAATGGAACGGACTACACCTACACGGGCATCACCGACGTCTCCGAGGTCTACGACGAGGCCTCCGATACGACGACCTACACCATCAAGATCAAGGACGGCGTCAAGTTCGCCGACGGCGAAGTCATGGACGCCGACGAC
Organism: Bacillota bacterium; assembly: GCA_023402355.1. Lineage (GTDB taxonomy): Bacteria > Bacillota > Clostridia > Christensenellales > Aristaeellaceae > Beduinella. Next base: position 9,344 of record JAEXCG010000095.1, on the reverse strand, counting down.
CTGATCTTCTCCTATTACGTGTACGCCGACCCGTCCTACGACGGAAGCGCGTCGCTGTACTCCTACAACATCATCGGCATGGAGAACTACCGTCAGAACAACTCCATGGCGGAGTCGGTCGAGGTGGACACCACCAACCTGTCCGACGCGGTCAAGGCGCGCATCGCGACCGAGCTGGTCGCGCCGCTGCTGACAAACGAGCTGGAGTGGGCGAAGAGCATCTACGGCGACGCCGATTACAAGTCCTACACGGACGCGTACCCGGTGGCCAAGGATCTGTTCGCCTTCCTGTACAGCAAGGATGAGGCGTACGACTCCACCGCGGTGGAGGACGAGGCGCAGGTGCTTGCCGACATCATCGCGCAGTACGGCAGCGACTATGCGGCCGTGGCCAGCGCCTACGGCGACGACGCGATGTTCGACGCGCAGGTGCAGAACATGGTGCTCGAAGAGACCCTTGCCTCTGCGGGCGGCGAAGAAGTGCCGCGCATCGAGGGCATCAAGAAGGTCGACCAGAACACCGTCACCGTGACCACCAAGGGCTTCCAGGCGCCGGCGATCTACACCATCGGCGGCATTGCCATCGCCCCGATGCACTACTACGGCGACGTGAGCCTGTACGACTACGAGAACGACAAGTTCGGCTTCACCCGCGGCGACCTGTCCGCCGTGAAGGCGAAGACCGGCGAGCCGATGGGCGCGGGCCCCTACAAGTTCGTCAAGTACGAGAACAAGGTCGTCTACCTCGAGGCGAACGAGAACTACTGGCGCGGCGAGCCGAAGATCAAGTACATCCAGTACAAGGAAACGCTCGAGCCCGATAAGGTCTCCGCTGTCGGCACCGGCACCGCGGACCTGACCGACCCGTCCTTCAGCGACACCGCCGTGAAGGAAATCATGGGCTACAACGCCAACGGCGAGCTCGACGGCGACAAGATCGTCGTGAACACCGTCGACAACCTCGGCTACGGCTACCTCGGCATCAACGCCGACACCGTGAACGTGGGCGGCGAGCCGCTGAGCGAGGCCTCCAAGAACCTGCGCAAGGCGCTGGCGACCATTCTGGCCGTGTACCGCGACGTGTCGATCGACTCCTACTACGGCGAACGCGCGAGCATCATCAACTACCCGATCTCCAACACCTCCTGGGCTGCCCCGCAGAAGACGGACGAGGACTACAAGGTCGCGTTCTCCGTCGGCGTGGACGGCGCGGACCTGTACACCGCGGACATGACCGCGGAGCAGAAGTACGACGCGGCCCTCGCGGCGGCTGTCGAATACCTCAAGGCTGCCGGCTACACCTATGACGAAGCGTCCGGCAAGTTCACCGCCGCGCCCGAAGGCGCGAAGCTCGAGTACGAGATCATCATCCCGGCTGAAGGCTCGGGCGATCACCCGTCGTTTGGCGTCGTGACCGACGCGCGCAACGCGCTGGAGAAGATCGGCATCACGCTGACCATCAACGACCCGTCTGACTCCACCATCCTGTGGGATCGTCTGGATGCCGGCACGCAGGAGCTGTGGGCCGCGGCCTGGCAGGCCACGCCCGACCCGGACTTGTACCAGGTCTATCACTCCAGCAACATCATCGGTCTGCCGGGCAGCACCGAGTCCAACCACTATCACCTGGCCGATCCGGAACTGGATCAGCTGATCATGGACGCGCGTTCCAGCTCCGATCAGGCGTACCGCAAGGCGACCTACAAGGCCTGCTTGGATCGCATCGTCGATGCTGCGGTCGAAATTCCGGTCTATCAGCGCCAGAACTGCATCATCTTCAGCCCGGAGCGCATCAACATGGACACCGTGACCCCGGACATCACCACCTTCTGGGATTGGACGCAGGGCGCCTATCACATGGAAATGGTGAAGTAATCCCCCCACACCGTTTGTAAGCGGCATGGCCGGGCCCCGGCAGGTGAGCCGGGGCCCGGTTCCCTTTATGTTTCGATCCAGCGATCAATCATCCGTTTGCAGCGTCCGATGCGCCGACGGAGACGCGCGGATTTGCCGGCTGCTTCTTTAAATTCGGAATATTCCCCGCGCACGCGGGTTATCCGCCCGCCGCCATGCGGTGGGCGGGCAAGCGCAAGCACGGGATTGCGCGTTCGCGGCAGGGCCCAACGGTCCCGACCGCTAAAATTTGACTCCGGCGCTCGTGCGCCGAGATTTACGGAGGTGTTTGATCGTGCGCAAATACGTCGCTAAGCGCATCGCGCTCAGCATCGTGATCCTCTTCTTTGTCGCACTGCTCATCTATGCACTCATGCGCTGCCTGCCCACGTCATACGTCGAGCGTCTCGCACGCGAGAAGTCGTCCCTGCCGGGCGGCCGCAGCTACGAAGAATGGATGCAACAGCTCAACGCTGTCTACGGCTTTGACAAGGGCATCATCGGTGGCTTCTTTACATGGCTTAAGACCGCGATTCGCGGCGACTTTGGCGAGAGCTGGTACTTCAACGTGCCGGTGACGCTCAAGTTCAGCCAGGTCATCTGGGATTCGTTCGTGCTCGCGATGTTTTCCCTCGTGCTGCGCGTGGTCATCGCCATCCCGCTGGGCATCGTCTCCGCGACGCACCAGTATTCGAGGGTGGACTACGCGGTCACGGTCTTCGCGCTCATCGGCATATCGCTGCCGACCTTCTTCTTCGCCACGCTGCTCAAGTGGGTGTTCTCCATCAACCTGGGCTGGCTGGACCTGTACGGCAAGGTAGGGCGCATGTACGACCAGCTTTCGCCCATGGGGCAGTTTCTGGACGTGGCGAAGCACTACATCATGCCGATCGCGACGCTCACCGTGGTCAGCGTCGGCGATCTGATGCGCTACACGCGCACGAACATGCTGGAGGTGCTCAACTCCGACTTCATCCGCACCGCCCGCGCCAAGGGCCTGCCGGAGCGCACGGTCATCAACAAGCACGCCTTCCGCAACACGCTGATCCCGATCGTCACCATCGTCGGCGGCACGCTGCCCAGCCTATTCGGCGGCGCGCTGATCACGGAGACGCTGTTCCAGATTCCGGGCATCGGCTATACGTCGTATCAGGCGATGATCAGCGGCGACATTCCCTTTACGATGTTCTATTCCGTCTTCTCGGCGATGCTGGTGCTGCTGGGCACGCTGATCGCCGACATCCTGTACGCAGTGGTCGACCCGCGCGTGCGCGTGAGTTGAAAGGAGGAAGCCTTATGCAGGAAAATCAGAAACCAAACGTCGACGACCGGCATCTGGCGCTGGACGACGAGCAGCGCGTCAAGGTTCTTTCTCCTTCCATGCTGGTGTTCAGGCGATTCGTCCGCAACCGCCTGGCGATCGTGGGCACCATCATCATCGTATCGATGTTCATCTTCTCCTTTATCGGCGGCATCATCACGCCCTACGGCGAGAGCGAGCGCTTTCGCGGTTACGAGATGATGGTGAAGGACTACGCCGCCATCACGGAAAACAACGAATACCGCTACGTGGAGGCGGAGGGGAAGACGTTCCCCAGCGGCGCCAAGTCCAAGATGATCCTGGCGCTCACGCGCGGGGAAGAGATCTTCGAGTATAACGGCCAGAGCTATGGCCTCTTTCAGGAGGGCGAAAACCTCTACCGCGTCACCGAACAGGTGCCCGTCGCCAGCGCGATCGGCATGAAGGGGCTGTTTAACGTCACCACGAAGGAGGGCGCCACGCTTCCGGAGGACCTGTCCACCGCGTTTGCGGCGGCCGTGGCCGCGGGCGACAAGACGTTTGCCACCGCCGACGGCTCCATGTTCAGTTACACGATGCTCAAGAAGCAGTACACGATCTACGGCACGCAGAACCTGGCGCTCGCCTCGCACCGCATCTTCACGGAGGCGAACGGCCTGGAGAGCAACTTTGACTTCCGGCTCGCCTGCGAACGCGCGATCGCCGACGGTACGTCGACCTCGTTCGTCTACGGCGGGGAAACCTATCAGCTCGTCCGCGGCGAGCAGAGCGTGCAGGTAACGGGCGCGGACGGCTCGCCCGTGTGCGAGGTTTCCGATTTCGTCATCAAGGCGGTGGAGGTCGGAACGGTCTTCCCGGAGGGCTTTGCGCAGACGGCTCTCACGGCCATCGCGGCGAAGGAGAATTCCTTCGAGATGCCGGACGAGGACGGCGAGAGCGTCGAATATACCATTGAGCAGAAGAATGAGCAGTTCATCGTCAGGCGCGACACGAAGACGTACCTGCTTCGCACCTACGAGGGCCCGAGCCGCGAACACTGGCTGGGCACGGACGGCAACGGCATGGACATGCTGACCCGCCTGATGTACGGCGGACGCATCTCGCTGATGATCGGCTTCATCGTCGTCGTCATCGAGCTGGTGCTCGGCGTGGTGCTGGGCGGCGTCGCCGGTTATTTCGGCGGCTGGATCGACAACCTGCTCATGCGCGTGGTCGACATCATGAACTGCATCCCGGGCTATCCGATTTATATCATCCTGGGCTCCCTGATGGACGTCTATAAGGTGGACCCGACGATCCGCATGGTCGCGCTGATGCTGGTCATCGGCCTGCTGAGCTGGCCCTCCATCGCGCGCCTCGTGCGCGGCCAGATCCTCTCGCTGCGCGAGCAGGAGTTCATGGTGGCCACCGAGGCGACGGGCCTTTCGACCTCGCGGCGCATCTTCAAGCACCTGGTGCCCAACGTCGTGCCGCAGCTGATCGTCATGTGCACGATGTCTCTGGGCAGCGTGATCCTGCTGGAGGCGACGCTGTCGTTCCTGGGCCTGGGCGTCAAGTTTCCGTTTGCGTCCTGGGGCAACATCATCAACGCCGTCTCCAACGTGTACGTCATGACGAACTACTGGTTCGTCTGGATTCCGGCGGGCATGTTGATCCTGCTGACGGTGCTCGGATTTAACTTTATCGGAGACGGACTGCGCGATGCGTTCGACCCGAAGATGAAGCGATAAGGAGGGCGAGAGCATGGCTAAAGAGAAAAAGCACCTCTCCGCGAAGGAAGCCAAGAGCGCGGACTACATCTCCGCCGCCGAGGCGCGCGCCATCGCGAAGGAAAACCGGCGCATTACGGATGCCTTTGAGAAGAAGCGCAAACGCAAGAACGTGCCGAAGAGCGAATACATGACGCAGATGAAGAACCCCGACAATATCGTGGAGTTCGACGATCTGCACACCTACTTCTACACGGACATCGGCGTGGTCAAGGCCGTGGACGGCGTGTCGTTCGACGTGCCGCGCGGCAAGACCGTCGGCGTCGTGGGCGAATCCGGCTGCGGCAAGAGCGTGACGAGCCTTTCGCTCATGCAGCTCGTGCAGCGCCCGCAGGGCCAGATGACGGGCGGCCAGATCCGTTTTAACGGACAGGACGGCGTGTACGACATCGTGAACACGCCGGACGAGGCGATGCACAGCATCCGCGGCAACCAGATCGCCATGATCTTTCAGGAGCCGATGACCAGCCTGAACCCGGTGTTCCGCATCGGCATGCAGATGGACGAGGTCATCGCCCTGCACAACAAGGAAATGGACAAGGAGCAGGTCAAGGAACGCTCCATCAAGATGCTGGAAACGGTCGGCATCGCCAACGCGGAGGGCGTCTACCGGATGTACCCGCACGAGCTGTCCGGCGGCATGCGCCAGCGCGTCATGATCGCCATGGCGCTTTCGTGCAACCCGCGCCTCATCATCGCGGACGAGCCGACGACCGCGCTGGACGTGACCATCCAGGCGCAGATTCTGGACCTGCTGCGCGAGATGAAGGAGAAGACGGACTGCTCCATCATGCTCATCACGCACGATCTGGGCGTGATCGCGGAAATGGCGGACTACGTGGTCGTCATGTACTCCGGGCGCATCGTGGAAAAGGGCACGGCGCACGAGGTCTTTGAAAACCCCAGCCACCCCTACACGATCGGCCTGCTCAACAGCAAGCCCGTCGTCGGCCGCGAGACGGACAGGCTCTATTCCATCCCCGGCAAGGTGCCCAACCCCGTGGACATGCCGGATTACTGCTACTTCCGCGACCGCTGCGAGCTGTGCGTGGAGGGCTGCAAGGGCGCTTACCCGCACGAGGTGAACATTTCGCCCACGCACGTGGTGAGCTGCTACCGCTGCTATCCTGAGGCAAAGGAGGGAAAACGCAATGGCTGATGTAAAGCCGGTTTTGGAGGTCCGAAACCTCAAAAAGTATTATCCGATCAAAAACGGCCTGATGCAGCGCGTTGCGGGCGCGGTCAAGGCGGTGGACGGCGTGACGTTCAAGATCGAGCACGGCAAGACGATGGGCCTGGTCGGCGAGTCCGGCTGCGGCAAGACCACCGTGGGCCGCACCATCCTGCGCCTGACGGAAAAGACCAGCGGCGACGTGCTCTTCAGCGGACAGGAGATTTACGACCTGAACAAGCAGCAGATGCGGGCGATGCGCCCGAAGATGCAGCTCATCTTCCAGGACCCGTACTCCAGCCTGTCGCCGAGGCTTCCGATCGGCGAGATCATCGGCGAGGCGGTGCGCGAGCACGGCATCGTGCCCAAGGAGCAGCTCGACGACTACATCGACGGGATCATGCAGTCCTGCGGCCTTCAGCCCTATCACAAGAACCGCTACCCGCACGAGTTCTCCGGCGGCCAGCGCCAGCGCATCTGCATCGCGCGCGCGCTCGCGCTCAACCCGGAATTCGTCGTCTGCGACGAACCGGTCAGCGCCCTGGACGTCTCCATTCAGGCGCAGATCATCAACCTGCTGCGCGACCTGCAGCAGGAGCACAACCTGACGTACCTGTTCATTTCGCACGACCTGTCCGTCGTGGAGCACATCTCCGACGCGGTCGGCGTCATGTACCTGGGCACGATGGTGGAGTACGGCGACAAGAAGTCCATCTTCAAGAACCCGTTGCACCCCTACACCAAGGCGCTGTTCTCGGCGATCCCGGTGCCGGACCCGAACGTGCGGATGAACCGGATCATCCTGGAGGGCAGCATTCCATCCCCGGCGAACCCGCCGTCCGGCTGCAAGTTCCACACGCGCTGCAAGGAGTGCATGGAGTGCTGCAAGCACGAGGCGCCGCCCGTGCGCGAGGTGGAGCCCGGCCACGTGGTGGCCTGCCACCTGTACGCAAACGAGGGAAAGCCCTATGGCGAAGACGCGTGATCCGCGAAGCGGAGACGAGGGCGCAAAGGTCGAACTGGATAAAATGACGGTCGCGGACATGAACGTCGAGGGCATGCCCTGGTATCGGCCGGAGCTGAAGCCGAAGGACGCGCAGGGCGCGAAGAACCCGCACCCCGCGCGCATGACCTCGCGCGAGACCTTTCACTGGACGCTTGGCGCGCTGGGCGCCGGGCTGCTCGTCGTGGCGGCGTTCGGGCTCGCCGGATTTTTGTTCATCGAGTTTTGTATACACGTATGGTTCCGATAAGCGTAGCCGTCCGGCCGTGTGGCCGGGCGGCTTTTGACGTGCGGGCGGCGCCCGCACGCTTTGGTCTTGCCGAAACGCGCGCCTTGCGCTATCATGGGATCAACAGAGGGAGGGGACGCCGTGTTTCGCATCGGGGAGTTTTCAAGGCTGACGCAGGTTTCCATCCGCATGCTGCGCTATTACGACGAGATGGGCCTGCTGCATCCGGCGCAGGTGGACCCCTTCACGGGCTACCGCTCGTACGCCGTCGAGCAGATGCAGCGGCTGCATCGGATCGTGCTGCTGCGCGACTTGGGGTTTTCCATCGGAGAAATGCGGGACATGCTCGAGGGCTGGAACGACGAGACGCTGACGCGCCGGCTGGAGGAGAAGCGGCGGGAAGCGGAGCGGGCGCTGGCGCGCGAGCGCTCCCGCGTCGCGCAGATACAGACCGCCCTCGCGGACCTGCGCTCGGACGCGCTGGACGTGCGCTGCAACGTCACGATGAAGCGGATCGAGCCGTTCCGCGTGCTCTCGGTGCGCCGAATCATCGCCCGCTACGACTGCGAAAGCGAGCTTTGGCACGCGCTGTACGGCTATATCGCCCGAAAGGGCATAACACTTCCGCCCAATCACGGGAACGTCGCGTTTTTTTACGACGAGGAGCACCGGGACGCCGACGTGAACGTGGAAGCCTGCGTCGTCGTGGAGCGAACGGGCGAGTCCGAGGGGGAGTTCGTCTACCGCGAAACCGACCCGGTCGAGCACATGGCCTCGATCATGGTATACGGTTCCTATGAACGGATCGGGGGCGCGTATCAGTCCTTCGCGCGCTGGCTGTCCCGCCATGCGCAATTCGCGATGGACGGCCCCACGCGCCAGATCTGCCACAAGGGCCCCTGGGACGAACGGGACCCGGAGCAGTACCTGACCGAGCTGCAGGTGCCGCTCCGGGCCGTGGACGAGCCCGGCGCTTGACTCTGACAGCGTGTGAGGGTGTAGGATGAGGCGTACCCCATCACGCGCGGCGGTAAGCCGCGACGAAAACAGGAGGCTTCATCATGGAAAAGACGTATGCAGTGACCCCGATCGGCCGGATTTGTGCGGAGGAGGAGAGGTCGTACATCGCGCTCGGCGGGAACTATGGCCGGGGGCTTGAGGCGCTGGAAGGGTTCAGCCACGTGGTCGTCCTCTGGTGGTTTCACCAAAGCGACGAGGCGGCGTACCGGGAGGTCCTCGAGGCGCAGAGCCCGTACAGGCGCGGGCCCAAGACCCTGGGCACGTTTGCGACCCGTTCGCCGTTCCGGCCGAACCCGATCGCGATGACGGTGTCTCGGGTGCTTGCGGTAGACGCGGCGGGCGGCAGGCTCTACATCGATTACACGGACGCGCTGGACGGAAGCCCGGTGCTCGACGTAAAGCCCTATACGCCGAGCTTGGACCGGGTGGAGGCGCCGACGGTGCCCGCTTGGTGCGCGCACTGGCCGCGCAGCCTGGAGGCGTCGGAGGACTTTGACTGGGCGGACGAGTTTAACTTCTGACAAGGAGGGATCGAATGAGACAGATCACGGCGGCGCAGGCGGCAGCGCTTTTTGCGGGGAGAACGGAGACGACCGTCCGGGCGTTTTTGTATCGGGGGATGGGGCGCGCCTTTGCGGATGCGCAGGCGCGCTGCGCGCAGATCGTCGTGGGCGACCTGTGCTGCTTCGCGGGCGATGCCGCCGCGCCGGGCGCGGCGGAGCTGGCGGCGCACGTGCCTGCGGACCATCCTTCTCCCTCCCTTTTGATGGTTCCGCACGACGCGGCGTGGGATGCGCGCATCGAGGCGGCGTGCGGCGCGCGGGCCGTCCGCATCACGAGGTGGCGGCTTCATGCGGATACGCTGGCGCAAAGCGCTCTGCGCCCGCTCGCCGCCCCGCCCGCGGGCTATCGGCTCAGGCGCTTTGACGGCGCGCTGTACCGCGAGGCCTTAAAAGCGG
>JAEXCG010000038.1 GCA_023402355.1 Bacillota bacterium | reverse complement strand
GATGTGAGGTGGTCATATGGTGCAGGTTAATCATCTAAAGCCCTCCTATCCGAAGAGGCTCTGGCGGAACGTCCGCAAGCACCCGCAGATTTATCTTATGCTGCTGCCCGTAGTCGTCGCGTTCGTCGTCTTCGCATACGTGCCGATGGGCGGCCTAGTCATCGCATTTCAAAATTATTCTCCCCGTCTGGGCATTCTGGGAAGCAAGTGGGTTGGCCTCAAATGGTTTGAGGATTTCTTTCACGACATGTTCTTCTTTCGTCTGCTGCGCAACACGTTTACCATCAACCTGCTGGACATCCTGATCGGCTTTCCGGCGCCGATTCTGCTGGCGCTGATGCTGAACGCCCTGAGATCGCGCGCGGCCAAGGCTACCTTGCAGACGATGATGTACCTGCCCTACTTTATCTCCATGATGGTCATTTGCGGCATTATTACGGAATTCGTCAGCCGCGACGGTATCGTCAACGACCTGATCGAGATGATGGGCGGGAAGCGGAGCGGGCTGCTCAACAACCCGGCTGCGTTTCAGCCAATTTATGTTTTGAGCAACCTGTGGCAGCTTGCAGGCTGGAACAGCATCATTTACATGGCGGCGATGAGCGCGATCGACGCGTCGCTGTACGACGCGGCCTATGTGGATGGCTGTGGGCGGCTGCGTCAGGTATGGCACGTGACGCTGCCCGGCATCATGCCGACGATCATCATCATGCTGATTCTGCGCATCGGCAACATCCTGACCGTGGGCTACGAAAAGATCATCCTCCTTTACAACCCCATGACGTACGAAACAGCCGACGTCATATCGTCTTACGTCTATAGGCGCGGTATCGAGGAGGCCAACTACAGCTACGCTACGGCGGTCGGGATGTTCAACTCGGTGCTCAACTGTCTATTCCTGTTCGCTGCAAACACGCTTAGCCGTAAGGCGACGGAACAAAGTCTTTGGTGAGGGGGAAAGAAAGTGGATGGTGTAAAAATCCGACGTGCCGATAAGCTTTGGAAAGGAATCATTTTTCTGCTGTTGCTGCTCTTTTCCCTCTTTTGCCTGTATCCTGTGCTATACGTCCTGTTCGCATCCTTCAGCGACCCGAATCTATTGACGGCGCATTCTGGTTTACTGTTATGGCCGGTTGGCTTTTCATTAAAGGGCTACGACGTAGCGCTTAGCTACAGAAATATCGGCACCGGCTATATGAACACGCTGTTCGTCGTCGCCATGGGTACGGCGGTCAACATGTCGTTGACGACGCTAGGCGCCTACGCCCTTTCTAGAAAGGACATCATGGTAAACAAGGTTGTCATGCTAATGGTCACGTTTTGCATGTTTTTTTCCGGCGGCATGATCCCAACGTTTTTAAACGTCAAGAACCTTGGCCTGCTCGACAGCCTGTGGGCGTTAATTTTGCCCTCCTGTATCAGCGTGTGGAATCTCATCATCTTGCGCACGGGCTTCCTGGGTGTGCCGGACAGTCTGGAGGAATCCGCCAAGTTGGACGGGGCGAGCGACGTTACAATTCTACTTCGTATCGAAATTCCGCTCGTAAAGGCGAGCATGGCCGTCGTTACGCTATATTACCTGGTGGGACACTGGAACGCCTGGTTTGACGCAATGTTGTACATGCGCACCCGCGACAAATATCCGCTTCAGCTGATCCTGCGCGAGATCCTCGTATCCAACACGTCCAGTTCGGTAAGCGCTCAGGGGTTTAACCCGAGCGAAGCGGATTTATACAAGCGACTGGTAAAGTACACCACGACGGTCATCGCCACGGTGCCGATTCTCTTCATCTATCCGTTTCTGCAAAAGTATTTTGTGAACGGCGTGATGGTCGGCTCAGTCAAGGGATGATGGCGGTACAGAAAGGAATTGTGAAAAAACGTGAAGCTTCTGAAGGTACAGCTTCCGGGCAGACGAGGAGCATGGATGGACGCTTACCTGCAGGATAACTGCACAGAGCTGGAGATGACCCGGTGGACAAAGCGCCCGGCAATGCTGGTAGTTCCAGGTGGGGCATACCAATTTATTTCCGAGCGCGAGGGAGAACCCATCGCCTTGAGATACGCCGCGGCAGGTTTTCAAACCTTCGTACTGCACTACAGTGTGAATACCTGCTTTGAAGAAACGCTTCTGGACATCGCGGAAGCCATGCGGCAGATGCGTTTATCGGCGGATGCGTGGAGAATCCATCCGCAGCAGATTACCGTCCTGGGCAGCAGCGCGGGCGGCAATCTCGCCCTGTGGCTGGCAGCCAGAACGCGGCAGGCAGGAATAGGCATAAGCGGGATAGAGGGGGACTTGAAACTGCTGCGCCCCAACGCGCTGGTGTTGTGCTATCCGGCTGTAACGGGAGCGGGGTGCGCGCCCGCATTCATGCAGACGATGCCCGATCAGTCTATCTTTGAGCAGGCGGAGGGGATGCCGCCTGCCTTTCTATGGGCGACGCAGGAAGACAAGACTGTGCCCGTAGAGGGGCTGTTGCAGCTTGTGGCGAGGATGAATCGGGCCGGGGTGCCGATCGAACTGCACCTTTATCAGCGTGGTGATCATGGCCTCGCGACAGCTGATCGTGCGACAGGACGTATAAGCGCGCATGTGGCAGGGTGGGTATCGCTCAGCATCGAATGGCTCTTTGAACAATATGGCCTTTAACGCACATAAAAACGCTTCTCTCACAGCGGCATGTTTGCCGGTTGGTGAAAGAAGCGCTCTTTTTTATTTATTAAACATTCTGGCATGAACTCGAAAATACGCAGGCGATAAAAATGCGTGAGCTAATAATGCAACCTTGCTTTTCGCCTTTATGCCGTCATTCCAGCCCTTCGATGGCCCTCAGGATGCGCGCGTGATCGTCCCGGACCACACTGTACAGGGAGGTAACCTCCTGATCGGAGGCTCCTGCCTGCAGCGCCCGGGTGAGCGCGCCGCTGGAGCGCTCCAGCGGCAAAAGGCTCAGGTTCCGGCACAGGCCCATCAGCGCGTGCGCCGCGTGAAAGGCCGCGTCCCAGTCCCGAAGGCGGAGGGCGCCGGTCAGGTGCGCAAAGCTTTGATCCTCCCGAAGCTGAAAAAGAAACCGCCGTATCTGCTGCTCGCTTTGAAAACGGCATAGCACCTGCCGCCAATCCGCGCCCATTTGCGTGTAGAATTCGCTCAAGCTCATCGCGCTCCGTGGCCTCCCAGCGGTTTAAATTCCCATGGAACTATGCCTTATAAGTCAAAGTGTATTTTAAAGTCATTATAACACAACAAATCTGTTCATACAATACAAGTAACTGGAATTTGAGCTCTGAGGACGCAGCGTCATAGCGGCGTCTTTCGTTTGAGATGGGCGAAAGAGGATGGTTACTGAAATGGTGGATTACAGGGAGATCGGGTCGCGCATCCGAACGGCCCGATTGCGCAAGGGCATGACGCAGGAGCGGCTGGCGGAGCTGAGCGGCGTGGGTACGCCGCACATCAGCCATATCGAGACGGGCAACACGATTCCGAGCCTGAAAATCTTCGTGGCGATCATCAACGCCCTGGATTGCTCTGCGGACGAGCTGCTCTGCCTGGAGCTGAAGGACGCCCGCCCCGTGTTGTCGGAGCGCATCGCGAAGACCCTGGAGGACTGCTCGCAGGAGGAAATGCGGGTCATTGCGGACGTGGTGGCCACCCTCAAGGACAGCCTGCGCAGGCGGGACAAGAACGGTTAGGCATGCGGAATGCAAAGGATAAGAGGAGAACAAAGCCCACCCGGACCGGCGGTCTTCGCCGGACAGCGGATGGGCTTTGTTTGCTTCCTGCAGGCAAGGCGATCAGCCGTTCAGCGCGCGGCGCAGCAGCTCCGCAACCTTTTTCGGGTCAGCCTTCCCGCCGAAGCTTAGCATGACCTGGCCGACGAGAAAGCCGAATAGCTTTTCCTCGCCCGCATGGTAGCGCCCGACCTCCTCGCCGCAGGCGGCGAGCACCTGCGAGAGGACCGCTTCATACGCGCCGTCGTCCTTCGCCGCCTCGAGCCCATGTTCTTTCACGTAGGCGGCGACGTCGATGTCCGCGTCCAGGGCGGCGGCAAAGACCGCGCGCCCATTCTGCCGCGCCAATCGTCCCTCCGCGACGAGGTTGGCGAGGGCGGCGAGCGCCGCGGGCCGCAGGCGGATGTCCTCCGGATGCAGGCCCCGCTCCTTCATCGCGGCCATCAGCTCGCCCATGATCCAGTTGGAGACGTCCTTGGGCCGTCCGCCCGCCTCGACTGCGCGCTCGAACAGGTCGCACAGGGGCTTTTCGGCGGTGAGGATGCGCGCGTCGTAGGCCGGCAGGCCCAGGTCGCGCTGGTAGCGCGCGAGCTTTTCGTCCATCAGCTCCGGCTGGGCCGCGCGGATGCGCTCGACCCATTCGTCGTCTATGACGATGGGCACGAGGTCCGGCTCTGGAAAGTAGCGGTAATCCTGCGCGTCCTCCTTGGAGCGCATGGCGAAGGAGGCGTCCTTGTTGTCGTCCCAGCGGCGCGTCTCCTGACGGACGGGCTTTCCCTCTTCCAGCAGCTCCACCTGCCGCCGGTATTCGCCCGCGATGGCGCGCGCGATCGCCTTGAAGCTGTTCATGTTCTTCATCTCCGTGCGGGTGCCGAGCTCCCGTTGCCCCACGGGACGCACGGAGAGGTTGATGTCCGCGCGCAGCGACCCCTCCTGCATCTTGCAGTCGGACGCGCCCAGGTATTGCAGCGTGGCGCGCAGCTTTTCCAGGTAAGCGACGGCTTCCTCCGCGGAGCGCAGGTCGGGGTCGGAGACGATCTCAAGCAGCGGCACGCCGCAGCGGTTGTAATCCACCAGCGTCTGTTCGGTGAAGGGGTCGTGCGTGAGCTTGCCCGCGTCCTCCTCCATGTGAATCTCGTGAATGCCGACGGTCTTTTTTGCGCCGCCCGCTTCAATCTCCACCCGCCCGTCCCTGCAGATGGGCAGGTAGAGCTGCGACACCTGATACGCCTTGGGCAGGTCGGGGTAAAAGTAGTTCTTGCGGTCGAACTTCGTATGGCGGGTGATTTCGCAGCCCAGCGCGAGCCCTGCGGCGATGGCGAAGTCCACCACCCTTTGGTTGAGCACGGGCAGCGTGCCGGGCATGCCGATGCACACCGGGCAGCAGTGCGTGTTGGGCGCGCCGCCGAACGCGGCGGAGCAGGCGCAGAAGAGCTTTGTCTTCGTGGCGAGCTCCACGTGCACTTCCAGGCCGATGACCATTTCATATGCCGCCATCCTAGCGCACCTCCTTCGGGCTCTGCCTGTGATGCTCCGTGACCGCCTGATACGCCTGCGCGATGGAAAGCAGCGTCCCCTCCGCAAACGGTCGGCCGATGAGCTGCGCGCCCACGGGCAGGCCCTGGTCGTCCGGCCCGCAGGGGATGGAAAGCCCGGGCAGGCCCGCCAGGTTGACGGAGACGGTGTAGATGTCGCCCAGGTACATGGAAAGCGGGTCGTCCGCGTGCTCGCCGAGCCTGAAGGCGGGGGTGGGGGCGGCGGGGCCCAGCACCGCGTCGTAGCGGGCGAGCGCGGCGTCAAACGCCTGGCGGATGAGCGCCCGGACCTTGAGCGCCTTGTTGTAGTAGGCGTCGTAGTAGCCGCTGGAAAGCGCGAACGCGCCCAGCAGGACACGCCGCTTGACCTCTCGGCCAAAGCCCTCGCTGCGGGTTTTGAGGTACAGGTCGGTCAAATCCTCGTAGCCCTGGGCGCGGTAGCCGTACTTCACGCCGTCGTAACGCGAGAGGTTGGAGCTCGCCTCGGCGGAGGCGAGCACGTAGTAGGCGGGGATTGCGTAGCGCACGGTCGGGAGCGAGAACGTCTCGACCGTCGCGCCCAACGCGCGAAGCGTCTTCGCGCAGTCCAGCACGCGCGAGCGCACCTGCGCGGCAAGTCCTTCGCCGAGGTATTCCTCCGGGATGCCGATGCGAACGTCCCGCATGGCGGGGCAGGGCGCGGGGGCGGGCGCGTCGGCGCTGGTGCTGTCGCGCGCGTCGCGCCCCGCGATCGCTTGAAACACAGCCGCCGCGTCGTGCGCGTCGCGGCAGAGCGGGCCGATCTGGTCGAGCGAGGAGGCGTAGGCGATCAGCCCGTAGCGCGAGACCGCGCCGTAGGTGGGCTTAAGACCCGTCACCCCGCAGAACGAGGCGGGCTGGCGGATCGAGCCGCCGGTGTCCGAGCCCAGCGCGTAGGGCACCATGCGCGCGGCGACCGCCGCGGCGCTGCCGCCGGAGGAGCCGCCGGGCACGCGGCGAACGTCCCAGGGGTTGCGCGTCTGCCCGAAGAACGAGGTCTCGGTGGAAGAGCCCATCGCGAACTCGTCCATGTTGGTCTTGCCCACGCACACCGCGCCGATCGCCCGAAGGCGTTCGCAGACGGCGGCGTCGAACGCGGGCACGTAGCTTTCCAGCATGCGCGAGGCGCAGGTGGTGCGCACGCCCCGGGTGGAGAGGTTGTCCTTGAGCGCCATGGGCACGCCCGCGAGCGGATGGGTGAGCGTTCCGTCGTCGATGCCCTTCTGCACGCGGCGGGCGTCCCTGAGCGCCTCCTCCTCCGTGACGGTGATGAACGCGCCGATCTCCCCATCCCGCGCGCGGATGGCGTCAAGCGCGGCGCGGACGGCGTCCTCGACGCCGCATTCGCGGCGGCGAATCCTTTTGCCCAGCTCCAGCGCGGTCAAATCCATGAGCTGCATGTACTGCACCTTCCTTTCTCACTCGAACGTCTGCGGCGCGAGGAAGCAGCCGTCTTTTGTGCCGGGCGCGTTTTTCAGCACGTCCTCCCTTGAAAGGGAGGGGGCGGGCGCGTCCTCGCGAAAGACGTTTTGCAGCGGGAGGACGTGGCTCATGGGCTCGACGCCGTCGGCGTCCAGTTCCCTTAATGTATCGACGTAATCGAGAATGCGGGCGAGGTCGCGCTGCGCCTCCCCGCGCTCCTCCTCGCTTAGGCAAAGGCGGGCGAGCGTTGCGGCGTAGTCTACGAGCTCCGGGGTGATGTTCATTCAAACGCCTCCTTTGAGGGGCCGGTCCTTACGGTTCCAGCCGCTGGGTGTCCCGGGGGAACAGGCAGGTCTCGCGCACGTTGGACGCGCCGGCGAGCTTCATCGTCAGGCGTTCCAGCCCCAGCCCGAGGCCGCCGTGCGGCGGCATGCCGTACTTGTGAATGGATAGGTACGACGCAAACGCCGCCGGGTCGAGCCCCTTCCTTTGCAGCTTCGCCACCTGCTCGCGGTAGTCGTGAATGCGCGCGCCGCCCGTCGTCACCTCCATGCCGCGAAAGAGCAGGTCGAAGGAGAGCGTGTAGCGCGGGTCCGCCGGGTCGTCCATGGCGTAGAAGGGGCGCTTCTTCGACGGGTAATGCGTCACGAAGACGAATTCCGAGCCGCATTCCTCCTCGAAGAGGCGGGAGATGAGCTGCTCCTCCTCCGGCTCCAGGTCGAAGGGATCGCGGATCGGGCGGCCGTACCGCTCGCTGATCCGCCGCTTCGCCTCGTCAAAGCGCACGGCCGGGATGGCGTCGCACCGGGGCAGCTTAACGCCGAGCGCGCGCACCTGGGGCGCGTAATCGCTTTCAAGCACCCGCATGATGCTTGAAAGCACCTTGACCTCCATGCGCATGACGTCCTCGAAGGAATCGATGAAGCCCATCTCCAGGTCGAGCGAGGTGTATTCGCTCAGGTGGCGCGTGGTGTTGTGCTTCTCCGCACGGAAGACCGGGCCGACCTCGAACACGCGCTCGTAGACGCCCACCATCGTCTGCTTGTAAAACTGCGGGCTCTGCGCGAGGTACGCCTTGCGGCCGAAGTAGTCGAGCCGAAAGATGTTTGCGCCGCCCTCCGCGCCGGTGCTGTTGATCTTGGGCGTGTGGATTTCCGTAAAGCCCTCGGCCTGCAGGCACTCGCGAAAGCCGCGCACGATGCCCTCCTGCAGCTTGAAGACGGCGCGCTTTTGCAGATTTCTCAGCGTCACCGGCCGAAGCGACAGGTCCGTATCCATCGAGAGGTTCAGCTTATACTTGTCGATGGCGACGGGCAGGGGGTCGGCCGGGGAGGAGAGGACGGTCAGCTCCTCAAGGCGCAATTCCAGCCCGCCGGGCGCGCGGCCGTCGTGCGAGCAGGCGCCGCGGACGCGCACCGCGTCGCCCACATGGGGAACCGCGACGCCCTCGCCCGCGACGCATTGCAGCACGCCCTCCGCCGTGCGCAGCAGCACGAAGCGCACGTCGCCCAGGTCGCGCACCGCGTGCACCATGCCGTGCGCCTCCTTTCGCGCACCGTCCGGGGCCTGCAGGATGTCGGAAAGCCGAACGCCTTTTGGGGAAGCGGTCATCATAAACACGGAATAGCCCTCCTTTTTCTGTTTGAGAATAAAAAAATCCCGAATCGAAAAACTCGATTCGGGACGGGAACGGCAAAATACAGCACCCCCGCGGTACCACCCAAATTGACGAGAGAGGCACCATCATGCGTCATCGCCCACTTTAAAGCCTTGCGGCCTCGTGAACCCTTAACGCGGGAAACGGGCATGCCTATGCGATTGCGGTCGGCAGGCCGGCTCGGGAGCGTTCTTTCCCAGGCGGGGATTTCGGCATGGCTCTCAGTCTATGGCCAGGCCTCCCTGATGAAATACGCGAGGTACTCGTCTCCGTCAACGCCGCTCTATGAGATTGGGGGCATTATAGCGCCAGCTTTTCCCGATGTCAAGCTTTTTATGTGCGGCCGCGCAAAAACTATGTGCCGCGCGCGGCTGCATAAATAAAACCGGCGCTGCAAGAAAACACGAAAAAGCGAACGGCCGAGCAAGTTTTGCTTGCCATCGGCGCGGCGGGGTGCTATACTAAACGCAAACCTTATGGGAGGGTACGTATGCATCGCGAAATGAACCACAACTTTGTGCGATTTAACGGCTTTAGCTTTTATTTTAGCTACGGCTTTTTGAACGTACAAAAATGTGGTCGCTGCGCGTAAAGCGGAGAATCCCGAAGGAACGATTGAAAACGGGATGAAGGGGCTTTCGCCGTATTGCGGCGGGGGCTCCTTTTTTCGTAGGCGCTGGGCACGAGAGGAAAGAGGGAACGATTATGATCATCATCATGAAACCGAAGACCGCGGAGGAAAGCATTGATTCGCTCGTGGACGAGCTGGAAGGGCGCGGCATGCAGGTGCAGCGCAACAGCGGCGTGGACTGCACGGTGCTGGGCGTCATCGGCGACGTAGCCAGCCTGGACCCGAACGATTTTCTGATGCGCGACGGCGTGGAGCGCGTCATGTCCGTGTCGGAGCCCTTCAAGAAGGCGAACCGCAAGTTCCACCCGGAGGACAGCGTCATCGACTGCGGGGGCGTCAAGGTGGGCGGCCGGAAGCTCGCGCTGGTCGCGGGCCCCTGCTCGGTGGAATCGATCGATCAGGTGACGGGCATCGCGCTCGCGGTGCGCGCGAGCGGCGCGTCGATGCTGCGCGGCGGCGCGTTCAAGCCGCGCACCTCGCCCTACGCGTTCCAGGGCCTCAAGCTGGAGGGGCTTACCATGCTGGAGGAGGCGAGCCGGGAGAGCGGCCTGCCCATCGTGACCGAGATCATGAGCCCGGCGCTGGTGGAGGAATTCGACCGGCGGGTGGACGTGATTCAGGTCGGCGCGCGCAACATGCAGAACTTCGACCTCCTGCGCGAGCTGGGCAAGACCCGAAAGCCCATCCTGCTCAAGCGCGGCCTGTCCGCGACCATCGAGGAATGGCTGATGAGCGCGGAATACATCATGGCCGCGGGCAACCCCAACGTCATCCTCTGCGAGCGGGGCATCCGCACGTTTGAAACCTACACCCGCAACACCCTCGACCTCTCGGCGGTGCTCGCGGTCAAGCAGCTTTCCCACCTGCCCGTGCTCGTGGACCCCAGCCACGCGACGGGCAAGGCCTGGATGGTGGAGCGCCTTTCGCTGGCGGCCATCGCGGCGGGCGCGGACGGTCTCATCATCGAGGTGCACAACGACCCGGCGCGCGCGCTGTGCGACGGCGCGCAGTCGCTCACCCCGCCGCAGTTCGCGCAGCTCGTGGCGAAAATTCACGCGATGGCGCCGATCGTGGAGCGCACGCTGTGATCGCCTTTATCGGGCTGGGGCTCATCGGCGGCAGCATGGCCAAGGCGCTGCGCGGCTTTGACGGGATGGAAACGGTGTGCGTGGACCGGGACGAGAAGACCCGCGCGGCGCTGCTTTCGGAGGGCGTCGCCTCCGCCGTGTACGCGGACGCGAAGGACGCGCCCATCGAGCGGGCGAGCCTGATCGTCCTGTGCCTGCACCCGGAGGGCTGCGTGCGGTTTTTGAAGGAGCACGGCGCGCGCGTGCGCCCCGGCGCGGTGGTGACGGACGTGTGCGGCGTGAAGCGGCCCGTCTTCGCCGCGGCGAGGGAGGGCCTTGCGCCGGGCGCACACTTCGTGGGCGGGCATCCGATGGCGGGCAAGGAATGCGGCGGCTACGAAAACGCCTCGGCCTCGCTGTTCTGCGGGGCGCACTACATCGTGGTGACCGAGGGGGATGAGGACGCGCAGGCGGTCGCGCTCGTGGAGCGCATGGCGCTTTCGATGGGCTGCGCGGACATCATCCGCACCGACCCCCTGACGCACGACCGGCGCATCGCCTACACGAGCCAGATGATGCACGTGCTGGCGGTGGCGATCTGCGAGCAGGAGGCGCTCTTCTTGAGCTACGGCTTTGAGGGCGGCTCCTTCCGGGGCACGACGCGGGTGGCCGCGCTGGACGCCGCTCTGTGGACGGACCTCTTCTGGCGAAACCGCGACGTGCTGGCGGACGAGACGCAGGAGCTGATCGAAAAGCTGTCGGACTACGTGGCGCTGCTGCGGGGCGACTCTAAAGAGGCGCTGCACGCGCGGCTCCACTCGGCATCAGAGCGCAAGGAGGAATACAACCATGCAAACGGTACGCGTTGAGGCGGAAAACGGCAGCTACGACATCCTGATCGGCCACGGGCTCCTGCGGCGCGCGGAGGAGCACCTGTCGCTGTGCGCCGGGCGGCGCGCGGTGGTGGTGGCGGACGAGAACACCGCGCCGCTCTACGGCGAGGCCGTGCTTTCGGGCCTGCGAAAGGCGGGCGCGCAGGCATCGCTGCTCACCGTGCCCGCGGGCGAGGAGAGCAAGAGCATTTCGCAGCTCACCGCGCTGTACGATGCCTTTTTGGACGCGGGGCTCTCTCGCAAGGACTTCGTGGTCGCCCTCGGCGGCGGCGTGGTGGGCGACCTCGCGGGCTACGCGGCGGCGTCGTACCTGCGCGGCGTGCGGCTGATTCAGGCGCCAACGACGCTGCTTTCGCAGGTGGATTCCTCCGTGGGCGGCAAGACCGCGGTGAACCTGCCCCGCGGCAAGAACCTGGTGGGCGCGTTTTACCAGCCGGAGCGGGTGCTGATCGACGTGGACACGCTCTCGACGCTGGATGCCCGCCAGGTCGGCGCGGGGCTGGGCGAGGTCGTCAAGTACGGCTGCATCGCGGACGCGGCGCTCTTCGCGCGTATCGAGCAGGCGGGCGGCCGGGCGGCGCTCTTTGCAGGGCTGGACGAGGTGATCGCCCGCTGCTGCGCGCTCAAGGCGGCTTACGTGAAGGAAGACCCATTGGACAAGGGCGTGCGCATGCAGCTCAACTTCGGTCACACGCTGGGCCACGCGGTGGAAAACGCGGCGGGTTACGGCGTGGTGCTGCACGGCGAGGGCGTCTGCATGGGCATGGTGGCGGCGGCGCGCTGGGGCGAGGCCTGGGGCGTGACGGAGGCGGGCACGGCGGATCGCATCGCGCGCGTGCTCGCGGCCTACGGCCTGCCCACGACGCCGCCTGACCTGCCGAAGGAGGCGCTGGCAAAGGCCATGCGTCTGGACAAGAAGGCCTCCGGCGGGCAGGTGGAGGTCGTGGCGCTTCGTAAAATCGGTCAGGCCTTCGGCTACAGCATCGACGCGGACGCGCTGGCAAAGCTGCTGTAAGGCCCGCAGCGCACAGCGCCCCGTCTTTGGGAAAAGGGCGTGAAACGGCCCATAAAAGGAGGAAGCCATGAGACGAACCGTGATTCCGGCCCCGCTGCAGGGCACGCTGCGCGTGATGCCCAGCAAGTCCGCCTCGCACCGCGCGGTGCTCGCGGCGGCGCTATCGCAGGGCGCGTGCGAGGTTGCGCCCCTGCAGCTTTCGGAGGACATCCGCGCGACGATCCGCTGCGCGCAGGCGCTGGGGCTGCTGAAGGAAGCCGAGATCGAGCCCTTTTCCGGCGCGCAGGAGGGCTTCGTGCGCGCGCGCTTTTCTGGCGGCGGGGTCTGCTCGGACGAGGCGGCGCGCGAGGCCGACTGCGGCGAGTCGGGCTCGACCCTGCGTTTCCTCATGCCGCTCGCGCTCGACGGGCGCGGGCCCGTGCGCTTCATCGGCCACGGGCGGCTCATGGAGCGCCCGCAGGACGTGTACCGGGAGCTCTTTGCGCAAATGGGCGTCTCCTGGCGGGACGCGCCCGGCGCGATAACCCTGCAGGGAAAGCTCCGGGGCGGGGCATGGCCGCTTCGCGGCGACGTGTCCAGCCAGTTCCTCACCGGGCTTCTTTACGCCCTGCCGCTGTGCAAGGAGGATTCGACCCTGACGCTCACAACTGGGCTTGAATCCGGCGGCTATGTGGCCCTTACGCGGCGCATGCTTTCGCGCTTCGGCGTCATATCAGAATGGCAGGGCGAGCGCATCTTCATCCCCGGCGGCCAGCGCTATACATCTCCTGGCGGCGTGTCCGTCGAGGGAGACTGGTCGCACGCCGCGTTCTACCTGGTCGCGGGCGCGATCGCCCCGAGCGGCGAGGGCGTGCGGCTGACGGGGCTGTCGCCCGATTCCGCGCAGGGCGATAGGGCTGTGGCGGACGTGCTCCGAAGCATGGGCGCTTCGGTGCGCTGGGAGGGGGATGCGCTGTGCGTGCGTCCCTCGAATCTGCGCGGCGTGACCGTAGACGCCGCGCAGATTCCCGACCTCGTGCCCGCGCTTTGCGTGGCCGCCTGCGCCGCGCAGGGCGAGACGCGCATCGTGAACGCCGGGCGGCTGCGCATCAAGGAGTGCGACCGGCTGGCCGCGATGAGAAGCGAGCTTTCAAAGCTCGGCGCGGACGTGCGGGAGCTGCCGGACGGGCTGGTCGTCCGGGGCGTCAGGCCCCTTCGGGGTGCGGCGGTGGACGCCTGGAACGACCACCGCGTCGCCATGGCGCTGTGCGTCGCCTCGGCGCTCTGCGAAGGGGAGATGACGCTGTCGGGCGCGGAATCGGTGCGCAAGAGCGCGCCCGCGTTCTATCGGGAGTTTGAATCGCTGGGAGGGATGACGCATGCGCTCGACCTGGGGGAATAACCTGCAGCTGACGATCTTCGGCGAGTCGCACGGCGCGGCCATCGGCATGGTCGTGGACGGGCTGCCCATCGGCCTTGCGCTCGACGAGGAGGCGGTGGCCCGCGACATGGCGCGCCGCGCCCCGGGCAACGACCCCACCGCCACCGCCCGCAAGGAGGCGGACCGGGTGCGGATCGTCTCCGGGCTGTATCAGGGGCACACGACCGGCGCGCCCGTGTGCGGCATCATCGAAAACACCAACACGCGCTCCGGCGACTATGAGCAGATGCAGCGCCTGATGCGCCCCGGCCACGCGGACTACGCGGGCTACGTCAAGTACAGGGGGCAAAACGACCCGCGCGGGGGCGGCCACTTTTCCGGACGGCTGACCGCGCCGCTCGTCTTCGCGGGCGCGCTGTGCCGCCAGGCGCTTTCGGCGAGGGGCGTCGAGGTCGCGGCGCACATCGCAGCCATCGGCGGGGTGGAGGACGCGCGGCTGGACCCGGCGGGCGTGACGGTGGCGCAGCTTTGCGCGCTGCGGGCAATGCGCTTTGCGTTGCTCGAGCCCCTGCGCGAGGCGGAGATGCGCGCGCGGGTGGAGGAAGCGCGCCTTATGCAGGACAGCGTCGGCGGCGTGGTCGAGTGCGCGGCCGTGGGCGTCCCGGCGGGGCTGGGCGCGCCGTTCTTCGACTCGCTGGAGTCCACGCTTTCGCACCTGCTGTTTTCCATTCCCGCGGTCAAGGGCGTGGAGTTTGGCGACGGCTTTGCGCTCGCCGCGTCGCGGGGCAGCCTCGCAAACGACGCGATGCGCGCGCGGGAGGGGCGCGTCGTCTGCCTGACGAACCACAACGGCGGCGTGACGGGCGGCATCACCGACGGCATGCCCGTAATTTGCCGCGCGGCGATCAAGCCGACGCCCTCCATCGGCCGCCCCCAGAAGACCGTGGACGTGGCGAGCCTCGAGGACGCGCAGATCGAGGTGCGCGGCAGGCACGACCCCTGCATCGTGCCGCGCGCGGTGCCGGTGGTGGAAAGCGCGATGCTGATCGCGCTGATGGATTTGATGCTGGAGGAGGAGACGCGCAGATGAGCGAGGATTTAGGGGCGCTGCGAAGCCGCATCGACGAGATCGACCGGCAGATGGTGCGCCTGTTCGAGGAGCGCATGCAGGCGGCGAAGGGCGTCGCGGCCTACAAGCTGGACCATCACATGCCCGTGCTGGACGCTTCGCGCGAGGAGGCGGTGCTCGCCTCGCGCGCGGAAATGCTCGAGGACCCGGCGCTTTCCGGGGAGCTCGCGGCGCTCTACCGCCACATCATGGCGATCAGCCGCGCGGAGCAGCAGGACATTCTGCTCGCGCGCGGCGCGCAGGCGGCGGCCTATTCCGGCGTGCCCGGCGCGTACGCGGAGGAAGCGCTGATCGACTACTTTGGGAAAGAGGCGGAGCGCCTGCAGTGCCGCGGCTTCGCGGAGGTGTTCGAGGCGGTGGCCGCGGGCCGGGCGCGCTACGGCGTGGTGCCGCTGGAAAATTCGTCTGCGGGCTCGGTGTTCGACGTCTACGACCTGCTGGGCCGCTGCAACCTGCGCATCGTGGGCGAGCAGATGGTGCGCGTGCGCCACTGCCTGCTCGGCCTGCCGGGGGCGAAGCTGGAGGAGATCACGCGCGTGTACTCGCACGCGCAGGGCCTGATGCAGTGCGCGGAGTTCTTGGACGCGCATCCGAATTGGGAACGGGCGGCGCAGTACAACACCGCGGGCAGCGCCCGGCGCGTGCAGGAGGAGGGCGACGCGCGCCACGCGGCCATCGCCAGCCGCCTGGCCGCCGAATGCTACGGCCTGGAGGTGCTCAGGGAAGACATTCAGACGTTCGACCAGAACTACACGCGCTTCGTGATCGTTTCGGGCGAGCACGAGCCGTTCCCGGCGGAGGCGGACAAGGCGACGCTGACCTTCACGCTTCGCCACGAGCGGGGCACGCTGCACCGCGCGCTGGCCTGTTTTGTGGCGCTGGGCATGAATCTGACGCGCATTGAGTCCAGGCCCATCCCGGGCATGAACTGGGAATACCGATTTTACGTGGACGTGGAAGGCAAGGTTTCGGAGCGGTACATGGACGTGCTGAAGGAATCGCTGCTGGCGGACTGCGTGGAGTGCAGGCTGCTGGGCGTCTACCGCGCGGCGCGGGGGAGGCAGCATGCGTAAGCACGTGTACCTCACGGGCATGATGGGCTCGGGCAAGACCACCATCGGCAGGATGCTCGCGCAGCGGCTCGGCTGCCCCTTCGTGGACGCGGACGAGCGCATCGAGCAGACGGCGGGCATGCGGATCGCGGAAATCTTTGAGCGCGAGGGCGAGGCGGGCTTCCGCGACCGGGAGACGCGCACGCTGCGCGAAATCGCCGCGGGAAAGCCCTGCGTGGTGGCGACGGGCGGCGGCGCGGTGCTGCGTGGCGAGAACGTCGCCCTCATGCGGGAAACAGGCGTCGTGGTGCTGCTGGACCGAAGCTTATCAGACATGGTGCGCGACGTGAGCCAGGCGGAGCGGCCGAACCTCGCGGGCGACAAGGCGGAGCGCATGCAGGCGCTCTACGCCGCGCGCAGCGCGCGCTACCACGAGACCTGCGACATCGCCTTTGACAACGGGGGCAGTCCGCTAAACGCTGCGCGGCGGCTGGCGGATCTGCTGCGCGCGCAGGACATGAAAAGACGGGGAGGGAACCGCATGCTAAAGGATCTCGTCATCAAAAACAGAAGCTATCGCCGGTTTGACGAATCGGCGCGCGTGCCGGAGGAGACGCTGCGCAGCCTCGTGGAGCTCGCGCGGCTGAGCGCCTCGGGCGCGAACGCGCAGGCGCTGAAGTACCGGCTCGTCGCGTCGCCGGAGGACTGCGCGCGCGTATTTGACACGCTGGGCTGGGCTGCGGCGCTGCCGGACTGGCCGGGGCCGAAGGAGGGCGAGCGGCCCGCCGGTTACGTCGTGGTGCTGTGCGACCTGACGATCGGAAGGAATAAGCAGACGGACGTGGGCATCGCCGCGCAGACGATGCTGCTGGGCGCGACGGAGCTGGGCCTCGGCGGGTGCATGCTCGCGAACGTGCGCCGCGCGGAGCTGCTGCGCACGCTGCGTTTGAGCCCGGAGCGATTCTCCGTCGAGCTGGTCCTCGCGCTGGGGAGGCCGGTAGAGGACGTGCGCCTGGTCGATTTGCCGCAAAGCGGCGATACGCGCTACTGGCGCGACGAGAACGGCGTGCATTACGTGCCCAAACGAAAGCTCGAGGACCTGATCGTATAAGGACGGGCAAAAGCCGCTTTCTCTGGGACGAAATATAAGGGGGCTGTCAAGCTAGCGTTTTCTAGCTTGACAGCCCCTCATTTGTTTATCGGTTTAGTTTGTTCAGCCTTGCAACCTCCTCACGAAGGCGGTGCTTGGCGAGAAACACGCCCAGGACGTGCGAGCAGCTCATGAGCCCCTCCACGACGGATTTGTCCCAATAGCGCACCTGATGGCAGGCGTCGAAGCCGATGAAGCCGATGCGCCTGCCGCCATCTGAAAGGATGCATTGGAGCATGGATTGAACGGCCTGCGGCGCGAGCACCGCCTGCTGCGAGTCGGGGAGACGGGAGATGTCGTGGCAGTAAAAGACGCCCCGCTCGTCAAAGTTGGAGAAGTATTCGTCGTAGCCGTCGACAGGCAAGCCCTGCAGATGGTCTTTTTCCGCCGGCACATCCGAGGCGCACCACTCGAACGTGTTGCTGAACGTGCGGCCGTCCGGGCTGATTTCAAAGATGTAGGCGCGGCTTACGCCGTAGCGGCATCCGAGCGTTTCCAGCGCGAGCTGGATCGCCGCCGCCGGGTCGTGCGCCGCGTACAGCAGGTTGAAGACGCTCTGCACGATTTCAGACTGACGGCAGGAACCGTCGGATGGGCAATCGTCGCCCTCCGCGTCGGCGGGCAGGGGCCGCACGCGCGCGGTGCAGTCGGCCTCGCTGTACAGCACCGCGTTGTTCTTCCCCTTTTCCTTGGCCCGGTACAGGGCGGCATCCGCCGCCAGAAAGAGCTGCTCGAAGCTCGCGGCGTCGTAGGGGTAGAGGGCGATGCCGATGCTGCACGTGAAGACGCCGTCCTTGAGCTCGTCCGTCACCCCGCGCGCCGCGAGCAGAACCGTCTGCGCGCAGGCCATGGCCTGCGCGGCATCGCGCACGCCCGAAAGAAAGACGATGAACTCGTCGCCCCCGTAACGGCAGACGATGTCCGTGGAACGGAAAAGACGGCCGAGGCGGTCGGAAAAGGCCGCCAGCACCGCGTCGCCGTACAGGTGCCCGCGCGTGTCGTTGAAGGACTTGAAGTTGTCCAGGTCCAGAATCATCAGCACGTGCATGTCGGAGGGCGCCTGCCGAAGGCGTCCGTCGATCATTTCGCGCGCGGTTCGCCGGTTGTACAGCCCGGTCAGCTCGTCGCGCTCCGCTTTGATGGCCAGGCGGACGGCGCGGCTTTTTTCCGCGTCGATGTCGCGCAGCAGCCCGATGTAGCGCAGAGCCCGACCCTGCTCGTCGCGCTGCAGGCTGACGCGCAGCTGAAACCATCTGTATGCGCCGCCGCGCGTGCGAAGGCGGATGTCCAGGTCCGGCAGGCGCATGGAGCCGTCGCTCGGCGGCTGAATCGCCTCCAGAAAACGCTGCGCGTCCATCGGATGGACGTGAAGCGCGTCCGTGATGAAGCTAAGGTCGTATTGAACCGGGAGCACCGCGTCCGGCAGCGTCTCGAACACGCGCGCCCAGTTGGAGGAAAGCGCCAGCTCGCGCGTGTCGGGCCGCCACTCGAAGATGATGTCGTTCGTCTGCTCCATGAGGATTTTGTGGCGCTCCAGGCTCAGGCGCAGCTCGCGCTCCGCGACCACCTGCTCCGTCACGTCGATGATGATGCAGCAGAAGATGTCGGGACCGCCGCTTCTGTGCAGCAGATGTCCCTTGTCGAGCACCCAGATGACGTGCCCGTCCGCGCAGCGCAGGCGGTATTCGATCAACTTGACGTCGCCCACAGCCATCTGCGCCTGAACCGAGCGCAGCGTGGCGGGCAGGTCCTCGGGCACGATCAGCGCCCGCAGGCTGTCGCCGTACTGTTCACGAAGCTGATCGCGCGTGTAGCCGGTCATGGAAAGAAACCCCTCGCTCATGAAGGTGAGCGTGAGGGGTTCGTCGTACAGGCAGCAAAAAACGCCGCCGGGAATCGTCCCTAAGATGAGCCGTAGGTCGGCGGCGCTGTCGGTATTCAGAAAGGGCAGTTGATCCCTGTATTCCATATGCAATGCGCCTCGCTTTTGAGGTGATTCAACCGAAGACGGGCAGTTCTGAATTCCAGTATAGCCCATTTGGCGGTTTTTAGCAAGGTGTCTTTCGGGATTCAGCGCGCGTCCGCAGGCGGGAGGGGCAGGCCGTAGCGGCCGTGCGGCAGACCGGACAGGTCGCTGTCCACCGACAGGCTGCGCAGCTCGTAGCCCATATCGCGAAAGTGCTCGATGATCCGGGGGAGGATGTGCCGGGTGCGCATCGAGCCTTCGTGCATGAGCAGCACCAGCGTGTCGCTTTTTCCGCAGGTCTTGAGGGTATAGCGGTACAGCTCTTCCTCGCTGGCGTCCATCATGACCGCGTCGCCCGTCAGGCAGTTCCAGTCCACCCAGAGGTAGCCGCGGCGCTGGGCGTAGGTGCGCACGCGCGGCTTTGCGCTGCCGCTGCCGTAAGGGAAGCGCAGCAGCGACGTGTGAAACGCCTCGCCGACGGCGGCGCTCACCGCCTCGTCGAAGCGCTCCATGTCCCGGTCAAACGCGGCCTCGCTCTTCGAGATTTGCTTCGTAGAGTGATAAAACGTATGCGTTCCGATGGAATGCCCCGCTTCGTAGATCGCGCGCACGGCCTCGGGGTTGTTTTGAACGCCCTGCCCCACGAGGAAGAACGTGGCGGGCGCGTCGTAGGCCTTCAGAATTTCGAGCAGCTCAGGCGTGGAGGATTTGGGGCCGTCGTCGAAGGTGAGGTAAAGCACCTTTTGCGCCTCGCCCGGCGTGGCGTCGGCCGCGCCGCCGAGCAAGGGGAATAAGAGGAGGAGCGAAAGGAGCAAAGCGAGGAAAATAATCGTGTGTTTCATGCGGCCTGCCTTTGTCGTTCGGGGCTCAACCGAAGGCGCTGCCGGTCTTTAGCGGCAGCATCGTCGGCTGAGGCGTCTTTGTGGGGATGGATGCTGCCGAGGTGGAGGGAGGAGATGAAGATCCGTCGATATAAGGAGGCGGAGTGGAGAGGATAATTGCGAATTCGGGCGTTTCCGTCGGAACATGTGGAGAATATGTGGGGACCGCCGTCTGCGCCGGCTGGGGCGTGGGCGTCGCGGTGGGAATCGCGGTAGGCTGCGCGGAAAGCGCGGAAATGCCGGGCCAGGCGGACGCACTTTCGTACAGATAGGGCATCGCCACCAGCAGCGCGGCGACGGCCACGATCAGCAGCAGCATGAGCGCGAGCACGAGACGCCTGCGCTTTTGGCGCTTCAGCTCCCGCGTTATGCGCTCCGAGCGCGCCCTCGACTCCGCCGCCTCGATGGAGGAGCGGTGCGCGGCGCGGTGGGCCCGTTCGGTGGCGAGCTCCTGTTCCAGCTTCTTTTCGTAGGCCTCGTGCGTGCGCTCGGGGGTGTAGCGGGCGAGGGTTTCGTCGCGCCCGCGCTGGCAGCGGCGGCAGGCGGTCCACTCCAGCCGGTTGAAGCGGCCGCACACGCAGACCCAGACGTTCCCGCGCCGCTGGGGGAAGCAGACGGCGTCCGGCCCGGCGACGGCGACGAGCGCGACGCGGTCGGGCCCGGGCGCGAGCGCGGGCGGCGTGCAGTCGAGCACCGCGCCCTCGTCGACGCGCCAGCAGGAGCCGTCCGAAAAGACGGCCTCGCGCACCAGCGCCCGCGCGCCGGAAAAGGCGGGCGCGTCGTCCACCGCGCGGCAGACGGTGAAGCGGCTGTGGCCGGGGGCGTCCAGCCCCTCGCAGCGCAGCGGGAAAGCGCCGATGCTCTTCCCGCCGTCGTCCAGCAGCGTCAGCGTGGCGTAGAGCGTGCGCAGCGATTCGGCGGCGCAGTTCATGAAGGTGAAGTAAGCCTGCGCACGGCCGGTCGAGTCGCGCAGCACCTCCACGGCGTACAGCTCCACCGGGGTGGTCAGATCCATCAGGGGCATGCAAAGGCCTCCTTTCCTTGGGAGAAGCCGCCTCCAAACCTTTGATTCGGGAATTGCGGTCTGCCCGGGCGCGGGGCGAGGGCCGCGCGGCTAAAAGTTGCCGTCGTCGTCGGGGACGAACCCTTCTAGATACGCGGCGACCGAGCGCGACATCTCGCGGGAAAAGTCGGCCTCGTACTTGCGCTTGTAAAACGCCCGCACCGAGGCGCTGTAATCGGTGTTCATCCGCCCCATCGCGCGCTCGCGCCCCAGGTACATCTCGCGGTGCTCCTCGGGGCTGAGGCGGCGGTAGCCGTTTTCCTGTACGATGTAGCGCGCGTCGAAGCGCGGCGGCTTTTCGCGCAGGCGCTGCTGGTCGGTCGGGTAACCGTAAATGACCATGGCGGCGGGCATGGCGTAGAGCGGCAGGTCGAGCAGCTCGCGCACCTGCTCGCAGTTTTCCAGGATGTCGCCGATGTAGCACGAACCGATACCCAGGGATTGGGCGCATACGACGGTGTTCTGCGCGGCGATGGCCGCGTCCACCACCGCGAGCTGCAAATCCCCGACCATCGGCGGGCGCGGGTCGCAGCCCGCGATCTCGTAGGCGTCCTGCCAGCGCTGGCAGTCGGCCACGAAGATGAGCACCATCGGCGCCTTTTCGACGAAGGGCTGATGGTCGCACAGCTCAGCCAGACGCGCCTTGAGCGCGGGATCGGTGATGTCCAGTATGGTGTAGAGCAGCTGATTGCCCGCGGTCGGCGCCTGCAGGGCGGAGAGCAGGATGGAACGCTTGTCCCGCGCGTCGATCGGCTTGTCCGTAAAGGCGCGGACGCTCTTCCTGTCCCAAAGACTGCGCTCGATCAGATTCATATCCCCATCTCCCCGTGTATGATGCGCGCCCCCGCGACGCCCATGGCCGACGACAGCGCGGCGGGCACGCCCGAGACGCCCGCAAAGCCGCTTTCCGCCAGGGCGTCGCACAGCGCCTGCTGAAGCGGCGGCTTGCCCGCGACGAAGAGCGCGTCGCCATCGCGGCGCAGGTGAAACGCGCGCAGGGCGAGCACGTCCGCGCTGAGCGTCACGCCCAGCAGGTAGTTGGCCGCGTCCGCGGCAGCCCATCCGGCCAGCGTGCGCAGGATGCGCCCGGTGAATGCGCCGCGGCCCACGCCGCACTCAAGCCCCGCGCGAAGGCCCGCAAGCATGACGTCGCGGTCGTAGCTTTCCGGCGAGACGAAGCGGCGGTCCACCGCGTCCGCGAGGATCGTGTGGTGCGTCAGCGCGTCGAGCAGCTCGCCCGAAATGGCGGTCATGCACCCCAGAATCTCGCCCGATTCGCCCATGGCGATGAACTTGTTGTGCGAGCCCGGCAGCACCAGAATGCAGCGGCGGCCCGGACGCAGCAGGTGGAAAAGGCCCACCGCCTCCGTCTCCTCGCCGCGCATCATGTCCATCCGCGCGGCGTTTTGCGCCGTGACGGGGCCCGAAAAGTTGCGCACGCCCGGGATGAAGTCGATCGCAAACGGCGCGATCTCCGGGAACGTCCGGCGCACGAGGGCATCCCGCAGCGTGCGCGCGTCCGCGGGCGCGGCGCAGTGGGGAATTTCGATCAGGCCCACGTTGGAGGTGATCATGCCGTAGGCCACGCACACGCCGATGTCGCCGTGCGAAAGGCCGTTTTCCGTAAGCAGGGTGGCGATGCTCTCCCGCAGGGCGTCCTTGAGCCTGCCGTTGTGCCCGTCGATGGCGGTGTTGCGCACGCCCGCGTCGCGCCGCTCGCAGCCGAGGACCTGACCCGCCTCGCTCACGAGGGTCACGCGGGCGTTGGTCGTGCCCGCGTCGATGATCAGATGCTTCATGCGTGCGCCGCCTCCCATGCCCGGATGGCCCGCGTGAACGCCTCGGCGCGCGCCCGGATGGCGTCGTAGTCGCCCGCTGCGACGGCGGACGCGGGCACGAGCTGCCCGCCCACGCCGAAGCCCGCGACGCCGGCGGAGAGGAAGTCGCCCACGTTTTCGGGCTTCACGCCGCCTACAGCCGTCATGGGGATGTGGCAGAGCGGAGCGCGCACGGCCTTAACGTAGGCAAGGCCCAGCTCGCCCGCGGGAAAGAGCTTGACGAAGTCCGCGCCCGCGTTCCACGCGGTCACGATTTCCGTGGGCGTGAGCGCGCCGGGCATCGAGACGGCGCCGAGCGCGCGCGTCCTTTCGACGACCGAAAGGTCGGTGCTCGGCGAGATGACGAGATGAGCGCCTGCCGAGACGGCGGCCTCGACCTCCGCGGCGCTCAGGGCCGTGCCGCAGCCCACGAGCAGTTCATCCCCGTAGGCGCGCGCGATGGCGGCGATCTTTTCACAGTTGTCCTCTACGTAACCGGGCTGGTCGTGGTCGAACGTGCATTCCAGCACGCGCACGCCGCCCGCGCGCAGCGATTCCACCACGCGCAGGAGCTTTTCCCGGGGCACGCGGCGCAGGATGGCGACGAGCTTTTCCTTTTTGACGGTTTCGACGGCCTCATGATGTGTGAGCAAGAAAACGGCCTCCTTTTATGAGCGCAATGTCGGCGCGTGCGTGTCCGAGAGGGAAAACACGCGTCTTAAAGGTGCAGCCTGCGCTTGAGCTCCTGCGCCACGGCCCCGCCCTTGAAGACCACCAGCGCGGCAAAGGCGATGACGCTGACGCACACGCAGGCGATGGAGGGGTAGACCATGCGGCAGAGCCCGGCGGCCAGCAGCGCGGCGGGCACCAGGCCGAAGAGCATGTCCAGCAGCAGGTAGATCAGCCAGGTTTCGCTGGGCATGCGCAGCACCAGCGTCAGGATGAACATCGTGAGCATGACGCACACGAAGGCGATGGGCATCAGGTAGTCGATCGACCAGCCGTGCCAGCCGGTGAAGTAGTCCCACAGCACGCCCAGCGCGCAGACGGTGATGACCTGCTGCGTGAGGTTTTTGAGCACGTTGTGCCGCCGGGCGATGCAGATGCCCAGCAGCAGCCACAGGCACCCCACGCCCGCCGCGACGAAGATCGACCAGCCGGTGAAGCCGACGGCCCAGTCGATGCCCAGACAGGCGACGACCGCCGCCACCGAGCTGAGCAGCAGGATGCGAAAGAACAGCCCGTGGCGCTCGTACAGCGTCGGGATGGTGGGAAAGGGGGCGCGCGTTTCGCCGCCCCGGGGCAGCGTCATGCTCTGGCACAGGGGGCAGCGCGCCTCCTCGCCCGCGATCTGAACGCCGCACTTGTCGCAGTAACGCATACGATCACCTGCTTTCGGGATGGTTGGCGTAGACGGTCACGTCCAGGTCCATCGCGCTGAGCGCGCGGAAGAAGCGGCGCTGCACGTCGGTGGAGATGAACGAGGTCGTAAAGCCCATGGACAGCGTGTCGCCTAGCGAGCAGGCGCAGATTTGCAGCTTCTTCGTGGAACAGTACACGTCGAAACGCTCCAGATAGGGCATGAGGACGTCCGGCATGGTGACGCGCCCGACGTTGGACAGCGAGGCCGTAAAGTCGCGCTCGGAGACGTCGTAGGCGATGCGCATGACGGGGTCCTTGAGAAAGAGCGGCACCGCGCGCATGAAGGGGTTGTGCTCGAGCGCGCCGAGCGTGTTGAGCCGGTTTTCCAGAGCCTCCGGCGTGAGGTCCCGCTGAAAGGAAGCCTTGACCGAGTCGACCACCGCCTCGAGCGTCGCGGGCTTATTTTGAAAGTCGTATCCGACGTTGATGACGCTGAAAAAGTTGCGTGCGGAGGCCGAGTCGAAGTACTTGCGCAAATTCACCGGGATGGTGATGACGACCGGCCTTCGGCGCGCGCGGATGGGCCTCTCTGCGTCGATGGCCAGCAGCAGGATCGCCGTGAGCAGCTCGGTGATCGTCGCGTTCAGACTGCGCGCCTTTTGCAAAAGCCCGGACACGCTCGCGGTGCCGACGATGACCTGCTGGCGCCACTGAGGATGGCGCATGCCGCGAAGCTGATAGGCCACGGGGCCCGCTTTCATCCGGCGGCGCTTGCCGCTGTAGTAGCGGTCGAAGCTGTCGTCCATGCGCTGGTTGCGCGAGGCGTCGTAGTCGAGCTGCGGCGCGCCGTCCCGCGCGATTTCCGGATGGCGGAGCAGCAGGTAGTGGTAGATGAGCGTGCGCAGAAATTGCAGCGCGCCCGTGCCGTCCGTCAGGGCGTGATAGACCTCCAGATTGACGCGCGCGCCGTAATAGGTGACCGAAAAGAGGGGGGAGGACGAACCGTGGTAGAGCGCGGAGCAGGGCGTCATGTCCTCCTCGCGCACGGCGGGCGTAAAATCTCCCTCCTCTAAATAGTACCAGAAGAGGCCGCGCTTGAGCACGTAGCGGAAGGAGGGGAAGTCCTCCATCGTCTCCATCAGCGCGCGCTGCAGGGGCAGCGGGTCTACCTTTTCCTTGAGCGTACAGGAAAATCGGAATACCTTGGTGTCGGCCTTGCCGCTCGTCGGCGGGAAGATCTTCGCCGCGTTGTCGAGCCTGCTCCAGTTTTTCGCCAAGGGTCGTCACCTCGAATCGGCGGAAACGTCCTGCGTCTCCGCAAGAAAGTTGCAGATCAGTTCGTACCCGAGCTTCGTCTGCGAAAAGCGCGGGGGCAGCGAAAGGAAGCCGTGCAGCGCGTCGTCCACGCGCGTAAGCGTCGCGGGGACGTCCTCCTCCTGAAGCCTGCGGGCGAAGGCCTCGCCCTCGTCGCGCAGGGGGTCGTACTGCGCCGTCACCAAAAGCGTCCGCGGCATGCCGCGCAGCGAGGGCGCGTACAGCGGGGCGAGGTACGGGCTCTTCGCGTCCTCGTCC
Organism: Bacillota bacterium; assembly: GCA_023402355.1. Lineage (GTDB taxonomy): Bacteria > Bacillota > Clostridia > Christensenellales > Aristaeellaceae > Beduinella. The sequence continues at coordinate 26,552 of JAEXCG010000038.1, read as the reverse complement.
TTTTGCACGTACAGCGCGAGGTACTCGCGCATCATACGCGCGGTCAGCAGGTAATCTGCGCCGTTTTCCCGCACGGAGGGAAAGGGCGAGTCCTCCGTAAAGTCCGACTGCGTGACGGGGTAGAAGAGGATCTCCTGCCGGGGAAGGCGTCCGCCCCTGTGGAGCGAGAGCAGCGAGACGGCGGCGGCGAGGTTTCCGCCCGCGCTGTCGCCGGCGAGCGTCACGGCCTCCGGCTCGACGGGGAACGCCGGGTCGCCCGAAAGCAGCGCCTGCGTGACGGCGTAGCAGTCCTCCAGCCCCGCGGGAAAGCGATGCTCCGGCGCGAGGCGGTAGCCGACGGAGAGCACGGTGCGCCCCGTGTTCTCGCACAGGTGGCTGCAGATCGTGTGGTAGCTCACGATGGAGCCGGTCACCCAGCCGCCGCCGTGAAAGAAGAGCAGCACGCCCGGGCGGCGGGCGCCCTCGTCCGGCGTGAACACGCGCACGGGCACGCCCGCGATTTCCATGTCGCGTGCGCTGCCGGAAATCTTGGAGATCAGCGCCGGCGCCGCGTCCTGAAACGCGCGCCAGAGCTTGTAGTTCTTCGTCAGGTCGATGTCCGGGTACGACAGCGCCTTGAGCGCCGCCCGCCAGGCTTCGTTTAATGCCATAGATCCTCCTTCATGACCCCGCGCCTTGCGGCAGTCATTGTAGCGCAAAGCGAGCGGCCGCGGGACAATCCCCGCCTGTTCATTGTATCAGCATCGGGGCCGGGGTGCAACGGGTATGGACGAAAAAGCGGCGCCTGTCCGGCAAACCGGCAGGCGCCGCGCTTCATCCCCCGCACGGGGAATGAGGAGGAGCTGTGGCGGAAGACAAAACCTTACGGAAGCAGGGCGGGGATCACCTCGCCGAAGCGATAACCGGAGCCGAAGCACCAGATCAGGTAGTGCGCATAGGAGCCGTTGACGTTGCCGACGACTTCACCGGCCGCGTACAGGCCGGGCACCGGCTGCTCGTTTACGTCGAGCACTTCCAGGTTGTCGGTGACGTTGACGCCGCCCAGCGTCGTGGCGAAGCGCGCCACGGTCTGCATGATGTAGTAAGGGCTTTCGCCGATCTCCTCGACGTAGGGACGGCCAAACGGATCGGCTTTGCCCGCCGCCGCATCCTGATTGTAGGCGGCTACCGTTGCCTCCAGCGCCGCGCCGTCCAGACCGATCGCCTCGGCAGCGCCCGCGAGGGTGTCGTTTTTCACCAGCTTGGTCACGCCGGAGCCGTTTTCCGCGATGAACGCGTCGAGCTGCTCCTGTGTGAACGCGCCGTACTGCATCAGGATGTCGCTGAACAGGGTGTAGTCCTCCTGGTCCATGACGATGTACAGACGCCCGTCGGAGGACTTGTACATGGAAGCAAGCGCGATGTCCAGCTCGTCCCCGCTCTCGTCGACCACGCGCTCGCCGGCCTTGTTGACCGCGATCGCGCCGGTCTGCGTGAACAGCGAGGCGACGGCCCAGTGGATGTGGATGCCCTGCCCTGGGGTGGTTTCCACGCCGAAGTGCTTGGTGGCGACCTTGTCCATGTTAAACAGCGGCACGCCGATCTCCTGCGCCATGATGTGGCCGTCGCCGGTCGCGCAGACGGGTCCGTAGTAGATCACGTTCTTGAGCATGTCCGTATCGGTGATCAGGGAGACGTTGTTGCCGTAGCCGCCCGTGGCCAGCAGCACCGCCTTGGCGCGGATGGTCAGCGGCTGCCCCTTCGCGCCGAGGGCCTCAACGCCCACCACGCGGCCGTCCTCCATCACCAGGTGTTCGGCGCGGGTGTCCAGCAGTACGCTGACGCCGGCCTCCTGAACCTTTTCGTACAGCGTGTTGATCGCGCCCGCGGCGCGGCCGTCGCAGTTCGCGCTGAACGTGGGCTCGCCATCTGCCGGCTCGCCGGTCACGCCGATGCCGGAAGCGCGCATCCACTCCACCGTGGGCGTGGAGAGCCGGGCCGCCAGCATGGTGAGGCGCGCGTTGTTGGTGAACTTGCCCGTGCGGCACCAGTAGAGGAACAGCTCTTCGATGTTCTTTTCGGTGACGGCGGGATCCTCGTCCACGCGATAGGCTTCCATGCCGCCGCCCGCGGTCGAGGTGGCGCCGCCCACAGCGGGCATCTTCTCGATGACGAGCACGTTTGAGACGCCGTTTTGATGGGCGGAAAGCGCGGCGGAGAGTCCGGAAGCGCCCGCGCCGACGATCAGCACGTCGGTTTCGAGCGTCTCCGCCCCGGCCTGCGTCCCGTCGGCCTGCGCGGGCTCGGCAAAGATCACGCTGTCGTCCGCGCCCGCCTCGCGCAGCGCGTTCGCCGCGGCGTCGAGCACGGCGGTGGAGGTGATCGTGCAGCCGGCGACCGCGTCCAGCTTGAGGGTCTGGCTCTCGACGATCATGCCGGGCAGGCGCTCCAGCGCGGTGGTGCCGATCCCCGCCGTCTCCTGATCGCCGGCGACGCTGACGTCCTCGATCCGGCCGTCGGAAACCTCGACCGTGACGGTCACGTCGCCGCCAAATCCTTTGGCGGAGGACGTGTAGGTGCCGGGCGTGAACTTGCCTTCGGCCACGGCCGCCCCGCAAGTCACGAGCAAAAGGATACAGACCAGAAGCATGGAGCATGTAACGGAAAACCTGTGTTGTGTGCGCATGAGATCCCTCCTCACAATAATTGGGATGAAGTCCCCTCTTCATCCATGTACGGTCAGTATAGAAGATTGATACATAATTGTCAATTAAAAGCGCCAAAGAAAGTCGGGCCTCACAACGGATTTGCACGGGATTGTCGATTATGCTATACTAAAATGCCGAAAAGATCACATAGGTGACAAGGTTTTGCATGGCCAGAAAGGGAGTTGCGCCCGATGAAAACGTTCCGCAGGTACCTGTTGTCCTATCTTCTCACGCTGCTGCTCCCCATCGGCATCCTGTCGGCCGTGATCTTCCAAATCGTCATGCACTATTGCGGCGATCAACTGCTCGAACGCAACGCCAGCGCGCTGCGGCAATTGAGCGCGGCGGTTTCCATGCAGGTCGCCCAGCTGGACGCTTACGCGGTGCAGACGACGCAGCGGAGCGAGTTCTTCGACCGGAATTTGAAGCGGACGGGCGCGTTTTACGACACCCAGCGCGCGCTTTCACAGTGGCTCATGTCCAGCTCCTTTGTGGACGCCGTGTACTTTTACGGCACGGGGCTCGACACGGTGTACGCCTACAACGCCCTGTATCCCAAGGGGATTTTTTACGATCGGAAGCTGAAAGGCGCGATGCTTGAAAGGGAGCAGGTGGAGCGCCTGCTCTCTGGGCTCGAGGGCGGCGCCTGGCTGTCCTCGCTGCCGCGGGCGAGGGAAGGCGGCAAGCTTCTGTACGCGGCCTCCGCGCGCGTATCCTCCACCCAGCGCAACGGGCTTATCTTTGAAATCGACCCGAACGCGCTGGCGGGGCTGAGCGAGAGCGCGATGCTCTATCCGCAGTGCCGGACGTTCATCTGCGACCTGGAGGGGAACGTGCTCTACGCGAGCGCTTCCGGCGCGGATTGGTCGCAGGAGGAGGTCGCGGCCCTGCTTGCGCAGGCCGGGGACACGGGCACGAGCCGCATGTCGGGCGCGGCGGTGCTCTATGCGCGCAGGCGTTCGGAGCGGGACGGGCTCATCTATCTCAACGCCGTCCCGCGAGAGATCGCGAACGCGCCGATTTCGCAGCTTTGGGGCATGTTCTTCACGGGCCTGCTCGCGATCTTCGCGCTCGGCGGCACGGTCATCGCCCTGGTCATGCGGGTGAATTACGTGCCCATCCGCAGGCTGGAACACGACGCGATGGACGCCGGCGTGGCGATGGAGCGCTCCGACGACGCGGTGAAAAACGTGCGGAACGCTTTGCAGGCCATGCGCAGAAACAACGCCGCGATCGTTCGCCGGACGGAGGCGCTCTCCAAAGAGCGCCTGATCCTGCGGCTGCTGATCGGCGGATATTCCAGCGCAGAAGCATTCAACGCGGACGGCGCGCCGCTGTCGCTGCGGCTTTGCGGGGACGCCTGGCGCATCGTGCTCGCGCGCGGGCAGGGCGCGCCTTGCGAACGCGAGGACTTTGCCGCCCGCCTGGTGGAGACGGTTCGCGGCGCGCTGGGCGCCCAGACGGTGCAGCTCTACCTGGAGGTGCCGGAAAACCACAGCGTGATCTTCCTCGTCCGGGATGACGCGCTGGAGGCAGGGGAACGAATCGAAAGCCTTCTCGCGGAGCGGGCGCTGTACGCGTCGGTCCGGGTCAGCCCGCCCTGCGCGCGCCTGCCGGAGCTGGCCGGCGCCTATTCCCGCCTTTTGCGCCCCGCCTCCGCGCAGCGGCTCGTGGATGCCCGGCAAAGCTCACAGGAGATGTGCGAAGCGCTGCGCAACGCCCTGAAGTTCGGCGAGGCAGAGCGCATCCAGTTTACGATCGAAACGCTGAACGGGGCGCTGGGCGGCGCGGCGGAGGGGGAAGATTCGCGCGCTCTGGGCTACGACGTGCTGCACATCGTGCAGAGCTGGTTTGAAGACCAGGGCGACGGCGAGGGGGCGCGGGCGGTCCGCGAGCTGCTGCCCCTGCTGACGGAGACGGCGGACGCCCAGGTCGGAGTCAGGATGCTGCTGCGCGAGGCCGCATCGCTGCTTGCGGCGCGCATGCAGAAGAAGGAGGATCGGGACAACCTGCTGATCCGGGACATCGAGGATTATCTGGCGGAAAACTATCGGGACGAGAACTTCACCGTGCAGCGCGCCGCGGATCACTTCCACCTTTCCATTTCCAATCTGAGCCATTACTTTAAAAACCACGCGGGCGTTTCGGTCTCGGAATTTGTGGAAGATCTTCGCATCCGCCTGGCGCAGGAGATGCTGCTGCAAACCCCGCGCAGCGTGGCGGAAATAGCCCGCGTCGTGGGGTACGCGCAGTCCGCGACCTTCATGCGCGCGTTCAAGAAGGTTTGCGGGCTGTCGCCCACCGCGTTTCGGAGCCGGAAGGCGGCGCCGTGCGCGGAGGATGAACGCGAGAGCGTATGACGATTGTTGAAAAAACGCGCATAGCGGGCGAAAAAAGCGCCGTGCAGGGTGGCTCTGTTTGAAAGCAGGGTTCCCGCACGGCGCGTTTTCTTTCAAGAATCGTCAATAAAGACAAGAAAACGCGCGAATACAGGAAAACTTGATCAATATCTTCCACTTGTACAAAGTGACGGCCTGTGGTTTGATGCGGTTATGAGAAAACGTGAAGGAGGCGCTTGTACGTGCAAACCCCTGTTGCCGCTTTAAGACGGGCGCGCCGTCAAAAGGCGCTGAGAAGCATTCGCAGAAACTGGATTCTGTACGCGTTTTTGCTGCCCACGCTGCTGTATCTCGCGGTGTTTCAATACGCACCGCTGTACGGGGTGCAGATCGCCTTCAAGAAGTTTGTGCCCTCCAAGGGAATCTGGGACAGCGCATGGGTCGGCCTTGCGCACTTTAAGAAGTTCTTTTTCTCCTATATGTTCGGCGACCTGCTGCGAAATACCATCCTGCTCAGCGTCTATCAGCTGATCGCCGCCTTTCCGTTTCCGATCATCTTGGCGCTGCTGCTCAACTACAGCGTTTCAAACCGCCTGCGGAAGGTGACGCAGATGGTCACCTACGCCCCGCACTTCATCTCCACCGTGGTGCTCGTGGGCATGATGATGGTCTTTATGAGCCAAAGCGGCATCTTCAATCAACTGCTCGGCAAGCTGGGGGCAAAGCCGATTCCCTTTCTGTCGGATGCGTCGCTGTTTCGCCACATCTACGTGTGGTCGCACATCTGGCAGCGCACCGGGTACAACTCTGTGATCTACATCGCGGCGCTGGCGGGCGTCAGCCCGGAGCTTCACGAGGCCGCGATCGTGGACGGGGCGAACAAGCTGCAGCGCATCTGGCATGTGGACGTCCCCGCCATCCTGCCCACGGCGATCATCCTGCTCATCATGAACACGGGCAACGTGCTGAGCATCGGCTTTGAAAAGGTCTACCTGATGCAAAACGACCTCAACCTGGGCGTGTCGGAGATCATCTCCACCTACGTGTACAAGATCGGCCTGCTAAGCGCGCAGTACAGCTATTCGACGGCCATCGGCCTTTTCAACAACGTGATCAATCTGATCATCCTGCTGTCGGTCAACAAGCTCGCGGACAGGATGTCGGGCACCAGCCTTTTGTAAGGGGGAAGGAAAGGATGAGAATAGCTCCTGTGCGTCGGACGCGCTTCGACGCGGCCTTTGACGGCATTTCCACTTTGCTGCTGGTGCTCGCGCTCCTCGTGGTGCTCTATCCGCTCTACTTTGTGGTCATCGCCTCCGTCAGCGACGCGACCTCCATCGGCACGGGCCAGGTGATTCTGCTGCCCAAGAACCTCTCGCTCGTGGGCTATAAGCGCATCTTGCAGGACACGCGTATCTGGTCGGGATACCGCAATTCCGTCCTGTACACCCTCGGCACCACGGCGCTGGGCGTCACCACGACCGTCATGGCCGGTTACAGCTTTTCGCGCAGCGACCTTACGGGACGGCGCGTGCTGATGCTGCTCTACGTCTTTACGATGTATTTCAGCGGCGGGCTCATCCCGACCTATCTGGTGGTCAAGCAGCTCGGGCTGATGGGTTCGCCCTGGGTGGTGATCCTGCTGGGCAGCGTCTCGGTTTACAACATCATCATCGCCCGCTCGTTCTTTTCGGGCAGCATCCCGCCGGAGCTTTTGGAGGCCGCCTCCATCGACGGATGCGGTAACGGCCGGTTCTTTGTAAGCATCGTGGTGCCGCTGTCCAAATCCATCGTGGCGGTGCTGGCGCTGTACTACGCGGTCGCCCAGTGGAACGGCTACTTCAACGCCCTGGTCTACTTAAACCGGCAGGAGCAATACCCGCTGCAGCTGATCCTGCGCGAAATCCTGATCAGCAGTCAGATGGTGCAGGCGGACATCACCGATCTGGATGCCATTCAGGAGATGCAGCGCATCGCCGCGACGGTGAAGTACGGCGTCATCGTGGTGGCCTCGGTGCCCATGCTCCTGATCTATCCGTTCGTGCAGAAGTACTTCGTCAAGGGCGTGATGATCGGCTCGGTCAAAGGCTGATGCGCGTCAGGAACGGCGTTTCCTGTCGTCATACATCCCGAACATTTCCCATCAAAAAGGAGGAATCTTTATGCGCAAAACCCTGATCCTGGCGCTGGTGCTGGCGCTGACGTGCGCCTGCTCGCTGAGCGCTGCGGCGGTCGACGTCTCGCTGCCGATCGTGGACGAACCGACGACGTTTACCATCATGGTGGACAAGGAAGACCTGTCGCAGAATACCTGGGCCGAAAAGGAATGTGTGCGCTTCACGGAGGAGCAGACGGGCATTCACATCGAGTGGATCGAGGTCCCGCATTCCGGCTGGCAGGAAAAGGTGAACCTCGCGTTTGCCTCCGGCGACCTGCCGGACGCCTTCATCGGCGGGGTGGACGTGGTGAGCAACATGGACGTCCTGACGCCGCTGAACGACCTGGTGGACGCGTGCGCGCCCAACGTTAAACAGCTCTTTGAGGACCTGCCCGACATGCAGGGCGCGCTGACGCTGAGCGATGGGCAGTTTTATTCGCTGCCCACCGGCGACGCGGACGTAAAGAACATGGTCAACACCGAAATGTGGATCAACGAGGCGTGGCTCGAAAAGCTGGGCCTGCAGGCGCCGCGCACGGTGGAGGAGTTCCACGACGTGCTGGTGGCCTTCCGTGATCAAGACCCGAACGGCAACGGGCAGAAGGATGAAATTCCGCTGCTCGTCTCCGCTTCCAGCGGCGCGGCGAAAATCAACTGCCTCTTCGGCTTTTTCGGAACCGTGGAAAACGACCACCACGTGCGCGTGCAGGACGGCCGGGTGATCTTCACCCCGTCGGAGGACGCGTACTTTGAAGCGCTGCAGTGGCTCCACACGCTGTATGCCGAGGGGCTGATGAATCAGGAGTACTTCACCGAGGACTATCAGCAGTTCCTCGCCAAGGGCAATGCCGAAACCTGCGTCACGGGCATCGTCCTGGAGTGGTACATCGACAACATCATACTGGGCAGCCATGTGCAGGACTTTACCTACCTGGAGCCCGTCGAGGGGCCGCACGGTCCGACGCTTTGGAGCAAGAACAACACGCCTAACTCGCCGCAGGGCTCGCTCAACGGATTTACGATCACCACGAGCTGCAAGAACCCGGAAGCCTTGGTGCGCTGGTACGACTACATCAATTCCGATCTGGACATTCTGAACCTGTGGAACTACGGGCCTGAGGGCGTGATCTGGCGCTATCTGGACGACGGACGCTGGGAGGTCTTCACGGACAACGTGCCGGAAGGCTCGTCCTCCTCGCAGATTCGCCGTACGCTGGGCACCGGCCCGCGCGCACCGCTGTACGCCTATTCCCGCTTCCGCGGGCCGCAGGCGGAGAAGTTCGCGGATCGCATCGCGGCAAAGGTGGAGGCCAACGAGGTGTACCTGCGGTACGCGCCCGCCGAGAACATCCCGAACGGCTTCGGCGACGCGGAGGAAGAGGCCGAGCGCAACATGCTGCTCGTGGACATCGACCATTACCTCGACCAGTTCAAGGCCCGCGCGATCGTGGACGGCATCGACGCGGAGGCCTGGCAGACGCATCTGAAGACGCTCTCTACCCTGAGCATCGACGAGTACGTCGGCTACTGGCAGTCTTATTACGACGCCCACAAATGACGATACCGACAAAGGGAGGCTGCCGCCGCGCGGCGGCCTTCCTTTAACCATCGGGGAAATGAGGAACGAAGGATGATGCTGGACAGGTTGATCGCGGCGGCCTCCGCGGGGGCCGTGCGCCGCGTATGGATCGTATCGGACTTACAGCAGCGCTGCCCGCAGCGCGCTGCGCACTGCATGACCCGGGCGGTCGACGATTTTTTGTCGCTTGATTTGCCGTGCGACGCCGTTTGCTACCTGGGCGACGCGGTCGAAGGGCATGACCCGGGGTTTCTTGCGGAAATGGCGCAGATGCAGAGGGCGCAGTTCGCGCGCGTCCGGGCACCGGTCTACTACGTGCTGGGCAACCACGACTTCGATTACTTCGCCTGCCACCGGGAGACGCTTTCGGGCATGCGCCTGCCCTTCTGGGAATACGTGCGCCCGCTGCCTCAGTGGCATACGCAGGAAACGCTGGGCGACCTGTGCTATACGGCGGATCTCGGAGAATTTGCGCTTTGCTTCCTGACCGATCATGCGGACGCGGGGGGACGCTGGTATACGACCCACGGTGAAATCAGGGGAGACAGCTCCCTGTATCCCTATACGCCGGAGGCCTATCGTGAGGTGATGGCGCAAATCGCGGGTCTTCATAAGCCTGTGATCACGCTCTCGCACTACGCGTTTGCCGGCGGCAACCGCGCGGCACCGCTCTTCGACCGCTTTTTGCCGCTGCCGGACAACGTGCGCATGCACTTTTACGGGCACGCGCACATCGGCGACGCGGTCTGGGCGGGCAAGGACTGCCACCGCAAAATCGCCGCGGTGGACGGTCAGCCGGTGATGCAGATCGACGCGGCGTCTCTGGAGAACTACCGGGGCAGCGCCATCCGCTCGGTGCTGCTGGAGTGGTACGGGACGGGGGAAATTGGCGTGCTGTTTCGCAATCATTCGCTGCGCTGCTGGGACGACTTTCTGCTGACGCGCCCGGGCGACGGCCTGCGCGCCGAGGAAGCGGAGCTGTGAGGTCGCGCGAAAAGGCATCCCTCGCTTTTACTTGACGAAAGCGGCTTCGCGCCCGTATACTGGAACCATCAGAACGAACCGGAGGGCGCTATGGCGAACATGCTGGATTACCTGCGCTGGCGGGGGGACCTGTCGCTTTCGGCGGACCCGCTCAACGACATCGACGCGCTCGTGCTCGCGGAGCTGTCCTACGTCTCCTTTGGGGATTGCCTGCCGGGGGGTAAGGCGCGCACCGTGGGCGAGGCGGCGCGCGCGCTGCTTGCCCTGGACCCCGAGGGCAAGCGCATCCACCAGACGGCATATCTCTGGGAGGGCAACCGCGCGCTGCTGGGGCATCTGTCGGGTTGCGCGCGCTTTTCCGGCCTGCCCGTCCTAAACTATACCAGCATCCTTTGCGAGGACGAGCAGCAGCAGTTTGGCGCGATGACGTTCGCCCTGCCGGGTGGGGCGGCGCTGGTCGCGTTCCGCGGCACGGACGACTCGCTCGTGGGCTGGAAGGAGGACTTGAACCTTTCCTTTGAAAGCCCCGTGCCCTCACAAAAGCAGGCGGCCCGTTACCTTGCGCGCGCAGCGCAGGCCGTCTCCGGCTCGGTCACGGTCTGCGGGCATTCCAAGGGCGGAAACCTCGCCGTATACGCGGGCGCCTGCGTGCCGGAAAAGGTGCAGGAACGCATCGAAAGCGTGCTGAGCTTCGACGGGCCGGGGCAGGACGAGCGCGTGATCGCCTCGCCGGGGTATGCGCGCATCCGGGAAAGGCTCCGGCTGTACATCCCGCACTTCTCGGTCGTCGGCATGCTGCTGGAGCAGGAAAAGCGCTACACGGTGGTCGAAAGCGACGAGAAGGGCATCATGCAGCACAGCGCGTTTTCCTGGCAGATCGAAGGGAAGCGCTTTGTGGAAAAGCCGGAGCTGAGCGCGGAAAGCCTCGAGGTCAACCGCATCCTGCGCCTGTGGCTGAAGGGGCTGTCGCCGGAAGACCGGCGCGTGTTCAGCGACGCGGTATACGAGGTGCTCGCCGCTTCGCAGGAAAAGACGCTCGCGGACATGGGCGAGCGCTGGCAAAAGAGCGCGCAGGCGGTGCTAAGGGCGCTGCGGGGCCTAACCGGCGACAAGCGGGAGGTCTTTCAAAAGGCGCTGGGCGACCTGTTCTCCATCGCCGTCAGCGGCATCCGCCTGCCCTGGGCGAAGGAGAAGAAGGCGGAGGACGAATCAAGCTTATCCTAGAAACGCGGCACAAAAAAGCAACCTCAAGTCAACTTGGGGTTGCTTAGCGCGTCGACAAAGTGGCATACGCCACTTTGTCGAGTTTACGGGTGATTCTTTCACTCCGCAAAACTACGTTTTGCTCCGGAAAAAGCCCCGCCCGCCCGGCAAAGCCGGGCGATACGATTGCAGTCTTGCAGACGGCTTTTGGTTTCTCTGCCTTCGATGCGTTTGTCAACAATCTGAGCAACCTCAAGTCAGCTTGGGGTTGCTTTTTTGTGCTGAAGCGGATGCCTGACAACCTGTTCTTTCGCATAAGCGGAGAGAATGGACAGGGAACTTAAAGAGATGGCGGCGAGGATAGGCCGAGCCAGGTTTTGCGCGTTGCACGACAGGAGGAGCAGAGAAAGGGCCGTTTCCGCTGTATAGGCTAAACGTACTGTCTTTTTCATCCTCGCGCGAAAGGCTGACCCAAACGGCGCATTTGGATGCTCGACCGGGGCTAGCTTGAAAAGGAGAAAGCCGGAGGCTAGCGCGCAGCCTAAGAGAAACTTGGGGGATAAGAGCAGGGCGCAGGCGAGCGCCGCCAGCATGTCGAGCGTCGTCAGCAGGTAGCAGCGAAGGTGCGTTTGGCAGTGATAACCGCCGCCGAAGCTTTGCAGAGGAAGCGTCGCGGCTAAAAGCAAGAAAGTAGGAACCCCATGCCCGGCAGCGCAACCGACTGTGAGCAAAACGGGGATAAGTATGGCGGAAGAAAAGAAGAGATCAAGGCCATAGGAGATGACATCTGTGTCGTCGGCTGTGCAGACGCCGTATAAGACCATTTTACCGACGAGCAGCCTAATCATTCGGTTCACTTGTCGTTACCTCTTCGCGAACTTGCTGGGTGTAATAGGTGATGAAGCATTCGTTTAAAGCCGCCCATCGGCTGCGGCTTACAGGCAGTTTGTCGCCGTTGTCGATCTCCACCGTCTCCCGCGTCAGTTGTCCCGTGTGATGAAGGTTGATGATATAAGAGCGATGGCACTTGCAAAAGTGCGGCTCAAGAAGGATGGTCTCTAGGTTTGACAGCTTTTCCTTATACCGGAAGTTGCCGCGCGCCGTGTGTGCGACGACGTAGTGGTTGTCGATTTCAAAGTAGTAAATGTCATTTTTGAAGATGCGAATCGAGCCGGAACCGCTTGGCAGGATCATAGCGTCGGCGCGGGCGAGGGCTATTTCCGTGTTCGCTTTGGTGAGCGTCTTGTAGATGTCCTCTTGCTTCAAGGGCTTGATTAAATACCGGTAGGCCTGCACCTCATACCCTTTCAGCAGATAATCCTTCAAGCCTGTGGTAAAGACGAGCAGCATCGTCCGATCCTGCCTGCGAATGTACTGGGCAAGCTCCATGCCGCTCATGGTCGCGAGCTGGATGTCCAGAAAAGCCAGGTCATAATGCACATTTTCCTGCCAATGAAACAAAAATTCTTCCGCAGAGCGAAAGCTGCAAATTGCAGCTTTGATTCCGGATTTGTCCGCCCAACGGTTGATCATGGCGATGAGCAGTTCCATTTGCCGGGGCTCATCTTCGCAAATTGCAATACGCATGTGCTTCACCTCAAGGATAATGTATCACATGGATTCGTGCTTTAAATGCCGTTGTGCGTAGGTTGCGGCTTTTTGAACGTCAATGCCCCTCAGGCGCGGGGAGTATTTCCGCCGGCAATCGAATTTGGGTGCTAAATACGTTTGCCTTATGTTCACGCGTGCAGTACCCATTGTATTGACTGACGATTAGATCGATGCTTTTAAGACCAAAACCATGCTCGAAAGTATTCTGCTTGGTGGTGAACCATCGATGTGCAGCATACTTTTCTTCTCCATTCGTCGGATTCTTTACGGAAATAAAGAGATTTTTGTTTCGATAGAAGATGTCCACGCCGATCACACGATCCTGTCCCTCGGGGATCTTCTTGCAGGCGTCGATTGCGTTGTTGAGCAGGTTTCCCAATAGGACGGTCAACTGGTTATCCGGAATGGAAAGCCGCGGCGGAACGAGCGCGTTCACCTTCATGCTGATGCCGCCGGCCCTGGAGATACCTGCCTTGCTGGATATCAGCGCGTCCAGCGCCATGTTGCCGGTTTGACAATAGGCGGACGTCAGTTCATCGACGGCCTCCGTCATCTCCTCAATATAAGCGTCGGCTTTTTGATATTCACCGAGACCTATAAAGCCGTGAAGCGTATGTTAATGGTTGTTCAGATCGTGGCGGAGCATGCGCAGGTTTTCATATATCTGGCGGATTTCCTGATGATTGCGCATCTGCATTTTCAGTCTTTCGTTGTGGGCGGCCAGTTCTGTCCTTTCTTCATTTATCCGCGCTGTGTAAGCAAAAAAGGCGAGCAACAGGACGTTTAGCGCCATCAAGACAAAGCACACGAGGAGAGCCATGAGATATATGGCTTTAATGTCAACAGAACCGATCGCTCCATACAAAATGGTAAGACAAAAAATACTGCATATCGGAATGACAATTTGAACCCAGGATGTTTTTACTGCCTGAGATGGACGTCGCTTTGACAGGAAATGCACGATACATTCGCTGTATAAAAGTTGGAATGACTTGTTCAGGCAGAGCGAGAGTATTCGATAGGGCGAATACGCATCAAAGACCTGTATCGGTTTAGAAAAGAGCAAGCCTAATATGGGATCCGTTGTGAAAGCAATAAACCCGAGAAGAAGGCAGTTGAGCAAGGACCACAACAGTGATTTCAGGGGAGGCGTGTGAAAAACAAAAACAGGAAAAAGATAGAAAGCTACGATGCCCGGAAGGAGTGAAAGCGAGCCGGGCAATAAGTATGAATACAGAGAAAGGGAGAGCGCGCCTACGAGGGCGTACGCCGGAAGCAAAAACGCGATTCTCTTAAAGCTCGTATTGGGTTGAGAAAAAAGGCCGTAGGCCAAATAGAGGGATATGACCATTTCGATAAAGTTAATCAAAAATTCAAAGATTACCCAAAACGTATTCATCAGACGGCTCCACGGTTCGTAGACGGTAAATTTTAGAACGTGACTTCAAAATTGTACCATATACGTATAAATAAATGCAAGTCACGCATAAAGAGACACCTGTTGCTCTATGCGCACTATAATTGATACATCAAATTACTTCTAAAGTCGTACTGAAAGAGGGGTATTTATGCGTAAAAACCAGGCAATGGGTGGCATGAAGGTATTGGCTGTTGTCCTGACAGGCTTGCTCGTCCTCGTCGTGTCTAGCATCGTGGCACTTCAAGGGAGGGCGAATACGGAAAAGGCGTCTGCCCTTTCAAAAGGTGCGGCGTATACGGCAGAACCGACGCCCGTGGTCTCGGTCACCCCTCTGCCGTCGATCGTACTGGTTGCCACGCAGGAGCCTGTGGAGGATGTGCCAGCGGGAATTGAGGACGACACGCCCTTCACGCTGCAGATTGCGGATTCGGTTTCCATCGAGCTGGGAAAGGTGCCCGATCTGCCTTTTGCGTCAGCTCCGTCCTACGTCGTGAGGCCCAAAAAGGTGGACGATGAACGCATCGTCCGATACCTGTGGGGAGATCAGGAAAACGCCGTTACAAAGGAAAAAAGCGGCGATACGGTCATGTATTCTTCGACCGACGGCCGTCAGCTCTCCTACAGCGATTTACCCGCGTCCGGCTATAACGATAAAATGATCTATTCCACGCCCCTTTATGACGCACTCACCTATATGCGCCCCTTTCATGAGGAACTGAACGACATGTCCAATTATTTTCAAAGCGAAGGGGAACTGGACTTCATGACGCGCGAAGCGGCCGTACAGAAAGCGATGGAGGTGGCGGACATTCTGGGCGTATCCGTCATGCCGACGGCTCGAGTCGTGACGCTGGACGCTGCTTCGCTGAATAGCGCGCAGCGCGAGCTGGAAAAAAGCGAGCTATGGAGCTCTGAACGCAGCTCGATGCGGAAAAAGTACGGGAAATCCTGGACGCTGTCGGACGAGGCCTATGCGGTCGTTCTGGAGCCCTCGATCGGCGGCATTCCCATCAGCAATTACTTCAACAAGACCAGCGAGGAAACCCCTCAGTTTCCAACGTATATCACCGTATATATCTACCGCAGCGGCATCGCGGGGATTGAAGCCTCCGGCCTGTACGAAGTCGTTCAAACTGAACCGGAAAAACCGTTGATCGGCTTTGACGAGATGCTTGAACAGGTTCAGCGATATTACGACCAATTCATCACGACGGACGCCCGCGTGTACGAGCGCGCCGCCCTACAGCTCGTGCCTTCGCTGCAAAGGGGCGCCTTCCGTCTGACGCCGATGTGGGTGCTGACGGGTAGCGACGGCGCTTCAGGCAGCACGGACGCGCGCTCCTTTGACAACCACGTCTTTTTGAGGCGATTGCTGGTGAACGCATACGATGGACAGGTGGTGGTGAATCGATGAAAGCGCGGGGTCACGAGGGGATTCATTTGACGGGGCATCTGCTTCGATTGACGTTTATGAGCCCGGTGTTTTATCTGGCGATCCTCGGCATTTTCTTGACGGCCCTGCTGCCCGCCTGGCCGGATATCCGGATGGAGTACGAGGTGGACGTTCGGGACGTGCTATACCTGTTTCAATTCCCGTTCGACGTTACGTCGTTTTCGAGAATTACGCCTCTTCTGGCCGCAATGACGGCGGCGGCAGGCTTTGCTGCGGATTACAACAGCCGCGCCGTGCAGAGCATGATCTCCCGCATGAAGACGGCGCAGTATACGGCCAGCCGCTTTATCATCTGCGCGGCTTCCGGGTTTTTGACGGTCCTGCTGGGGTGGCTGCTGTACATTGGCGTGCTTTCCTTTTTCTTTCCTGTAGTGAACTTGGATGGAGCAAACTACGAAGCATATTGCAGCCGTCTGTACGGGGTGCTTTTGTACAGAGGTTATCCCATCCTCTACATGCTGGCGCAAATTACAGGCCTGGCGCTCGCCGGCGCATTGTGGGCGTCTGTGGGGATGGTCGCGTCGGCCTTTCTTCCCAACCGCTATTTCGCGGTGGCGATTCCTTTTCTAATCAACGGCGTGCTGTACAATCTCACCAGCGACCTGCACTGGTGGTTCTCGCCCAGCAACGTCGGAAAAGGAATGCAAATCGGCAACGACCTCACGAGTTTTCTGGTCATGCTGGGCTACTTTTTTGGCTTGCTGCTTCTAAGCTATTCGATATTTCATGTAGGTGCAAGGAGGAGGATTCATCATGCTTAGGGGAAGCGGCGTCATGACCTGCCTGAAATACGACCTGAAACGCCTGACGTGCAGCTTGCGGTTTTATCTCGCGATTGCGCTCGTCCTGCTCGTCATGTGGGATTATCTGTTGCCTGTGAAGCGCTGGGCTGCGTCCGTTGCGCACGGCGTCGCGCCGTGGCTTTTTCCCCATTTGACAAGCGGACTTTTTACGCAGATGACGATCATGTGCGGCCTGATTTTTATCTTGTGCGACGCGCCGTTCTTGGACGATGCCCAGCCGTTTATCATCATCAGAAGCGGACGTGGGGCCTGGTGCGCGGGACAACTGCTGTATATTTTGGCGGCGAGCCTTTTGTATACTTGCGCCATTGCCGTCGGGAGCGCGCTTCTCCTGATTCCAAATTTAGAATTCAACCTGTCCTGGGGGAAGGTGATCAGTACGCTCGCGGCGGGCCAGATAGAGCTGGATTCCTTTTTGAACTTTAACCCCAGTGTTTTTGTTTCCTTTACGCCATTGGCCGCCACCGCCCTCAGCGTGTTTTATTGTTGGCTGGGCTGCTCCTGTTTGGGTTTCATCCTGTTCTTCTTCAATCTCGGCGGAAACCGCATGGTGGGCAATGTCGTCGCGGGCGCGCTTGTGCTGCAGGACCTTTTCAGCATGGTCATACTGCCAATCGGAAGCGAGTACTTTTCGCTCGTTTCTCTGACGCGCTTTGGCATTTTGCTTTCCGATCTTGCCTTCGGAAACCCTGGCAATATGATTTATTCGGCGGTATTTCTTACGGTGATTGCGCTGTTTTTCGCCCTGCTGAGCCTATGGCGGACGCGAAAGATGAGCGTCTCTACGACGCCTGCGATATAGATAGGAGGAGATGGCGTGTATACAATAACGGTTGACAGCGCAAGCAAGGATTTTCGCGAGGTACATGCGCTGGATCATGTTTCCTGCACGTTTACCAGCGGCAAAATTCATGGCCTGATCGGGCGAAACGGGTCAGGCAAAACCGTGCTGCTCAAGTGCATCTGCGGGCTGATGGGACTGAGCGCGGGCGTCATCGAGGTGGACGGCGTGGAAATTCGTCCGGAAAGACGCCTTCCGGTTCCGATGGGCATTATCATCGAAACGCCCGGGTTTTTGCCGCATTTAAGCGGGCTTGAAAACCTGAAGCTGCTCGCAAGCATTCGACGCCAAATCGGCGTCGAGCAAATCAGGGAGACTCTCCACGTCGTCGGCCTGGACCCTGCGCTTCGCCGGCCGGTCGGCAAGTACTCCCTGGGCATGCGTCAACGATTGGGCATCGCACAGGCAGTCATGGAGGACCCGCCGATATTGCTTCTGGATGAGCCGTTTAATGGGCTGGATAACCGCGGCGTGGAGGAGATGCGCCTTTTACTTCAAAACATGAAGACGAGAGGAAAGACCATTGTAATCGCCAGCCATAATCCGTTGGATATCGAGATGCTATGCGACGCGGTTTATTCGATGGATTCCGGAAAGATGGAATGCGTAAAGGCGCCCAAAGAAGAGCGCGACCCGGGAGAGCGTGATACGCAGGTGGGCGCCGGACGCATCGCGGCTGCATGGCGGGAGGTATCGCCGCCTCCTTCTTTTCAAAAGCAGATGGCCGGTATGATAAAAAGCATGGAATAAAGGAGAAGTCCAGTAATGCGCAGGGGCGGGGCGTCCCTGCGCGTTTGCGTTCCCCCCAAAGCCGCAATAAATGATAAGGCATATCCGAACTTGCCAGCGTGTGTTATAGTGGAAATATCAATCGCAGCCGTTGACTGGCGAATTTGCGCGAAACGCAGGGGAGGAACCTTTAAATGGACAGCGAAACGGTCTTTTACGCGGACGCGGACATAGTCGTCCGCGCCCTGCGACGCGCGGACGCGCCCGTCATCTGCCGGGAAGAGCGCCTGCAGGGCTGGCATCCCAAGGAGACCGGCTATGAAAACCGCGTCGGCGACATGGAGGCGGGGCGCTGCGTCGCCCTGTGCGCGGAGTACCGGGGCGAGGTGGCGGGCTATGTCAACCTCTACTTTGAAGCGAACGCCGGGCCGTTCGCGGGCGCGGGCGTGCCGGAGATCGTGGACTTTGGCGTGCTGCAAAAATTTCGCCGCCGGGGTATCGGCACCCGCCTGATGGAGACGGCCGAGCGCCTCGCTGCGGAACGGGCGGACAGCGTCTGTCTGGGCGTCGGGCTGCACAGCGGCTACGGCAGCGCGCAGCGCATGTACGTGAAGCGGGGTTACGTGCCCGACGGCAGCGGCGTGTGGTACCAGGATCGCATCTGGGGGCAGTACGAACCGTTTTGCAACGACGACGACCTGGTGCTGTACCTGTCCAAACGCTTGAAAGCTCAATAAGGAGGCGCTGCCGCATGGCATTTGAGATTTGCCCGATGGAGCTGAAGTACGCGCAGGGCAGAGGCTACGTGCACTTTGCCGCCTGGAGGGAGACCTACAGCGAGCTCATGGACGAGCGCTTTTTGCGCGCGCAACCGCTTGAGGCGTGCGTCGGCTGCGCGCGCGCGCACCCGGATGACGGGTTCGTCGCGCTGGCGGGGGATGAGGTCGTCGGGTTCGTCCGCCTGAACAGGACGGCGCGGGATTTTGTGAGCGTTCCGGGCGCGGCGGAAATCGTCGCGCTCTACGTGCTTCGCGCCTATCAGGGGCAGGGCATCGGGACGGCGCTCTTAGGGCGCTGCCTTGCCGAATGCCCGAAACGAGACCTGGCGCTCTTCGTCCTCTCGGGCAACGAGCGCGCGATTCGCTTTTACGAGCGGCGGGGGTTTCGCTTTACGGGCAAGGCGCTTACGGAGGAGCGGGAGGGCGCGCAAATTACGGAATTGGAGATGGTGAGGCGCTGTGAAGCCTGAATTTTTGCCGGTGGACGAGAAGAACTGGCCCCGCAGGGAAACCTTCCATTACTTTACGCAGCAGGTGACGCCCACCGCCTTTACCGTAAACGTGGACGTGGATGTGACGGTGCTGCGCGCACATCTGAAAGAACGGGGAATTAAGATGTTTCCCGCGCTGCTGTACCTCGTGAGCCGCGCGATCTGCGCGCTGCCGGACTTTCGCCTCGCCCTGCAAGACGGCGTGCTCGGCCGGTTTAACGCGCTCAATCCGCAATACCCCGTCTTTCACGAGGACGACGAGTCGATGACGTTTTTGTGGACGGAGTATGACGCGGATTTTTCGGTGTTTTATGCGCGGTATTTGGAAGACCGGCGGGTCTTTTGCGGCGATCACGGCATCTTTTCCCGCAAGGGGGAGCCGCCGCAGAACCGGTACGTGATCGCCTGCATACCGTGGTTTTCCTATCGCGGGTTCACCATGCACCTGCTCGACTTCGACGGGTACTTTGCGCCCCTGATCGAGCTGGGCGGGTATCGTGAAGAGGGGGGCCGCGTGCTCATGCCGCTTTCACTGACCCTCCATCACGCGGCAGCCGACGGTTACCACGTGAAGCTCTTTCTGGATTCGATGACAGAGGGGATTCACCATGCGGAGCGATGGATGAATGCGAAGGCCGAAGGGTAAGGCGTCAAAATAAAAATGAGCAGGGAATCCGTGCGAAAAATCTGCACGAACTCCCTGCTTTTGCATCCGCGTGTCGTACGGCTTACGGCGAGGTTTCCTCCTTCGCCGTCTGCCCGCTCGGGGAACCGGTTCGGGTAAAGCGGAACGAGAAGCGCGTCTTCACCCCCGGCGTGCTCTCGCAACTTACCCCAACGCCGTGACGCGCGGCGATTTCCCGGGCGATTGGCAGGCCCAGGCCGCTGCCGGCGGCGTTTTGAGCCCCGCGCTTTGAAAAGAAGCGGTCGAAGATGTGCGCAAGCTCCTCCGGCTTGATGCCGGGCCCGTGGTCTGTCAACGTGACGATGCAGCCGTCCGGCGCCTCGCTTACCTCGACTTCCACCGCCCCGCCGGGCGCAGAGAATTTGACCGCGTTATCCAGAACGACGGTGAACATCTGACGCAGCCGGCCGTAATCCCCGAAGACGAGGAAGGGGCCGACCGCATTGGCGTAGGAGATGGAGACGCCCTTAGCATCGCTCACCCGCCGCATGGCGCGCACGGCCTCCGCCAGCACGTCGTCCAGATTGAGCATCGTCTTTTCGATTTGAAAGGCGGCGTTTTGAAGACGCGTCAGTTCGAGCAGGTCGTTCACCAGGCGTTGCAGGTGGGTAATGTCTGAAAGCATCTGTCCTGCATACTCCTTTACTTCGCCGGGGGAGGCGACGAGGCCCTCGTTTAACACCTCGAGCGATCCCTTGATGACCGTAACCGGCGTGCGCAGCTCATGGGAGATGGTGGACAGGAAGTCCTGACGCATCTGCTCCAGCTCCCTCCGCTCCTGTTCGGCGGTGCAGAGCCTCGCCGACAGCGCGTCGATATGCCGGGCGAGCGCGCCGATCTCATCGCTTTGAGCGACCCCCGTATGCGCGGCATAGTCGCCCACCATGATCTGCTCCGTCGCGCGCGCCATGCGCTTGAGCGGGGTGACAAAGCGGCGGGCGAGCAGCACGGAAAGCGCCGCCGCCAGGACTAGCGCCGCCAAGAGGCAGAACGCCAGGATGAAGAGACCGTCGCGCTGCGCGCGCCCCACCGTGTCGATAGGGCGGCGCAGCACCAGCGCATGCGTCGCGTTGCCCGCGGCGTCGCGCACGGGCGCGCCGACGGTCAGCGTGGAGCCGTAAAAGAGCGAGGATGAGTCGCTCACCACGCCGTCTGCGTCGAGCGTCGCCCGAGCGAGCGCCACGATGTCGGGATTCGGCGCTTCATCCGGCGCGACCTTCGCCTTTTCGCCCAGTTGAACAGGAGCGCCCGCGCCGTCCACGAGCCATACGTCGCTCATTGCGAAATCGCTGACGAACCGCAGGTACGCGCGAAAGCCGCCGCCGTTGCAGCTGCCCTCGCAGTAGCTTTGCAGGAACGAAGAGACGGTATCCGCGATGGATACCGCGTGCGCCCGCAGATCCTGCGCCTGAATTTCCGCGGTATGCAAGGTGAACAAAACAAAGAAAAGCCCGCCGACGACCACGGAAAAGAGCAGCAGTACGGCGGAAAAATACCCGATGAGGCGGCGCGATATCTTATGTTTCATTGCCCGCCACCTCGAACTTATACCCCATGCCCCAGACGGTCTTGATCTGCCAGCCGGGGTGCGGCGCGACGTCCAGCTTGGCGCGCAGGCGCTTTACGTGGCTGTCCACGGTGCGGTTGTCGCCGTAGTAATCGTACCCCCACAGCAGGCTGAGCAGCGCGTCGCGCGAAAACAGTTTTCCCCTGTTTTCAGCGAGCGTCCAAAGGATTTCCAGCTCCTTTTTCGTGAGCGAAACGCGTTTATCCTCTACGGTGACGACCGCGTCGTCCAGTTGAATCGAGAGGTTGTCGAAGGTGAGCTGGCGTGCGCGCGCGCCGCTTTCTGCGGGGCGTTCGATGCGGCGCAGCACGGCGCGCACGCGCGCCATCACTTCCTCGCCGGAAAACGGCTTGACGATGTAGTCGTCCGCGCCGATGTCCAGCCCCATGATGCGCTCGAAATCTTCGCCGCGGGCGGTGATCATGATGATGGGAACGCTCGATGCCCGGCGAATTTCGCGGCAAAGCTCAAAGCCGTCCATCTTGGGCATCATGACGTCCAGCAGCAGCATGGCAAAGCGATCCTGCAAAAAGCGTTCCAGCGCCTGTGCGCCGTCGGTGGCGACGACGGGTTCAAAGCCCTCCTTGCGCACAAATTCGCTTAAAATGCGGGTGATTTGCAGGTTGTCGTCCGCAATAAGTATCTTCTCCATTTTGACCCCCCTGGTTGGCATCTGTTTATCAAACTGCGATGGGCAGACTCTTTTTATTTTACCACAAAAACGGGCGAGAAAAAACACAAATTCGTCACAGGATCCTTGTATTCTCTTTGTATGGCGGCACGGCCGCCGGCTTTTTCGGGCGCTTTGTGAAAAAGTGGACGAACAGAGCCGAGGCCGCCGCAATCAAAGGATCCAATACCGGGTATAAACCTGGAAGAATGGGAGGATTTGCGAGATGAAAAAGATGGATGTGCTTCAGGATCGCCGCGAGTTTATGAAGGCGACGCTGAAAGCGGCGGCGGGCTTGGCGGCCATGGGCGCGCTGACCCCGGTGATGGGCGTAATTGCGGAGGAAGAGGCGCCGAAGCAGAAGGATTATGAGTGGATTCCCAGCGCGCCGCCCTGCAAACTGATCGAGGAGACGACGGGCGCGGACGCCAAGGAAGGCGTTCGCTCGTTTAAGTTCACCACCGATGGGCGTACCTGCTCCAAGAGCGTTACGTTCGACCTGGAAGGCGACGACATGATCCTGAGGAACGTCGTGTATGACGGCGGCTGCAACGGCGGCACCCAGGGCATCGGCGCGATGGCGGAGGGCCGCCCCGCGCAGGAGGTCGCCGACCTGCTCAAGGGGATCGTCTGCACGCTTAAGAAGTCCGGTTCTTCCTGCCCGATGCAGCTCGCTTTCGGCATTCAGCAGGCCATGCGCATCATCAAGGGCATCGAGTGCGCCGGCTGCGTAAACGCGCCGGGCGAGATCTGCAAGACGGTCGCCGGAAATTAACGATATCGCGGATAAAGGAGTGTTTCCATCATGAATAGCAAGTTCGTAAAAGTGCTGTGCGCGGCGCTCGCGCTGTGCCTGATCTCCACCGCCGCGTTTGCGGCCGCCTATACGCCCGGCACCTACACCGGCGCGGGCGAAGGCTACAAGGGCGACGAAATCAAGGTTGAAGTGACCCTGACCGAGGACAAAATCGACGCCATCAAGGTGCTCGACAACCAGGAAACCCCCACCATCGGCGGCGCGGCGATGGAAACGCTGACGGCCCAGATCGTGGAAAAGCAGTCCCTCGAGGTTGAGGCGGTTTCCGGCGCGACGCTTTCCAGCAACGGCCTGCTCGTGGCGACCGCCGCGGCGCTGACCGAGGCGGGCGCTGACCCGGCTGCGCTGGGCTTTGTCGATCCTGAAGCGCCGGTCATCCTGCCGCCCTGCATGCTGCTCAAGGAAGTGGAGAAGCCCGCCGAGGGCGAGGCCGTCGAAGGCTACCGCTACTTCGATTACACGACGCAGGGAACGACCTGCTCCGACCAGATCACGTTTGCGATCAAGGAAGACGACCTGACGGTGCACAACCTGCAGGTATTCGGCGGCTGCAACGGAACCTCCCAGGGCTTCGGCGCGCTGTGCGAAAACCAGACCATCGATTACTGCGTCGAGCGCATGGCGGGCATCCTCTGCCACGGCTCCAACGGCTCCTCCTGCCCGGACCAGTCCGCGAAGGCGCTGGCGCAGGCCAAGGTTTATCTCACCGGCGCGGATTGCACCAACTGCGGCGCCGCGCAGTAAGCAAGCGGAATGTCTATCTGAAACGATAGACGGCAAGCACATAAAACCGTCCCCTGACCGGCATCATGCCGGTCAGGGGACGGTTTTATGTGCGCCCGGCGAAACGCTTACATTTAAACCTTGAACAGCAGATCTCCATAGGTCGGCATGGGCCAGAGGTCCGCGGGCATGAGCGTCTCCAGCCTGTCTACCGGATCGCGCAGCGCCGCCATGGCGGGAAGCACCCGGTCGCGATACGCCTCTGCGCGCGGCCTGCCCTCCGGCGCTTGGCCAGCACGCGTCAGCGCATCCAGCAGCGACGAGAGAGCCCCCTTCGCTTCCTTTAATAATCCGTTGACCTCGAGGAGCAGCGCTTCCTGTACGCCGACGTCCGCGCGCTCGCAGCAGCGCCTGACTGAGCCGATGGAATCTGCCAGCGCGGAGATGAAGGAGATGACGGCGGGGAAAATGTCCCTCAAGGCCATTTCAGCCATGGTGTGAGCCTCGACGGCGAGCGTCTTGCCGTACGTCTCGTAGCTGATCTCCGCCCGCGAGCGCACCTCGGCCTCGCTGAGCACACCGTACTTGCCGAAGAGCTCGACCGTCCCTTGTGACGAGAAGGCGGCGACGGCGTCCACCATGTTGCAGATGTTGGGCAGCCCGCGGCGCCCGGCCTCCTCGACCCACGCTTCGCTGTAGCCGTTCCCGTCGAAGACGATGCGCCGGTGCGCGGTGATCTCGCGGGTAATGAGCGCTTTGAGCGCGGCGTCGAAGTCGTCGGCCGTTTCCAGCTCGCCGGCAAAGCAGTGCAGCGCGTCGGCGACGAGGGTGTTGAGCACGCAGTTCGGCCCCGCGATGGACGCGCTGGAGGGAACCATGCGGAACTCGAACTTGTTGCCGGTAAAGGCGAACGGTGAGGTGCGGTTGCGGTCGGTCGCGTCCTTTTTAATGAAGGGCAGCGTCGATACGCCGATCTTCATGCGTTCTCCTTTCTTGCTGTGCTGCAAGTGTCCGGCGGCGATCTGGTCCAGCACGTCCTCTAGCTGTTCGCCCAGAAACACGGAGATGATCGCCGGCGGCGCTTCGTTTGCGCCCAGACGATGATCGTTTCCCGGGTTGGCGGCGCTGTAGCGCAGGACGTCCGCATGCTCGTCGACCGCCTTCAGGATGGCGGTCAGCATCAGCAGGAACTCGAGGTTTTCGTGCGGGCTCTTGCCGGGGTCCAGCAGGTTTTTTCCCTCATCTGTAATCAGCGACCAGTTGTTGTGCTTGCCGGAACCGTTGACGCCCGCAAAAGGCTTTTCGTGCAGCAGGCAGACGAGCCCGTGGCGGAGCGCAACCTTCTTCATGGTATCCATGACGAGCTGGTTGTGGTCGCACGCGATGTTGGCGGTGGCGTAGACCGTCGCGAGCTCGTGCTGCGCGGGGGCGACCTCGTTGTGCTGCGTCTTGGCGCTCACGCCCATTTTCCAAAGCTCCTCGTTCAGGTCCTTCATATATGCGCCCACGCGCTCCTTGATCGAGCCGAAGTAGTGGTCTTCCATCTCCTGTCCCTTGGGCGGCATCGCGCCGAACAGCGTGCGGCCGGTAAAGAACAGGTCCTTGCGCTTCAGATAAAGCGCCCGGTCGATCAGGAAGTATTCCTGCTCCGGGCCGACCGAGGGGATGACGCGCCGGGTGGAGCTGTTTCCGAACAGCCGCTCGATGCGCACCGCTTCCCGGCTCAGAACCTCCATCGAGCGCAGCAGGGGCGTCTTTTTGTCGAGCGCCTCTCCGGTGTAGGCGCAGAACGCCGTGGGGATGACGAGCGTCACGCCGCCCGCCCCCTCCCGCAGGAAGGCCGGGGAGGTGCAATCCCAAACCGAGTAGCCGCGCGCCTCGAACGTCGCCCGCAGACCGCCGGAGGGAAAGGAGGATGCGTCGGGCTCGCCCTTGATGAGCTCCTTTCCCGAAAAGTCCATCGCCGCCTTGCCGTCGGGCAGCGGATGCAGAAAGGAGTCGTGCTTTTCCGCCGTAACCCCGGTCAGCGGCTGAAACCAGTGTGTGTAATGCGTCGCGCCGCGCTCGATCGCCCAATCCCGCATCGCCCCGGCGACGGCCTCCGCGATGGCGGGGCTGAGCTCTTCGCCCCTGTCGAGGGTTTTTCGGAACTCGTCGTACAGCTTTTTCGGCAGGCGCTCGCACATGACGGCGTCGCTGAAGACGTTTTGACCGAACAGTCGAACGGTAGAAGCGGCTTCTTTCATCTCGTATTTTCCCCCTTCAACCCATTAAAAAAAACAAAAAAGGCGCAGCCTGCCGGGCTGAACGCCTTTGTTCGCGGACCGTCTTTTCCGATCCGACGTTACCTTACACCTTTTTTGGCCTAAAATCAAGGGAAAATGCAGGAATAAAATAATTTTTTTCATATTAGGCGAAATATTGGAGAATTAATGGAGCGGATTGGCGAAAATCCGACGGATTTGCAGGGGAAAGCGGGGAAATCTGTTTTGGACGCATTTCTGAGGACATGCGCGCATAGAATGGTAAGGCTTGTCAAAAAATGCCGCCTCCCCGAAACCTTTCGCGATGAAAAAATAGCCCAATCGTCTTCGGGCTGCGCCTCGCTTTTCGGCGGATTCTCTGCCAAGGGTTTCGTAGAAATCGAGGGAAATCACGGTCTCAAAGCCTTCGCCGCCGCCGAATAAAGCCCTAGTTGCCGGGCACAATGATGCCGTGGACGAAGGGAGGCATGACGATGCGGCGCAAGGCAATCATCGCCATTTGTATAACGGTCGCGGCGGCGTTTCTCGGGCTGTATCTCGATTTTCGCATGACAGATACGCGCAGCCTGATGGCGGCTGCGAAAGCTCAGCAGGTCGAGCCCTACGCTTTTTATGTCCGAATGGAAAAGAGCGTGGACGCGCGCTACGCGGTGCCTACGCTGACAGCGGCGCACCGGGCGGAGGAATCGCTGCCGGACGGCGCCGTGATGGTGCTTGAGAACGCGAAAGATACGCGCATCGCGCTGACC
>JAEXCG010000174.1 GCA_023402355.1 Bacillota bacterium | reverse complement strand
TTCCGAAGATCTCGTCGAGGTTCTTGCAAAGCGCGTCGCGATCGTGCAGCACGAAGTACGACGCGAGCTCCTGCTGCCATTCTCCGTCTACGCCGGAGGCCCAGTTAAAGTGCAGCCACGGTTCGCTGCGTCCCTCTTCGTAGAGCAGGCTGGTCACGCCCTCGATCTGCGGGGAAACCGCCTTGACGCCGTTGATGGTGGAGGGAGACTTCTCACGCTCGGCGAAGTACTGAGCCGTCTCGGTGGAGGTCAGGAAAGCGACGAAGTCCTGCACCTGCTCCGGGTTCTTGGTGTCCGCCGCGATGGAGAACGCGAGGTCGATGCCGTACTGGATCATGCCCTTGCCCTCGGCGTTGGGCATTGGGAACATGGCAACCTCGTCCTGCATGCCCGCCTGCTCGGTGACGGCCAGCGCCCAGATACCCTGCGGCAGCATGAGCGCCTCGCCGCGGCTGAACAGCGCGACGGCCGTGCTGTAGTCGGTGCTGATGGAGTCCGGCTGCGAGTTGGCCTCAAAGAAGTCGAGCCAGTCGACCATCTCCTGGAACAGCGCGGAATCTTCCATCTTCACGCCGCTGTCCGCGAAAAGCGCATTCGCCGCCTCCGCGCCCCCCAGGTTGAGGAGGATGGTCTCCGCGAGATGGCCGACGGTCCAGCCTTCCTTAAAACTGGTAGCCATGGGGATGTAGCCCGCCGCTTTGATCGCCTCGCACAGCGCCTTCAGCTCGTCCCAGGTGGTCGGAGCCTTCAGGCCAAGCTCGTCGAACTTCGCCTTGTTGTAGAAGATGCCCCAGCCGTTGACGGTCATGGGAATGCTGTAGCTCTTGCCGTCGACCTCGATGCCGGACAGGAAGCTCTCGTTGATATTCTTGAGATACTCGCTGCCCGTCAAGTCCATGTAGTAGCCCTCGGCCGCTTGCAGGCGGAAGTCCGATTCGTTCGGGTACACGCCCAGGATGTCCGGCAGGTCGCCGGAGGCCATGCGCGAATAGAGCACGGTCGCCGCATCGGGCACCTGCGTCTGCGTGACCTTCACGCCCGGATGCTCTTTCTCGTACATCGCGAAGATTTCGTTGAACAGGTCCACGGTCTCGCTCTTGCGCGAGAAAAATTCGATCTCCGCCGTGTCGTCCGCCAGCGCCAGGGCGGATGTCAGGCACAGCGCCGCCGCCAGGATCAGGGCCATCCAATGTCTCATCGTCTTCATGTGGGAATCTCCTTTCGTCTTTCAGGTCTTCTTTTTTCCTCCAGCGCGTTCCCAGCCTTAAACCTTGAGCTGCGGAAACACCCTGGCAAAAAACAGGTCTTTAAAGCGGTCCGCCTCCACCTGCGTAGCCACCGCAGCGTTGGCAGTCTGTTCGCTTCCCCAGAACGCGTCCACCCTGCGGGCGGTGACGCCGCGGGAAAACTCGCCCGAGCGCTCCACGCGAAGCTGCATGGGCTCGAATGCGAGCAGCTCCGGATGGACGATCGCCGCCGCCGTAAGCGGGTCGTGCAGGATCGGCATGTGGTGCGAGCGCTCCATCCACTTCTTCGTCCAGCGGCTCAGCAGCCGAACCCGCTCGTCGTCGACGGCGTGCACGGCCTCCACCTCTTTGGGGGTCATCCGGCACTTGAGCGTCACGTCCAGGCCCACCATCGTGATCTTCTCGTAGCTTCTGAACACGATGTCCGCCGCCTCCGGGTCGCAGCACACGTTCCACTCGGGGAAGTGCGCGGAGTACATGCCGCACATCACGTACAGCGGCACGCCGCGCATCACGTCGGGCGCAATTCGGACGGCGCAGGCGATGTTCGTCAGCGGAGCGATCGCGAGGATCGCCGTGTCCGGATGCCGCCGCACCGTTTCGATGATGAAGTGCACGGCGTCCATGTCGCAGTTCGGCTCGGCCGAGTCCACCCCCTCGTCCCAGTGCGCCGGGATGTCCTCCACGTCCGCCGGGGTGTTCAGCGGCTGCCCGATCCCCTCCGCCACCGGAATGTCCAGCCTGCCGAACGCGCGCAGAAGCTGGAGCACCAGTTGGGTGCGAAGGCGCGTATTGCGAAACGCCGTCGTAACGCCCAGCACGTTCAGCCCGGGCTCCGCCAGCGCGTACGCAAGCGCATAGGCGTCGTCGATGTCGTCGCCGATATCGGTATCGATAATCACATTCTGCATGCCGTCAAAGCCTGCCCTTCTGTTCCTTCCAAGGATTGTAAACCTTTTTCTTAAAATGTTTTTCTTGTGCACACTGTACCACAGGGAGTATTCCGTGTCAATAGAAATAAAGTATTTTCCTAAAATATTTTCTTCCATTTGTGCACGCTATTGCAATCCCCCTCCATTTCCACTAAAATGATAGCTACAATGAATTACCGGGGGATGCATATGACCATCAAAGATATCGCCAGGGCCGCGGGCGTCTCCATCGCGACCGTCTCCAAGGTGCTCAACGGCAAGGAAGAGGGCGTCGGAGAAGAAACCAGAAGCCGCGTGCTGCAGGTCGTTCAGGAAATGAACTACGTGCCCTATTCCAAAATCCGCCACCGGCTCGCCCAGCAAAGCGGCATCGTCTCGCTGATTCTGCCCGGCCTTGAGACGCCCTTTCTCTGCGCCTTTTACGCGCACGTTTCGCGCCTCTTCCAGTCCACGGAGTACGCGCTGTCCCTCTCGCTCACGGGGTTTGATCCGGGCGCGGAGCGCGCGGCCATCGACGGCTTCTGCGAGCGGCAGGCGGCGGGCATCATCCTGTATCCCTCCGGTGAGGAAATCTGCCGCCACCTCCTCGCGCACCCCGAAAGACCATCTTCCGTCGTGCTGATCGATGGCGAGGGCGATTCGCCCCTGCATACGCGCGTGTCGCGCCAGCACGCTCAGGCCGTCACGCAGGCCGTGCAGCTGCTCGTCCAATCCGGCGGCCGGCACATCGCCCTCATTCTGCATCCGGGCTCGGCGTTCGTCTCGGAACGGCTCACGGGGGGCTACCGGCGCGCCCTGCTCGATTCGGGGTACGAATACGACAAGAGCCTCGTCGTCCCGTTGGATGAGCGCTTCGACGAGCAGGCGAACATGCTGCTCGGCCTCGGCGTCAACGGAATCGTCTGCCAGGACATGGCCTGCGCCAGGGCGGTGTACGCCTTTCTGGCCAAGCAGCACCTGCGCATCCCCGACGACGTCGCCGTGATCTCCCTGGAGGATTCGCCCTATACGCCCCTGCTCTCTCCTCCGCTCACGACCTGCGGCTTTGACCCCAGGGAGCTGGCGGAAAGCTGCTTCCACACGCTCATGGCTCAGCTGAGGCCCAAGCCCGGTCAGGCGGCGGAGCCCCTCCCGCCCCTGAGCGCGCACCTCGTCAGCCGCCGCAGCGTGGAGCGGGAGCTCCATCCGGAGCCGAGCAAGATCGCCGTCGTCGGCTGGCTGAACATGGACGTCAACCTCGAAATCCCCTTTCATCCCGCGCTGGGCAACGCGCTTACCGCCACCCACATGAACTGCCTGCCCGGCGGCAAGGGGGGAAACCAGGCGATGGGCGCCGTGACGCTGGGCGCCTCCGCGGTCATGATCGGCGTGCTGGGCAACGACCTGTACGGAAGGCAGATCTACGCGCAGCTCATGCGCGGGGGCGTGGACATGCAGGCTGTGACGTTCGACGAGCACCACCCGACCGGCACGGCCTACATCAACATCATCCCGGACGGTTCCAGCACCACGGTCGGCAACGCCGGGGCCAACTGCTGCCTGAACCGCGAGTACATCGCCCGATACGAGCCGCTGATTTCAAAGAGCAGCTATTGCCTGATGGAGGGCGAGGTGGACGAGGAGGCGCTGGCCTACCTCTTCGACCTGTGCCGCCGCTGCGGCGTGCGCTCGATCTTCAAGCCCAACCTGACCCCGACGCCGCGCTTCATGCGGGAGGTGATGGGGCTGGCCGACATCCTCGTGCCCAACGAAAACGAGCTTGACATCCTCCTGCCCGGCGCGGGGAGCGTGGAGGAAAAGGCCCGCGCGCTCCTCGCGCTGGGCGTCGAGCACGTGATCGTCACCCTGGGCGCAAAGGGTTGCCTGTGGGCGCACGGCGGCGAGGCAAGGGCTTACCCGGCCTCCTCTGTCCGCTGCATCGATTCTACCGGCGCGAGCGACGTCTTCATCAGTTGTCTCGCTGTCCTGCTGGCGGAAGGCAAGGATATGGACAGCGCCATCCGCTACGCGAACGCCGCGGCGGGCTACAGCGTCATGTGGAAGGGCGTTCAAAACGCCATCCCGGACCGCCAGACGCTTGAGTCCCTCTGCCAAACGGGCGCGTAGGCCGGGCCCGCGCGCACGCCCCCGCCGGGGCAATAATCGTGGGGCTGTCAAGCTAATACAAGGCAGCCCCGGGTGTGTGTATCCGCAAAACGAGGCATATGAAAAACTTTGGGAAGTTTGGGCGACAATAGTCTGAGCTGGGCACCCCATTTCAAAGTGATTCGTTCCCGCGCCTGTCTCCTGTATAACCAGAATGTCAAGAGCTGTTTCGACGCCTCTCCCGCCGCATAGCGGCGTTCGTACGCTGTGTTGAGTTCCCCGTAATCCATCTCCTATCCTCATACGCCAGTTGAACGGCATTTTGACCTGCATTCCCCGTTCTTTTCCGGGATCGTGAATCTCAAACCACAACAAAAAGATGCGAGTTGGCAATACCTTCTCGCATCTTTTTTATCTTCTTTTTTCCAGCTTATCAAGACAGCGCCTATTTCATATGCGGACAAAGCCTTCCGGTCCTCGCATACGCGTCTTCTTCGCCCTGGCTTTTTTGATCTGCTCGCCCAGCGAACGGTTTTCGTATACAATAAGCATCTGCTGCGCCGCCGCCCTTGACTGCCGCCGGATTTCCTATTATTCTGCATCTAAGGCAGCGGTCAGGCTCACCCTTGCCCGCCGCTTCTCCCCATTTTTGCTGCTCTGTACCAGCAAATAGTTTTTAGCGGCAGTCTCGTCAGCAACTATGAAGCTGTCAAAAGTCCTTTCAGGCGAATACACGATGTGCTCCACCTGCTTGTACGAGTCGGATATACGTTCCGCCGCCCGCGAAAATGCAGGCGTTCCATCTTTCGCCAGCGTATTCCGCAGGCCGTGGTGGCTCATTATGGAGACCCGGATCATCTCCGCCGCCAATTTTGAGAAAAGGTCTGTATCTTTTGCCAAATGATTTGCAAAACAGGCACCATAAATTGAGTGGAGTACCGAGCCGCGAACAACAGGTTTTCCGTCTGCCGCATCATTGATGTAGTTGTAGTAACTCATGGTATTTCTCCCAATGTCATGATACTTTTCGCTAAAGAAAGCCAAATTTCCCAGACCATAGATCGCTCCGGAACGCTTCGCCAACCTGGCCACTCCATCATTATGCTCTGTCACAGTCTGTCTGCATTTATCTGAACGTCTGATGAAATATGTCGTCGCCTCCTCCGCCACGGCCACGCGAGCCTGCTGGTCGAGATAGGTTTCTCTCCGCCGCTGATCGCTGAGCGTCTGGGGCGCGAGAGGTAGCACAGAAGCTTGACGTCTTCATGCCGGAGCTGTGAGGTTCGGGACTGGCCACAAAATCTAGCTGTGTGCAGCCAGTCTGTAGCCAGACCAAAAACAAAAATCCCAGAAAGCCTCGAAAATCAAAGGCTTTCCGGGATGAAAGAACTACTGCGTTATCATTCCCACTCGCTCCTGTCAGAAGTTTTCTAAACAGATTTGCTTATGGGATTTTGGTCAGAGTATTGGTATTCTTTTCATTATTCAGATAGTAGAGGCTATCTGATTTTTTGTTGCCATGATGTTGCCAAACGCTATATCAAGGATTGAGCCAATCGCGATCAGGCCGAGCTAAAAGACGCGCGTTATTCATAGCTTGATCAAGTGTCAAACAAGTTGATGCTCTGTACATATTACCGTAGTCTTCCACCACAATGGCAAGGTCTGCAACATCCTGTGCTGCTAAACAAAGTGGAATAAGCAATTGAATCGTTCCTGCTGTAATGAAATACTGAGGAACAGCAATTTTGTAATTACGGCGCAACCGCTCTTTAGCAGCCTTCACACTTCCATCGATAAATAGCTGAAGCTGGTAGTCAGGCATTGTTGAAAAAGGTGCTGGAAATCTATTCTTGTTATCTTGGATGATATGCTCAACATTTACAACAAGTTCTTTCCGCGGATCAAACACCAACTTAGTTGGATCTTCCCAATAAAATACCATTTCTGGTAGTTTAGCATATCGCCTTACTTCATGTTCGCCTTTTCTAAAAAATTTTGAGAAATACCAATAGCAATCAACGCCGGGATTTGTATTCTCACAAAACTGCATGTATATGGGCTCATGCTGAATTCTAGATAAAAGGCCCGTGTCAAAGCAACAAAATTTCGAGTCTGTAGAATACGCAACTTTTTTCTCTCTTGACAAC
>JAEXCG010000047.1 GCA_023402355.1 Bacillota bacterium | reverse complement strand
AGCGAAAGCTGCGCGCTGGACGCGGTGGGCGCCGAGTTCGTGCGCGACGTGCGCCCGGGCGAGGTCGTGGTCATCGACAAGGACGGCCTGCGCACCTTCCACGTGCCCGCGCCGCTGCAAAGCAAGCTGTGCGTGTTCGAGTTCGTGTACTTCGCGCGCACCGACTCGATCATCGACGGGGTCGGCGTCTACGCCGCGCGCAAGGACGCGGGCCGCCGCCTCGCGATCGGGGACGACGTGAGCGCCGACATGGTCATCGGCGTGCCGGACAGCGCGCTGCCCGCGGCCATCGGCTACAGCGAGCAGTCGGGCATCCCCTACGGCGAGGGGCTAGCGAAGAACCGCTACGTCGGGCGCACGTTCATCCAGCCGGAGCAGGGCATGCGCGAAATCGGCGTGCGCACCAAGCTCAACGCGCTCGCGCGCAACGTGCGCGGCAAGCGCCTGGTGCTGGTGGACGACTCCATCGTGCGCGGCACGACCAGCCGCAAGATCGTCGAAATGCTGCGCACCGCGGGCGCGCGCGAGGTGCACATGCGCATCTCCTCCCCGCCCGTGCTCAGCCCCTGCTACTTCGGCGTGGACATCGCCACCACCAAAGAGCTGGTCGGCCACGGCCGCAGCGTCGAGGAAATCTGCAGCCTCATCGGCGCGGATTCGCTCAAGTTCCTCTCGCAGGAGGACCTGCTGCGCACGGTCGAAAGCTCCGGGTGCGGGTTTTGCACCGGCTGCTTTGACGGCTGCTACCCCATCAACCCCTGCGAGGACGAGGCCGAGCTGGTGCTCGACCTGTAAGGGGCGTTTGCTTCGCCTTCCCCTGCGCCAAAGAGAAAGGATGGTCCTATGATTACGTATAAAGATGCCGGCGTGGACGTCGAGCGCGGCTACGAGGCCGTAAAGCGCATGAAGCAGCACGTGCAAAAGACGTTCGACGAAAACGTGCTGGGCGGCCTCGGCTCGTTCGGCGGCTTTTACTCCATCGAAAACGAGGGGCTCGAAAAGCCGGTGCTCGTCGCGGGCACGGACGGCGTGGGCACCAAGCTCAAGCTCGCCTTCCTGATGGACAAGCACGACACCGTGGGCATCGACTGCGTGGCCATGTGCGTCAACGACGTCGTGTGCCAGGGCGCGCGGCCGCTGCTGTTTCTGGACTACCTCGCCACCGGCTATCTCGACCCGCAGAAGGTCGAGCAGATCGTCGCGGGCGTCGCGGAGGGCTGCCGTCAGGCGGGCTGCGCGCTCATCGGCGGCGAGACGGCCGAGATGCCGGGCTTCTATTCGGACGGCGAGTACGACCTGGCGGGCTTCACCGTCGGCATCGTGGACCGCGAAAAGTCCATCAGCGGCGAAAAGGTCCGCGCGGGCGACGTGCTGGTCGGCCTCGCGTCCTCCGGCATACACTCCAACGGCTATTCGCTGGTGCGCAGGCTCCTGCTGACGGAGGACGCCGACCTTTCCGCCTATGTGCCGGAGCTCGGGAGGTCCCTGGGCGAGGAGCTGCTCACCCCCACCCGCATCTACGTGAAGAGCGCGCTTTCGCTCTGCCGCGCCTTCGACATCCACGGCATCGCGCACATCACGGGCGGCGGGTTCATCGAGAACATCCCGCGCATCCTGCCCGAGGGCCTTTCGGCCCGCATCGAGCGCGGCGCGTGGCCGGTGCCGCCCATCTTTGAAATGCTGCGCCGCCTGGGCCAGATGGAGGACCTGCAGATCTACAACACCTTCAACATGGGCGTCGGCATGGTGCTCGCCGTGCGCCCCGAGGACGCGGACGCGGTCCTCCGGCGCGCCATAGAGCTGGGCGAAAAGGCGTATCGCATCGGCACGGTCGAGCGGCAGGCCGAGGGCGGCGAAAGGCTGGTGCTCGCATGAGCACGCGCATCGCGGTGCTCTGCTCCGGCGGCGGCACCAACCTGCAGGCGATTTTGGACGCCATCGACGCGGGCGAGATCGACGGCGAGGTGGTGCTGGTGCTCGCGAACGCCTCCAAGGCCTATGCGCTGGAGCGCGCGCGCGCGCGCGGCGTCGAGGCCGTCTTCGTCAGCCGCAGGCAGGCGGGCAGCGCGGAGGCGTTCAACGACGAAATCCTTCGCCACCTCCTTCGCGTGCGCGCGGAGCTGGTGGTGCTCGCGGGCTACCTGCCCATCGTGGGGCCGCAGGTGGTCGCCGCGTTCCCCCACCGCATCCTCAACATCCACCCGGCGCTGATTCCCGCCTTCTGCGGGGTGGGCATGTACGGTCATCATGTGCACGAGGCGGTGATCGCCTACGGCGCGAAGATTTCCGGCGCGACCGTGCACTTCGTGGACGAGCAGGTGGACCACGGCTGCGTCGTGATGCAGGAAAGCGTGCCGGTCCTTCAGACGGACGACGCGGACGCGCTGGCCGCGCGCGTGCTCACGGTGGAGCACCGCATCCTGCCGCGCAGCGTTTCCCTCTTCTGCGCTGGAAAATTGCGGGTAGATGGAAGGCGGGTATTTGTGGTAGAATAAAAGGAACCGTATGTTTTGCCAAATTTCGCGTAAATTGGCTGAGAAACCTTGCCTATGAGCGGATTTTAGCGTAATATAAAGGTTCGTAGGCCCGCCCCCTCAAACGGGCGCGCCTGTTCACCACGGATATAAGGAGAGCCTTCGATGAAGATATACCATCCGCAAAGCGGCTTTAGCGGCGCTACGCGGGATCAGTGTTTTCTCGTCTCGGACAACGCGGGCGTCGAGCTGGGTCAGGGCTCGGTCGTCGCCCGCAATGTCCGGGACGTCTATCCCGAGCGTCCGCTGGAAATCGTGATGGATATGGACGCGCACCCGCGCGCGCGCGACATGCTCTACGGCGCGCTGCGGGCCGAGGCCGCGGTGCTGCACCGGCAGGCCGGGCGCGCGCCGGGGCGCCTTTACATCGCCTGCCAGATGGGCGACGTAGAGCGCTACCATTACTTCAAGTCCCTGGGCTTCGACGACACGGACGGCGACGAGCTGTTCGTGTGGCGGCTGAGCAAGCACGAGCGCACGGTCTACCCGCCGCTGTCCACGCAGATCATCGAAATCCCGCGCCGCAGCCGCTCGGAGGCGGAGGGCGTCGTGCGCCGCATGCAGGCCTTCGGCGCGGGCGAGCACGCCGTGGAGTGGCTGGAGGACGTCTCCCGCACGCCGAACTTCTGCGCGTTCGCCGTCTACGGCGGCTCCGAGCTCTGGGGCGAGATCGTCGTCACCGGCGAGGATCAGGAGGCGAAGATCGAGGCGCTGTACACCGTGCCCAAGTACCGCAGCCACGACGTGGCCACGGCCCTGCTCAGCCAGGTGCGCCTCACGCTGCTGGACCGGGGCGTCAAGTTCGTGCGCATGAACGTGCCCCGGCGTAACCTGCGGGCCATGCGCCTGCTGCAGCGCATGCACTTTGAATGGGTGCGCACGGACCAGCTCTTCATGGGCGTGGACCTGTAAACGCCCCCGTTTCATCGCCCGGCCCCGCGCCGGGCCCGCCGCTTCGCTCCCTACGGGCGGGGCGTTTTCCTTCGTCCCCGGCGCGGCGCGCTTGGCGCGCCGCCCGCTTCTTCTTTGCGACAAGGAGGTTTTTCCCATGAAGGTACTCGTCATCGGCGGCGGCGGGCGCGAGCACGCGGTCTGCCTGGCCCTTTCAAAGTCCGAGCGCGTGACGGAGCTGCTGTGCGCGCCGGGCAACGGCGGCATCGCCCGCGTCGCCCGCTGCTTCCCGGAGGTCAAGGCGACGGACGTCGACGGCATCGTGCGCCTCGCACGGGAAGAACGCGTGGACTTCGTGGTCGTCACGCCGGACGACCCGCTGGCGCTGGGCTGCGTGGACCGGCTGGAGGCGGAGGGCATCCGCGCCTTCGGCCCGACGCAGTCGGCCGCGCGCATGGAGTCGAGCAAGATTTTCGCCAAGAACCTGATGCGCAAATACCACATCCCCACCGCGAAGTGCGAAATCTTCACGGACTGCGACGCGGCGCTCGCCTATCTGGACGCGCAGGAGGCGCCCATCGTCGTCAAGGCGGACGGCCTCGCGCTGGGCAAGGGCGTCGTCGTCGCGCAGACGATCGACGAGGCGAAGGACGCCGTGCGCGACATGATGCAGGGCCACAGGTTCGGGGAATCCGGCGCGCGCGTGCTGATCGAGGAGTGCATGTTCGGCCGCGAGGTGACGGTGCTGTGCTTCTGCGACGGCAAGACCCTGCGCCCCATGCCCGCCTCGCAGGACCACAAGCGCGTGCTGGACGGCGACCTGGGCCCGAACACCGGCGGCATGGGCGCCTTTGCGCCCAGCCCCCTGTACACCCCGGCCATCGCGCAGCGCGTGGAGCGTGAAATCCTCCTGCCGACCCTCGCGGCGATGAACGCCGAGGGCATCCTCTTCAAGGGCGTGCTCTACGTCGGCCTGATGCTGACCCCGACCGGCCCGAAGGTCGTCGAGTACAACGCGCGCTTCGGCGACCCGGAGACGCAGGCCATCCTGCCCCTGCTGGACGCCGACCTGATGGCGATCTTCGAGGCGGTGGAGGCGGGACGCCTAAAGGACGCCGAAATCCGCTGGAAGAACGACGCCGCGGCCTGCGTGGTGCTCGCCTCCGGCGGCTACCCGGGCAAGTACGAGTCGGGCAAGGAGATCACCGGCATCGAGGACGCCGCCGCGCTGGGCGCGACCGTGTACCACGCGGGCACCCGCACGCAGGGCGGGCGCGTCTACACCGCGGGCGGCCGCGTGCTGGGCGTCACCGCCGCCGCGCACACGCTGCGCGAGGCCGTGGACAGGGCCTACGCCGCCGCCGGGAAGATTCACTTCGACGGCGCGTACATGCGCCGCGACATCGGCAGCCGCGACGCATAAGAGAAAGCAAAATCGGGCCCCCGCGCGGCAGGATCGCGCGGGGGCCCGATTTGCTTTTCCTCAGTTTTGCTCCGCCAGCGAGCGCACCTCGGCGCAAAGCGCGAGGAGCGCACAGACGGACCGCGCAAGGCTCTCCCCGGCGAGCGAGAAGACGGCGTTCACGCGCTCGCGGTAGCGCGCCGGGACGAGGGCGAGGCCCTCCGCGCGCAGCGTCGCCTTCTTCTCGTTGAGCAGGTAGGTTCGGTTCAGCGCGAACAGCGTCTGGTTCAGCGCCGAGACCGCGCGGAACAGGTGCCCGCAGACGTAGTAGGCGTCCCCGCCCGGGGCGCTCTTTTGCGCCAGCCGGCAGGAGAAGTCCGCCTCGAACAGAAAGAAGGCGAGGAGCGAAGCGCGCAGCGCCTCCGGGTAGACCTCCGCGCGCGACTTGAGCGGCAGGAGGGCCGCGTCCCTCGCGCACAGCACCTTCGCTAAGGCCAGCTCGCCCCGATACATCACGTCGAGGAACGCGTGCGGGTGCCCCGGCTGATAGTGCGCGGAAAACCGCCCCGCGTCCGTCTCGTCTACGGCGCGGCGCACCCGCCGAACGTCCCGGCAGATCAGGTCCACCGGGCAGCCGTCCACCGTCAGCCACCCGCCGCAGTTCACCCAGCCGCCCCATTCGCCCTCGCGGCAGACCAGGTTTTCCCGGTGCGCGTCGTCCAGCTCCCGCGCGGCCTCGCTGAGTTTCCCGGCGTCAAAGCCCGCCGGGTCGTAGTACACCCCGATGTCCACGTCCGAATCCGGCGCGGCGCTCCCGGTCGCCCGCGAGCCGCCCAGCACCACGCCGCAGACGAACGGCAGCGGCGAGATTGCCTGAGCGATTCGCGCGATCCTCTCCTCCGTCACGTCCATTCCTCCAGCTCCTTTTCACTGCCCCCATTATACCGCTTTTGCGCCGGGCCGTCCACCGCTCGCGCGATTGACATCCCCCGCCGCATTGCGTATAATGCAACCAACAGCTACGATGGAGGTACGGCATGAAGCTCTTCGATGAATCCCTTGGCTTTTTCAAGGGCAATACCCATATGCACACCACGCTCAGCGACGGGCGGCTTTCGCCTGGGGACGCCGTCGCGCGCTACGCCGCGCAGGGCTACGACTTCGTCACCCTCACCGACCACCGCGTGATCTCGCCGGAGCGGCGCGAGCAGGGGCTGCTGGTGCTCTCGGGCACGGAGCTGGACTACGGCTTTTCCAATCAGGTCGTCCACATCACGGCCCTGGGCCTTCAAGGCGCATTCGACACGCAGGCGGTCTGCGACGAGGACGCGGGCGCGAAGCCGGAGGACGGCGTCGCGGCGATCCGCGCGGCGGGCGGGCGCGCCATCCTCGCCCACCCCTGCTGGTCGCTCAACACCCTGCAAATGCTGGGGCGGCTTTCGGGCATCTCGGCGCTCGAAATCTACAACACGGTTTCCGGCTCGCCCTGGAACGCCGACCGCGCCGAATCCGCCTCGTTTTCGGACGTGGCGAGCACGAACGGGCTCGTCGTGCCGGTCGTGGGCGCGGACGACGCGCACTTTTACGACGGCGACGAGTGCCAGACCTGCCTCTACGTCAACGCCCGCAGCCTGACGCGCGAGGCGCTGCTGGAGGCCGTGGACGCCGGGCGCTTTTACGCCACGCGCGGCCCGCGCATCGAGCAGGTCGAGCTCTCGGAGGGGCGGATGACCGTCCGCTGCCGGGGCGCGCGCAAGGTCATCTTCTACTCCAACAACGTCTGGACCGAGGGCCGCTGCCAGGTGGGCGAGGACATCCGCGAGGCCGTCTACACCCTGCGCCGCTCCGACCGCTTCGTGCGCGTCGAGGTCGTAGGCGCCGACGGGCGCAAGGCGTACCTGAGCCCGATGGCGGTTTAAGACTGAGAAAATTCCCCGTCAAGGTACATCCTCCGCCTTTCCACAAGCGCGGAGGCTTTCTTTTTTGGCTTTAACACTTCGCAAACATCTCGTCATCAAATCGAAAACACCGCTCCGCTACAATGAATCCATCGCGCCGGGTGCGCTAAAAAAGAAAGCGGAGGTCACTTTAAATGAAACGGGAAAACTTTGTCTCTCTGGTGATGGGAACCGTCGGCGTCATCCTCTTCGGAATCGGCATGTGCATGTGCCTGCTGCCCGCGTGGAACATGCAGCGCCCTGGCGTCGTGCTGGGGTGCGTGGGGGCGCTCGTGCTGCTGGCGATGGTCGTCGTGCGCCGCCGGATGCTGAATAAGCCGCCCTTCCGGCTCAGCGCCCGCAGCGCCGGCATCGCCGCGCTGGGCGTCGTGGGGGCGCTGACGCTGGGGCTGGGCATGTGCATGGCGATGGTCTGGACGAACCTGCTCGTCCCCGGCATCGCGGTGGGCTGCCTGGGCATCCTCCTCCTCATGCTGCTCATTCCCGCCTGCCGGGGATTACAGTGATCGTCGGGACGAGAGAAAGCGAGGAAAAGACAATGCCCCAATACAGGCTCAAGACCCCCAGGGCGATCGAAAAGGCGGTCGTCGGCACCTACAAGCGGATCGAAAGGGCGGTCACCGGCGCGTACCGGAAAATCGAGGGCGGCTTCGTCCGCGCCTTCCTGGAGAGGACCGACGCGCCGGACGATAAAACGGATAAGTGAGCGCGCGGGGCGGCATGGTACAGGCGGCCGCCCCGCATTTTTTTCGTCCGCAAACAAAACCTTAACAACCGCATGGTATACTGAAGGAAAAGCCCCGGCACGCCCGGGCAGGCGAGGGAGGCAAGGCCATGTTCAAAATTCTGGTCGTGGAGGACGACCGGGCGCTCAATCGGGCGGTCTGTTCGTATCTTGCGCAAAACGGCTTTGAGGCCGTGGGCTGCCCCGGCGCGGACGCGGCCCTCGACGCCCTGTACGACGGCGCCTTCGACCTGGTCGTGTCGGACGTCATGATGCCCGGCATGGACGGCTTCGCGTTCGCGAAGGCCCTGCGGGAGATGAACCGGGAAATCCCCCTGCTGTTCATGACCGCGCGCGACGACCTGCCCGCCAAGCGGCAGGGGTTTCAGGCGGGCATCGACGACTACATGGTCAAGCCCATCGAGCTGGACGAGCTGCTGCTGCGCATTCAGGCGCTGCTGCGCCGGGCGG
The DNA here is from genome assembly GCA_023402355.1 of Bacillota bacterium. Taxonomy (GTDB): domain Bacteria; phylum Bacillota; class Clostridia; order Christensenellales; family Aristaeellaceae; genus Beduinella. Next base: position 22,490 of record JAEXCG010000047.1, on the reverse strand, counting down.
GCATCGCCTCCAGCAGGCGATTGATCGTGGGCAGCCTCGTGATGGACGCCGGGGAGCACACGGCCTACCTGCGGGGCGAGGAGGTGCCGCTCACCGTGCGGGAGTTCGACCTGCTCTTCAAGCTGCTTTCCTATCCCAGAAAGACGTTTACCCGCGCCCAGCTCATGGAGGAGTTCTGGGATGCGGACACCTCCTCCGGCGCCCGCACGGTGGACGTCTACATGACGAAGCTGCGCGACAAGCTCTCCGCCTGCCGCGACTTCGAGATCGTGACCGTGCACGGCCTGGGCTACAAGGCGGTGATCAAATGAGGGCGCGGGCCGTGGACAGGCGCGTGCGCCGCAGCCTGTTTTCCCTGCGCGGCTACGCGCTCTTCTTCCTGCTGATTTCGTTCGTCGTCTCCTGCTGCTTCCTGCTGTTTCTGGAGGCCCTGCAGGAGGCGCTGGGGGCCCGGCTGACGCAGGCGCAGATTGCGCACGCCGCGACGATCACGTTCGGCAACGTCCTGTTTTTGAGCCTTCTGTGCACGCTTCTGGACGGCATCCGCCGCCGGATCAGCGTGCGCCGCCCGGTGGAGCGCATCCTCGGCGCCACGCGGCGGCTGACGCAGGGCGACTTTTCCGCGCGCATCGAGCCCCTGCACCGCTTTGAGGGCATGAACGAGTTCGACGCGATCATCGAGGACTTCAACCGCATGGCGCAGGAGCTGTCCGGCATCGAAACGCTGCGCACGGACTTCGTCGCCAGCGTCTCCCACGAGCTGAAGACCCCGCTTTCGATCATGCAGAACTACGCGACGCTGCTGCAGGCTCCCGGCCTGCCGGAGGCGCAGCGGCTGGAGTACGCGCGGGCCATTACCGCCGCCACACGCCGCCTGTCCGAGCTGATCACCAATATCCTGCGGCTCAGCAAGCTGGAAAACCAGCAGATCTTTCCGGCCGCCACCTCCTTTGAGCTGGGCGAACATCTGCGGGAATGCCTGCTGCGCTTCGAGGAAGCCTGGGAGGAAAAGGGGCTCGCCATCGAGCCCGAGCTGGAGGAGGGCGTGAGCGTCCGGGCGGACGCGGAGCTGCTCTCGCTCATCTGGAACAACCTCTTCTCCAACGCCATCAAATTTACGGAGCCGGGCGGCACGATCCGCGTCCGGCTTACCACGCAGGGGGAGTACGCCGTGGTGACGGTCGAGGACACGGGCTGCGGCATCCCCCCGGAGGTCGGGCGGCACATCTTTGAGAAGTTCTATCAGGGCGACACCGCCCACGCCGCGCAGGGCAACGGTCTGGGGCTGGCCCTGGTGCGGCGCGTGGTGGACATCCTGGGCGGCGAAATCTCGGTGACGAGCCGGGTGGGCGAGGGCAGCGCCTTCACCGTCCGCCTGCGGCGGGAGGCTTCATGAAGCGCCGGACGCAGGTGTTTTCATCGCTCGCGCGGCCCCGGCTGTTCGTCCTGCTGCCCCTCACGCTGCTTTGCGCGGGCGCGCTCCGCCTCGTGTTCGCGCGGGGGCTCGACGGCTCCCCCGCCGCCTATGCGCTCTACACGGCGAGCTTTTACGCGCTCGCCGTCTGGTGCCTGCGCGCGCCGGGGGCGCTGCGCCGTATTCGCGCGCGCGTCCGCCGAAACGCCCTCGCCGAGCGCTGCCTTGTGGACGTCCGCTTTCGCGCCCGCCTCTCCCTGCTGGGCTCCGCCGCCGTCAACGGCCTTTGCGCCCTGCTCAAGCTCGGCGCGGGCCTCTATTACCGCTCCTTCTGGTTCGGCGCGCTCGCCGTCTACTACCTCGCGCTCGCGGCGGCGCGCGGCCTGCTCGCGAAATGCGCCCTGACCGGCGGGCGCAACGTGCGCCTGGAGTACCGCGCCGCCCGCCTCTGCGGCTGTCTGCTGTTCCCGCTGAACGCGGCGCTGCTCGCCGTCACCCTCCAGATGGTGCTGGACGGGCGCGGCTACCGCTACCCCGGCCACCTGATCTTCGCGGCGGCGCTTTACGCGTTCTACGCCGTCGCCGCCGCCATCGTCGGGCTCGTGCGCTTTCGCAGGCTGCAAAGCCCCGTGTACACCGCCGCGAAGGTGCTGGGGCTGTCGACGGCGCTGGTGTCGATGCTCTCCCTGCAGACGGCGATGTTCGCCTCCTTCGGCGGGAGCCCCGCCTTTCAGCGGACGATGAACGCGCTCACCGGCGGCGCGGTGTGCCTGACGACCCTCGCCATGGCCTTTCTCATGGTCGCGCGCGCGTCTCGGGCGCTGCGCGCGCTCTCATCAAACCCTCACCCCGAAGCAAAGGAGAATTAAGCATGGACGACAGGGAATCCGGTTCCTTTTCCTACACCTACAGCGCCAGCAAGCAGGAGGAGGTACGGCGCATCCGGCAAAAGTACGCCCCGCCGCAGGCGGACAGGATGGCGCTCCTGCGCAGTCTGGACGCGCGCGCCTCGCGCCCCGGCAGAGTCGCCGCGCTCACCGTGGGCATCGCGGGCACGCTCCTGCTGGGGCTGGGCATGAGCATGACGATGGTCTGGACGGGGCTCTTCGCGCCGGGGATCGCGGTCGGGCTCCTCGGCCTCGCGCTCATCGCCGCCGCCTATCCGCTCTGCCGCGCCGTCACGAGGCGGCGGCGTGAAAAGCTCGCGCCGCAGATTCTGGCGCTCACCGACGAGCTGCTCGGCGGCGAATAGGCGGCGGGCTGTGCCCGCTTCCACCTCCGAACGGCCGCTCCGGCCGCATGCGAATCTCACGCACCTATAAGCAAAAAAGGCGGTTTACACCGCCTTTCAGATTGTCGAAAAACCTATTGAGGATAGACAAACCAAAAGCCGTCTCAAGACTGCAATCGTATCGCCCGGCTTTGCCCGCTGCGCCCAGCGCTATGCGCTGGGTACGGCCCTGCGGAGCGCTTCGCGCTGTCCTCGCGCCTAGTCGCTTCGCTCCTTTCGTAGTCGGGGCTTTTTCCGTTGCAAAACGCAGTTTTGCGGAGCGAAAAAATCACCCGTAACCTCGACAAAGTGGCGGTTGCCACTTTGTCGACACGCTGAAAGGCGGTTTGCGCCGCCTTTTTTGGGTTCCCGGCGGCTTCAAGGCCGCGCGCCTCGCCGCCCGGACTCCTATGCGTCCCGCAGCCGGCGTCATGAGCCCGTCATGAAAAGCACAGCTCCGTCATTCGATCACGACTTGAATCGGCGAACACTTTCCACTGTTGCACTTGCTTTCAGAAACGCTGCAGGCGGCAACGCCCAGTGTCAGATCCAAGAGAGCCCGCAAGACAATTTGATCCCCTGCTTTGGAGATCGGTTCTTCGACCGAAATGCTGCCGTCTGCGTGAATCTTTGTGTGCATAAACAGGTTGACAGGCGTAATTGCGGCGCGATGCTCTCCCAGCGCCCCATTGAGGTTGTCCAGACAGTTCGGGTGTCCTTCTCCGTTGTGATAAAAGAAATCATACATTTCCGTTCGGCAGCAGGGATGCAGTAAATCGTGCTCCTTTACATCGTCGGAAAGTATCTCCAGCATGGGATGATATAGGTTGCTGAAAATCTTGTCGCCAACTTTCAGTTTCAGGGATTCATTGCAATCGATCGTCACGCCGGTTGAAAGAAATTCCCTCGTGTTTCCGTTAACTTCGGCAAAAAAGTCTACCACCTGGCCCCCTTCCATGTCGATCACCGCAATCCTTTGGCCTTTCCTTACATCCATCTTCATTCCCGAACACGCCGGAATGATATACGCTTTTCTCATCGTCTTTCCCTCACTATTTATCAATTCAGCCGCTTTCGTTTCGGCATTGGGCCGCCGGATATTTGCTGTCTCACCCGACGACTTCCCGCAGATACCTTCCGGTCAGGCTGCCCTCGTCCCGGGCGATCTCCTCCGGCGTGCCCGCCGCCACGATCCGCCCGCCCGCCTCGCCGCCGCCCGGGCCCATGTCCACCACGTAGTCGGCGTTTGCGATCATGTCCAGGTCGTGCTCGATGACGATCACCGTGGCCCCGCTTTGGATCAGCCGCTGAAACACGCCGATCAGCACCCGCACGTCCAGCGGGTGCAGCCCGATCGTCGGCTCGTCGAACACGAAGACCGCGTCGTGCTGGGCCCTGCCCATCTCGGCGGCCAGCTTGAGCCGCTGGGCCTCGCCGCCGGAAAGGCTCGGGGTGGCCTCCCCGAGCGTGAGGTAGCCCAGCCCCAGGTCCGCGAGCACCTGCAGGCGCTCCCGAACCTTCGCAACGTCCGACAGGCGGCACAGCGCCTGCTCCACGCTCATCGCCATCAGCTCCGGCAGCGTCAGGCCGGGGTCGTCCAGCGCCGCCCTGCGGGGGCGGTAGCGGATGCGCTCCGCCTCGCGCCCGTACCGGGAGCCGCCGCAGTCCGGGCAGACGATGTCCACGTCCGGCAGGAACTGCACGTCCATCGTGATCTGCCCGGTGCCGTCGCAGCCCGGGCAGCGCAGCGCGCCCGTGTTGTAGGAAAAATCGCCTGCCCTGCGCCCCGCCCGCTTCGCCTCCGGCGCGGCGGCGAAGAGCCGCCGCAGGTCGTCTAGCACGCCGCTGTAGGTCGCCACGGTCGAGCGGACGTTGAGCCCGATGGGCGTCGCGTCGATCAGGTTCACCCGGCCGATGCCCGGGGCCTCTGCGTCCCGGACGTGGGCGGGCAGCGGCGCGCCGTCGATCCGCGCGCGCAGGGCCGGGATCAGGCTTTCCAGGATGAGCGTGGTCTTCCCGGAGCCGGACACGCCCGTCACGGCCACCAGCCGCCCCTTGGGGATGTCCAGCGAAAGCGCGCGCACGGTGTGCAGCGGCGAGGTCGAGAGCCGGATGCGCCCGTGCTCGAACATCGCCTGCTTCTCGGCCCGCTCGCGGACGACGGCCGGCTCTTTCCCCGTCAGGAACCCGGCGAGCAGGGAATCGGGGGACTTTGCGGCGTCCGCGACCGTGCCCTGAAAGAGCACCCGCCCGCCGTGCGCGCCCGCGCCGGGGCCCATCTCGATCAGCCACTGGGCGGACCTGAGCACCCGCACGTCGTGGTCGATCAGCACGACGGAGTTGCCGTGGGCGATCAGGTCGTCCACCACCCCCAGCAGGCCGTCCACGTTGGAGGGGTGCAGCCCGATGGACGGCTCGTCGAGCACGTACAGGACGCCGGTGGTGCGGTTGCGCACCGCGCGGGCGAGCTGCGCCCGCTGGCGCTCGCCGGTGGAAAGCGTGCCGCCCGCCCTGTCGAGCGCGAGGTAGCCCAGCCCCAGCTCCGTGAGCCGCCGGGCCGTGTTCAGGAACTGGCCGCAGATGCTCTCGGCCATGTCCCGCATGTCCGCGGGCATCTGCGCCGGGATGGACCGCACCCAGGGGATCAGCGCGTCCAGCGTCATGGCCGCGGCCTCGTCCAGGCGCTTGCCGCACAGCCGCGTGGCGCGGGCCTGCCCGCACAGCCGGGTGCCGCCGCAGTCCGGGCAGACGTCCTGCCGCAAAAACTTCTCCACCCGCTTCATGCCCTTGTCGTCCTTGACCTTCGCCAGCGCGTTTTCCACGGTGTAGACCGCGTTGTAGTAGGTGAAGTCCAGCTCGGCGGCCTGGTTGCTGCTCTTGGCCTTGTACAGGATGTGCCGCTTCTCCGCCGGGCCGTGAAAGACGATCTCCCGCTCCGCGCGCGTCAGCTCGCGGAAGGGCACGTCCGTGCGCACGCCCATTTCCCGGCACACGTCGGTCATCAGCGACCACATCAGCGAGTTCCAGGGGGCCACCGCGCCGCCGTCTATCGTGAGGGATTCGTCCGGCACGAGCGTCGCCTCGTCCACCTTCCGCACCACGCCCGTGCCGCCGCAGGTCCGGCAGGCGCCCGTGCTGTTGAACGAAAAGCTCTCGGCGCTGGGGCCGTCGAACGCCGCCCCGCACGCCGGGCAGACGAGCGGCTTGCCCGCCGCCACGCGCACCGAGGGCGGAACCTCGTGCCCGTTTGGGCAGCGGTGGCTGCCCAGCCGCGAGAACATGAGCCGCAGGGGGTTTTGCAGCTCGGTGGACGTGCCGAAGGTGCTGCGCACGCCCGGCACGGCGGGCCGCTGGTGGAGGGCCAGCGCCGCGGGGACGTACTCCACGCTGTCGACCTTCGCCTCCGCCGCCTGCGTCATGCGCCGCCGGGTGTAGGCGGACAGCGCCTCCAGGTAGCGGCGGGAGCCCTCGGCGTACAGCACGCCCAGCGCGAGCGAGGACTTGCCGGAGCCCGACACCCCGGCCACGCCCACCAGCCTGCCCAGCGGGACGTCCACATCGATATTCCGTAGGTTGTGCACGCGCGCGCCGCGAATCTCGATGTGATCCGGCGCGCCCGTCCGTTCCTGAAACGCACTCATAAGCCCTGCTCCTTGCCTGATTTGTCCTCTATTATAGCACACGGCGCGCGGGATGCCATTGCAAAAGGCGCGCGCGGGGCGTATAATGGCCGCATAATCCTTTACCAAAGAAACAACGCTCGAAAGGGGGGCTTCAGATGAACACGGCAGCGGTCGTCGCCATCCTCCTGTGCTGCGTCGGGGGCTTGGTTCTGGTCAAAAAAAACCGCGGCAAAAAGTGACGGAATGCTTGGCAAAAGCGGTCGGCCCGAAAGGCCCGGCCGCTTTTCGCCGTCCATGGGGGCTCCCGCGCGCCTTAACCCCCCGCGCTCTTGTAATGGCGCAGGCCGAAGCGCCAAAACAGCAGCGCAAAGGCGGTAAACGACGCGCAGAGCAGCAGCGCGTACAGCGCGCCCGCGGGGGAAAGCGTGCGCGTGAGCAGCTGCGTGGGCACGGTGGACATGACGCCGTAGGGCACGAACAGGCAGAAGACCAGCCTGAACGCGCCCCGGAACAGCGTGCCCGGCACCTTCATGCACAGGTCCAGCGCCGTGCCCTCCAGCTGGTCCGCGCCGCGGATGGAGAGCGTGAAGAAGGGCAGGGTGCGCACGATGAGCTCCATGTCGTACCACAGCAGCGTCATGAGCAGCACCATCGCCGCGTAGGCGAGCGCGAGCCCTGCGTCCACCGCGACCCCCGCCTCGCGCACCCCCGAAAGCACGATGACGAGGCTGAGCGGGATCAGTGGCAGCGAGCCGGGGTTGACGCTTTCAAACGTCAGCCGCAGCAGGGGGTTCACGGGCTTGGTGACGTAGGCGTCCAGCGTCCCCTCGCGAATCTTGCGGGGGATGTCGTTGATGCCGAAGAAGAATACGGCCATGTTGAGCGCGTTGATGAGCGAGAAGGTGCCGATGAAGATCAGCATCTGCCCGCGCGTCCACCTGCCGATGGCGTCCACCTGTCCGTAGATCGCAGAAAACATCAGGATCTGCACGGCGAACAGCGTGCCGTCCACGAAAAACGCGCCGAAGAAGGAGAAGCGGAAGACCATCAAATGCGAAAGGCGCATGCGCACGAGCAGGCGGACGAGGCGAAGGTTCTTCTTCATAGGCCCACCCCGTCATAGCGCAGCCGCAGCCGCCGGTAGATTCCCGCGCCGAGCGCCGCCGTCAGCGCGAGCCACAGGGAGATCACCGCCAGCCCCGGCAGCGCTTCCCCGGCGCAGCGGCCCGTCAGCAGCATCGCGGGCAGGTAGGTCACGTAGTAAAACGGAAACAGGCGCATCGCCGCGCGCAGGCCCGCGGGCAGCAGCATGAGCGGCACCATCGCGCCCGTGAGGAAGAGCGTCAGGTTGTTTTGGATCATCAAAAAGACGCTGATGTTCTCGAACCTGAGCACCAGCACGCCGAGCAGGAAGTGCAGCTCCGCCATGAAAGCGAGGCCGAGCAGCGTCATGAGCGCCGCCGCGAGCAGCGTCCCCGCGCCGGGGAACGGGGGCCAGGCGGCCCCGAAGAGGCGGGAAAAGAGCGCCGCCGCGGGCGCGGCGAAGAGCAGCATATAGCCCGCCGCGCCCGCGGTCTGAAAGAGGAAGTAGCTCTGGGGTTCCACGGGCAGCACCATGTAGCGGGAAAACGTGCCGTCGCGCAGCCGCGCGCCGACCTCCGCGCTCACCGAGGCGGAGAGGTCCAGGCGCGAGAGCGTCGCGCTCGCGACCGCGTAGGCCATCATCGTCCCTTGGGTGAAGCCCGCGATCCCCTCGCGCTCGCTGAAGATCGCGCCCCAGAGCACGTAGTTCATCAGCACCTGAAACAGCCCCAGCAAAAGGGTCATCAGGGTGTCGAAGCGCCAGGTGATCTGCGCCTTGAAGCTGACGGCGGCGATGTGCAGGTACTTTCTCATGCGCCCGCCCTCCCCGCTTCCCGGTAGATGCGCGCCACCGTCTCGCCCACGTCCGCGTCGTCCGGCCGCCGGTATCGCTCGAAGAGCGCCTGCGTCTCCCCGTCGTAGCGCTTTTCGCCCTCCGTGACGACCACGCAGCGCCCGCAGAGCTGCAGGATGTCCTCCATGTAGTGCGACGTGAGCAGGATCGTCGTGCCGCGCCGCCGGTTCACCTCGCGCAGAAAGGCGCGCACCTGGTGCTGGGCCACGGCGTCCAGCCCCAGCGTCGGTTCGTCCAGGAACAGCGCCTCCGGGTCGTGCAAAAGCGAGGCGATCAGCTCCATCTTCATGCGCTCGCCCAGCGAAAGCGTGCGCACCTGCACGCTGAAAAGCCCCTCCGCGTCGAACAGGCGCGTGAACTCGCGCAGGTTTTCGCGGTAGCGCGCTTCGGGGATTTCGTACATCTCGCGCATGAGCAGGAACGTGTCCGCCGCCGTCAGCTCCGGGAAGAGCTGGCTCTTCTGGCCCATGACCACCGCGTAGCGCTTCTTGAGCGCGTTTTGCAGCCTGCTGGGCTCGTAGCCGAGCACCGACACCTCGCCGCCCGTGGGCGCGATGATGCCCGTCAGCAGCTTCACCAGCGTCGTCTTGCCCGCGCCGTTGGGCCCGATGAGGGCCAGGAACTCCCCGGGCTCCACGCGCAGGTCGAAGCCCCGCAGCGCCGTCTTTTCCACGTACCTGCGGTGCAGCAGCGACTTCACGCTGCCCAGCAGCCCCTCCTGCTTTTCAAAGCGGCGGTACGTCTTCGTAAGCCCCCGCGCCAAAATCGCGCTCATGCCTTCCCCTCCCCGTCGTAGCGTACCTGCGCCTGGGGGTCGTAGCGCTTTTCCAGAATGCGCCGCGCCTTTCTGTTTTCCACCGTGTCGAACACGATCGAGAAGTCGTAGTCCTCCGGGTACATGTCGCTCGCCTTTGCGATGCGGCGGACCCGCTTGTGGGGGTACAGCGCCTTTTTGCCCTTGACCTGCACGCCGATTTCCCCGCGCGCGTTGGCCGTCTCGAACACGATGCCCGTCTCCCCGCCGGGGTAGACGCGCACGCTGTCCCCGATGCCGAACGACAGCGCGTGGGCGCTCTGCGCGCGCGGCGCGTTCTCCCTCTTCAGCCGAGGTTCGGCCCCCGGCCGGGGCGTGTCGCCCTTCCAAATTTCGGCCCCCGACCGGGGCGTGTCGCCCTGCCAAGACTCGGCTCCCAGCCGGGGCGTGTCGCCCTGCCGAGGTTCGGCCCCCGGCCAAGGCTCGGCTCCCAGCCGGGGCGTGTCGCCCTGCCGAGTCGCGTCTTCCCTCCGGGGCGCCGCCGCCGGGCTCTCCGCCCGCGCCGCGCCGTAGGCGGCCTGCCCGGCGCGGCGGAGCACGTGCTCCGGCAGCCCCAGCCTGCGCGCGATGTAGAGCGCGCAGCTCTCGCCCGCCTGGCCGATCTCCAGCACGTAGGTGGGCCGCAGGCTTTCCCGGTCGAACGCCATGCGCGCGTTCACGAAGCCCTCCGCCCGCTGCGCGTAGGCCTTGACCTCCGGGTAGTGGGTGGTCGCGACCAGCATGCACCCGCACAGGCGCAGCTCCTCCAGCACCGCCACGGCGATGCCCATGCCCTCCGCCGGGTCGGTGCCCGAGCCCAGCTCATCCAGCAGCACCAGGCTCTCCCGGTCGCTCCGCTTCAATATGTCGATGATGTTCGTCATGTGCGCGGAGAAGGTGGACAGGTTTTCCGAGATGCTCTGCCCGTCCCCGATGTCGCACAAATAGGCGCTGTGCATGCAAAGCGTGCTGCCCTCCCCGGCGGGCACGTGCAGGCCGCTTTGCGCCATCATCGAAAGCAGGCCCACGGTCTTGAGCATCACGGTCTTGCCGCCGGTGTTGGGCCCGGTGACGATCACGCCGCGCCTGCCGTCCGCCATCTCAAAGTCGAGCGGCACGCAGGCCTCCCGCTCCAGCAGCGGGTGGCGCGCGCCGCGCAGGCGAATGCGCCGCTCCAGCGTGATCTCCGGCTCGCGCCCGTCCATGGCCTGGCTGAGCTTGGCCTTCGCGAACACGAAGTCCAGCTCTTCCATGGCCTGCATGTTGAGGCGAAACGTCGCCTCCTCCTCCTGTACGAGCGCGCTGAGCGTGTAGAGAATGCGGCGCTTCTCGGCCTCCTCCTCCATCATCAGCTCGTTTGCCTGCTCCTGCAGCTTGCCCACGGCCGCGGGCTCCATGAAGACCGTGGAGCCGGAGCCCGACACGTCCAGCACGCTGCCCGCGAACTGGCCGCGGCACTCGCGCCGCACGGGCAGCGCGAAGCGGCCGCTACGCTGCACGATCGTGCCGTCGGTGAGCATCGCGCGCCGCGACTGCACGATGGAGGCGAGCTTCGACTGAATCTGCGCGCGCACGCTCTCCAGCCTGCGGCGCACGTCGCGAAGCTTCGGCGAGGCCGAGGCCTCGATCTCCTCCCCGCGGATGCAGCGCTCGATCTCCTCCGCGAGGTCCCGCAGCCCGCCCATGCTCCCGCCGTACCCCGCGACGAACGAGGCCCCGCCCGCCGCGCGCGAAAGGTAGGCGCGCATGCGCTCGCAGGCCACGCTGAACCGCGCGAGCTGCGTGAGCTGCCCCGGCAGCAGCATCGCGCCCGCCGCGCACAGCGCCAGCGTCTTTTCAACGTCCTGCATCGGGACCAGCGGCGGCGCGCCGCAGGCGTCGAGCACGGCGCGGGCGTCGCTCGTCTGCGCAAGACGGCGGCGGCATTCCGCCTCGCTGAGCGTGGGGGCGAGCGCCCTAAGCCGCTCCTTCGCCCGCTCGCACAGCGCGTACTCCGCGAGCATCTGCCGGATGGTGTCGAATTCTAAAGCCTTTTCGGTTTGGTTCATGAAATCATCTTTCCCTTCTACATGCCAAAAATGCCCGCAGAGGACGGCCGCCGTACGCGTTGCGTGCGGGCATACGTCCCCTGCGGGCATTGGGCGACGGCGGACAGCGTCCGCTTCTCTTCCGCTCAGGCTCGATCTTTCATGCGCCCCGCGCATCCGGGCGGGGGCGCGCGAAAATCGATGGAGCAAAGAAAGGGCGCAACGGAACATGCCCGTTGCGCCCGCGTCGTCTCATGACGGCAGGTTTGGGCGTCGGCAGCGTTCTACAGCGCAAGGGTCTAAAACAAAGCGGAGCGTCGCCCGCCGTTTCCCCTCGCAAAGGCTGTTTAGTTGTGGAGCTTCTCCACAATGCTGACCGACATCAAAAATCCTCCCTGTGTTTGCTGGCTTGTAGTATAGCAGACGCGCGCCGCGCTGTCAAGCGGGGCAATTACTGGAACCCCTCGTCCTGCTCGGAGCCGGGCGTCAGGTCGTAAAACACCCGGCTCACGCCCGGCACCGTGTCCAGAATGCGCTCGGTCACGCGCTCGGTCAGGTCGTAGGCCAGCCGCGCGGGCAGCATCTTGCTGTCGCTCGCGTGCACCGCGCGCAGCACGATGAGCTCGCCCGCAAACCCCGCCTGCGCGCCGCCGGCCAGCGTGGGGAAGTACTTCGTCAGCCGCTTGTCCTGCCCGGAGGAGCGGATTTCCTCCGTGAGGATCGCGTCCGCCGCGCGCAGGATGGCGACGCGCTGGGGCGTCGTCTCGCCCACGATGCGCATCGCGAGCCCCGCCGCCGGGAAGGGCGGGCGGCGCGACGCCTCGGGCGGCAGGCTGAGCTGCTCCGCCACGCGGCGCACCTCGTCCTTGAACAGCTCGCGCAGCGGCAGCACGGCGCGCACCTCTCCCTCCGGCGCGCGCTCCGGCAGGTGGCCTGCCATGATGTCCGAGTAATTGGTGCCCTGCACCATCACCTGCACGCCGCCCATCGAGCGGGCGAAGGAATCGACCGCCGCGTTCATGACGCCCGTGACCGCGCGGCGCTTTTCCTCCATGTCGGAAAGCCCCGCCAGCGCCTTAAACGCTTCCTTGGAAACGTCGACGCGCGCGGTGGAGATGTCCATGTCCGAAAGCATGGCGTAGGCCGCGTCGGCCTCGCCCTCGCGCAAGAGGCCGTTGTCCACGATCACGGCCTGCATGCGCGCGCCCAGCGCCCGGTAGGTCAGCATCGCGCAGACCGTGGAATCCACGCCGCCGCTCACCGCGCACAGCGCGCGCCCCTCCCCCGCCACGCGCAGAATCTCGCTCTGGCTGCGCTCGATGAACGCCTCGGTGGACCACCAGGTGGTGCACCGGCAGATGCGCTGGGCGAAGTTGGAGAGGATCGCCATGCCGTCCGGGTCGTTCTGCTCCACCTGGAACTGCACGCCGTAGAGCGGCTGGTGGCTGTGGCCGAAGGCGACCGTGCCCGCCTCGCACTCGGCGATGGCCGTGACCTCCGGCGGCAGCGACAGCGTGCGCGCGCAGTTCAGCCAGCGCTCGCCCTCCGCCAGCCCGTCGAAGAGCGGGATGTCGGCGTAGCGCACGGACTGCGCCTGCTCGCGCACGCAGACCTCGCCCGCCGCGCCGCCCAGGGTGCCGAGCAGCAGCAGCGAAGCGCTGCCCATCGCCAGCACCGGCAGGCCGAGCGACACGATGCGCGCGCAGTCCGCGAGCTGCTCCTGCGTGTTTTCGCAGTCCTCCACCCCGCCCGCCAGGATGACGCCGGAGGCCTCCTGCGCCCGAAGCTGCTCCACCGCCGTGTCCCGCGCCACCACCTTGCAGTAGATGTGCTCGGCGCGCAGCTTTCGCGCGATGTTACGGCAAAAATCGTGTTGATAGTCCACTACCAGGATCATGTCCCGCATGGCTGTTCCTCCTCCGGCGTACAGGCAGATTTCCGATTCCTTATTTATTCTGCGTAAAGGCGGCATTTTCCTTCCATGCAGATGAACCCCTGCGTATTCTGTGCTGCATACGCGGAATTTATGCCCGCAATAGCCGGTAAAATGATGAGCGGGGCGTTTCTGTGATTCACTTTCAGTCGGTAAGAATTGTTGCAATCAATGGGCGCCTACGCTTCGCTGAGTCGATTCAGCAAGTATTTTATCCCGTCTCGTGCCGTGGGCATGATTGACATTTTCATCATTCTATTTTACAATATTTTTATAACAATAAAAAGGGGGCGAACAGATTGCATGCTGTGAAGACCCGACAACGCTTCTTGATCTTATTTCTTTTGCTGGCTCTTTTGACTGGAACATGCGCCCGCGCGGAAGAAACGGGTTCCCCTATGTCCGCCGATATCTTTTGGGAAAAGTACGTCGACAGTTTGACGCATAGTCAGTCCGCAGCGTTTTTTAAAGCGGATGTCGCTCCGGTTTTTATGCAGCTCCTTCCTTTCGACGACCAGACCAACATTTTTTGTTTCAACGTAAATTCGTGGGGTAGTCTTTATCTCTTTTGTGACGCTCAGGATCATTCGCTAAAAGCGGTGCTCCTGCGCAGCGAAGGACTGGCGGGCTTCCCCACGCAAGACATGCAGAAATCGACATTTACCTTTCAAACAAACGCCTATTCCATTACCGCCGCATTGACAGGACTGACGAACTCGGAAGCGACTGATTTCTTTAATTCGAAGCTGTATTTCCCTTTGCTTGCACAGAGCAGAAAAGACGAAAAAGACGACATCTGCGTTAGCGCGGATAAAGGGAATTACACGTTTTCCGCTTATTTAAAAGGAGAGTTCCTCTGTTACGCGCTTCTGGCGCAACCTAAAAATCTTGAGAAGCCCGTCGATGTGGAGGCGCTTGGCCTGATCCTACCAGATTTAAACCCGGCGTACAGCTACGATCAGTATCAAATGCGCTTTGACCGGTTCTCTCATAGCTTTTACGGAAAGACACTCGCAGAGGCTGAAAAAAACACGTTCCTTCAGGGCAGCGTCCACCATGACAGCTATTTATTCGACGATGGCTGGATACTGTACGTTTACGTAAACCCCGATACGCACGTCGTCAAAACGACGGAAACAGTCTGCAGCATCTCCCTCCTACAGGATGAGGAAAAAATACTTGAGCAGTTTCATGACAGCGTCATGTTAGGGCTCAATAACCTTTACGCCTCCTTTTCGCTGTTATTTGCCCACGAGCGTATAGATCAAATGGATTTGCTCCTTTTCGATGCGTTGACCGCGTTCTTTGATCCATCAAATCTAAAAGCGCCGGCTCGTAAAGAAAGCTCCTGGTCAGAAGGCGGCATTACCCTTCGCATCGCTATAGATATGTCGGATTCAGGTTATCTACAGATCTTCACGACCTTTGAAATGTAATCGATTTAGGGTGCGCATGCAATCATCAGGGCTTCAAGGATCGTGATGCTTTCCCGATCAGCTCATCATTCTGTATGCCCTTTGGCATTTCATAAAACAACGCTGCCGCAGATTTTTTAAGTCTGCGGCAGCGCTATTACAAACGGATTGGCTTACTTCACCTGCGTGGCCGAGTTATCCTTGAGCACCACGTCGTGCGCGCCGCCCTCGACGATGCTGACGGAGGAAACCAGCGTCAGCTTGGCCTTTTCCTGGAATTCCGGGATCGTGAGCGCGCCGCAGTTGCACATCGTGGAGCGCACCTTCGCCAGCGTGAGCCCGACGTTGTCGTGCAGGCTGCCCGCGTAGGGCACGTAGGAGTCCACGCCCTCCTCAAACGAGAGCTTGCTCGCCCCGCCCATGTCGTAGCGCTGCCAGTTGCGCGCGCGGGCGCTGCCCTCGCCCCAGTACTCCTTCATGTAGTTGCCGTTCACCATGACCTTGTTGGTCGGGCTCTCGTCGAAGCGGGAGAAGTAGCGGCCCAGCATGCAGAAGTCGCTGCCCATCGCCAGCGCCAGGGTGATGTGATAGTCGTGCACGATGCCGCCGTCGGAGCAGATCGGCACGTACACGCCCGTCTCCTTGAAGTACTCGTCGCGCGCCTGGGCCACCTCGATCACCGCCGTCGCCTGGCCGCGGCCGATGCCCTTGGTCTCGCGCGTGATGCAGATGGAGCCGCCGCCGATGCCGACCTTCACGAAGTCCGCGCCCGCCTCGGCCAGGAAGCGGAAGCCGTCCCTGTCCACGACGTTGCCCGCGCCGACCTTGACCGCGTCGCCGTAGCGCTCGCGGATGAAGGAGAGCGTGCGGCGCTGCCATTCGGTGTAGCCCTCGGAGGAGTCGATGCACAGCACGTCCGCGCCCGCCTCCACCAGCGCGGGCACGCGCTGCTCGTAGTCGCGCGTGTTGATGCCCGCGCCCACGACGTAGCGCTTCTGCGAATCCAGCAGCTCGTCCGGGTTGCCCTTGTGCGAGTCGTAGTCCTTGCGGAACACGAACGCCACCAGGCGGCCCTCTTCGCTCAAAATCGGCAGCGCGTTGAGCTTATGATCCCAGATGACGTTGTTCGCTTCCTTCAGGCTGATGCCTTCCTTGGCGTAGATGACGTTTTCGATGGGCGTCATGAACTCGCGCACCCGCGTGCCGGGGTCCATGCGGCTCACGCGGTAGTCGCGGCTGGTGACGATGCCGATCAGGCGGCCGTTCTGCGTGCCGTCGTCGGTGACGGCCACGGTGGAGTGGCCGGTGCGCGCCTTGAGCTCCAAGATGTCCGCGAGCGTCTGGTCCGGGCGGATGTTGGAGTCGCTCTGAACGAAGCCCGCCTTGTAGCTCTTCACGCGGCGGACCATTTCGGCCTGCTGCTCGACCGTCTGCGAGCCGTAGATGAAGGAGATGCCGCCCTCGCGCGCCAGGGCGATGGCCATCTTGTCGTCCGACACGGACTGCATGACCGCGGAAACGAGCGGGATGTTCATGGTCAGCGAAGGTTCCTCGCCCTTGCGGAACTTCACGACCGGCGTCTTCAGCGACACCCGGGAGGGGATGCAATCGGCCGACGAATAGCCGGGAATCAGCAGATATTCACTGAAGGTATGCGATGGTTCATCGTAAAAGGTTGCCATCCAAAGTCCTCCTCTTTTCTCTGTCACAGCACTGAATGGTTATGGAATTAATGATTAAGTATAGAGCACACAGGGCGCAAAAGCAAGCTCTTTCGCGCGTTTTGTAGAATTTAGACGGGAGCGCCGGGCGAAATGGCGGCGCATCGACGATAGCCGCGCGCGGGGCGGGGCTCGCCGCCGAAAGGGGCGGAAGCGCGGGCGTTTTCCGGCCTTTTTTCCTTTGTCTCCACCAACCGTCCGTCTGCGCGCGTCAGCGCAGGCGTCAGGCGAAGCACGCCGTTTTTCGCCGGGCGGCCTGTGGCCTGCCGCGGCGGGCCGGTCAAACGATCTGCTTCCTCATCAAAACCGCGGCCCCGAAAATCGGGGCCGCAGTTTCACCGCATCGCTTCCACTTTCCCCGCGCGGATCGCGCCGAGGTTTTGCGCGATGCGCTCCGCGGGCCAGTCCCACCACTTCAATGCCAGCAGCGCCGCGGTCGTCTCCTCGTCAAAGCGCCGCCGGATCGGTCTTGCCGGCACGCCGCCCACGATCGTGTACGGGGCGACGTCCCGCGTCACCACCGCGCGGGCGGCGACGACGGCCCCGTCCCCGAGGGTGACCCCGGCGAGGATGACCGCCTGATAGCCGATCCACACGTCGTTACAGGCGACGATGTCGCCCTTGTTGTCCCACGCCGAGGCCACGTCCCTCCTGTCCAGCCCCCAGGCCTCGTAGAAGAGGGGGAACGGGTAGGTGGACAGCGCGCCCAGCGCGTGGTTGGCGCTGTTAAACAGGAATTTCGCGCCGCAGGCGATGGAGCAGAACTTCCCGATGACGAGCCGGTCGCGGTTGACGGGGTAGTGGTAGAGCACGTTGTTGCGCTCGAAGTCCCGTGGGTCCCGTTCAAAGTCGTTGTACATCGTAAAGTCGCCCACTTGGATGCTGGGGTCCTGCACGACGTTTTTCAGGTAAACGGTCTGCGTATCCCCCGTGCGGGGGTAGATCAGGTCTGGATTCATAGCCTCGCTCCCGGCGCTCGGCGCGCCCCAAACTCGTGCCTGAACACTTCGTCAAAGCGGCGATTGAGCACGTACAGGACGGTGCCCCGCTGCGGGGCGAAGACGAAGGAGACGCGGGTCGCCCACGGCCCCTCCTGCCGGACGGCGCGCAGCACCTCCAGCGCGTCTTCGGCGGTGAGAGAGCGCCCGCGGCCCGACAGCAGGCGCTGCGCCCGTTCGTAGCGGTCGTCGCCCGGCACGGCGAAGGGCCGCGTGCTTTCGGGGTCGAGGCACGACCCGTTGGCGATCAGAGAAAGCGGCGCCCATTCCATGCGGTAGCCGATGCCGGGCTCGACGATCAGCGCGCGGCCGCGTCCGTCCGACAGCAGCGCCTGCATGGTCGCGTCCGGCGCGTAGACGATTCGCCGGGTCTGCACCGCCGAAAGCGCCTCGTCGAGCGTGATTTCCCCCTGCACGAAGCGCTCCGTGAGGTCGGAGATCGTGAGGCAGTCGGGGCCGTCCGCGTACGCCCCCGCCGGGTTTCCGTTCACGTAGAGCAGCGTGCCCGCGTTCCCGTTGCGGTTCACGCCGTGGTAGACGTGGTACAGGCCGTCGGGCCGCCGGATGCCGATGGAAAAGCGGTCCTCGTCCATGAAGACTCGATGGTCCCACACGGCCAGGTCGATGTCGAAGTTAAAGCCGGTCAGCAGCTCGTCGCCGTTTGACACGAATCGGATACACATGTGCGTTCTCTCCCCCGGCGTCCGCTTTTTGCGCCGCCTATCCTTATCATAACCCCGCCGTCCGCCGTTCTCAATACACAGAACGGCACCGAAACATTTGCGGGCAAGCGGGCGGGCTGTGCCCGCTTCCACTTCCGAATTGCTTTTTCCGTCTCATGCGTTTGCGCACGCGGCCGCGGCGGGCGGGCAGGCGGGCGGGGCCCGCTTCCTCCTCCGAATTGCTTTTTCCGTCTCGCGCGTTTGCGCACGCGGCCGCGGCTATGGGCTGTGGACTGTGCCTCCCCGTTCTGCGAATCGCCGCCTTCATCAAAAAAGGAGGCCGCGTCGTGCGGCCCCCCAGATTATCGAAAAACTCATCGAAGACAGACAAACCAAAGCCGTCTGCAAGACTGTAATCGTATCGCCCGGCTATGCCGGGCGGGCGGGGCTTTTTCCGCAGCAAAACGTAGTTTTGCGGAGCGAAAAAATATCCCGTAATCTCGACAAAGTGGCGTTTGCCACTTTGTCGACACGCCGAGGAGGCCGCAGCGTGCGGCCCCCAGTCCTATTTCTCATAGACGATCTTGCGGATCGCATGCGTGGACAGGCAGTAGCGCTCCGCCAGCAGCTCGGCGGTTTCGCCCTGCCGGTACGCGCTCTTGATCTCCTGATTCCTCTTGCGCAGCTCCTCGCGGTATCCGGACGCTTCCCCCCAGCGCTTCCTCCGCGCCCGCGTCGTGGGCACGTAGATGTAGCCGCCCTGGATGTAGCCTTGCAGCTCCTCGACCAGCGCGTCGGGAAGAAGCGCTTTCGCGCTTATATACTTCATGCGGGCTCCCTCCTTGATGTTTCCGTCAAGCAGCAAAGCCAGCGTCAAGCCCGCGACCGATTTACTCCATGCAGCCGTCGCGGCTTTCTGGCCTTGCATGGAGCCCTGCTTCGTTGAGCCTCACCCAATATTCCCCCTTTTTAAAGCGTCCTCATGACGAAAGGCCCGCCGTCTCCGGCGGGCCCCGCTTTGTAGTATTTGTTTCCGCTTACTTCGCCCGGGGCTTCTTCGCCGCGCGCAGCGGGCCCAGCATGTCCGCCGCGTAAAAGACGAGCGCGGAAAGCGTCAGCGCCACGGCCGCGTACAGCACGTAGCGGTCCCAGGGGCTGGCCGACAGGAAGTTCAGCACGATCGAGAGCGCGAACACCACGGTCGCGATCTTGCCGATGTGCTTGGCGTGCACCACGATGCCCCGGTGCAGCGCGACCGCCCCGCCGGCGACCAGCGACGCTTCCTTCACCAGCACCAGCGCGATGATCCACCACGGCACGCGCCCGTCGATGCCAAAGCAGATGAGCACGGTCAGCAGCATCAGCTTGTCGGCCAGGGGGTCCATGAGCTTGCCGAAGTTGGTGACGAGGTTGCACTTCCGCGCGATGAGCCCGTCCAGCATATCGGTGAGCTGCACGACGATGTAGATGATGAACGCCGTGGTCGTGTGGCCCCGGAAAAACTGCCACACGAAAAAGGGCAGCAGCACAAAGCGCAGAATCGTCAGCGCGTTCGGTACGTTAAGGATCTTCTCTTGCCTGATCTTCTCCACCGTTTCATGTTCCTTTCGGGGGAATCGCCTGAATCTGCGCGGCCCGCGCCCCGCGCAGGGGCGCAAACCGGCCCGGGATTCGCCCTGCGCGAACCCTTACAGGCCATTATAGCACAGTTTTGTCCCGCGCGAAACAGCCATCTTCGCGGGGTCAAAAATTTCAGTCTCCTTTAAGCATTCATCAGCCGCTCGCGCAGGGCGGGGATGTCGGGGTTTTCGATGTACTCGTCGTAGCTGTCGCGCCGGTCGATGAGCCCGCCCGGCAGGATTTCCATGATGCGGTTGGCCACGGTCTGCACGCACTCGTGGTCCTGCGTGGTGAAGAGCATGCTGCCGGTAAACGAGGTCATGCCCTCGTTGAGCGCGGTGATCGACTCCAGGTCCAGGTGATTGGTCGGCTCGTCCAGGATGAGCACGTTCGCGCCGGAGAGCATCATCTTGGAGAGCATGCAGCGCACGCGCTCGCCGCCGGAGAGCACGCGCGCGGGCTTGAGCGCGTCCTCGCCGGAGAAGAGCATGCGGCCCAGCCACCCGCGGATGTCGGCCTCGTACTGCTCGTCGGAGAACTGGCGCAGCCAGTCGATGAGCGTGAGGTCGCAGCCCTCGAAGAAGGCGTTGTTGTCCTTGGGGAAGTAGGCCTGCGAGGTGGTCACGCCCCACTTGAAGCTGCCCTCGTCCGGCTCGATCTCGCCCATGAGGATCTGGAAGAACGTCGTCTTGGCCAGCTCGTCCGCGCCCACGAAGGCGACCTTGTCGCCCGGGGTCAGGGTAAACGAAATCTTGTTGAGCACCTTGCGGCCGTTCACGGTCTTGGTCAGGTCCTTCACCGTCAGCAGGTCGTTGCCGATGTCGCGGTCGGGCTTGAACTGCACGAAGGGGTAGCGGCGGCTGGAGGGCTCGAAGTTTTCCATGGTCAGGTTGTCCAGCAGCTTCTTGCGGCTGGTGGCCTGCTTGTGCTTGCTCGCGTTCGCGGAGAAGCGGGCGATGAAGGCCTGCAGCTCCTTGATCTTCTGCTCGGTCTTCTTGTTCTGGTCCTTCGCCTGGCGCGCGGCCATCTGCGTGTACTCGTACCAGAAGTCGTAGTTGCCCACGTACATCTGAATCTTGCTGTAGTCGATGTCGCAGATGTGCGTGCAGACCTTGTTGAGGAAGTGGCGGTCGTGGGAGACGACGATGACCGTGTTCGGGAAGTCGAGCAGGAAGTTTTCCAGCCAGCGCACGCTCTGGATGTCCAGGTGGTTGGTCGGCTCGTCCAGCAGCAGGATGTCCGGGTTTCCGAACAGCGCCTGCGCCAGGAGCACCTTGACCTTCTGGCTGCCGTCCAGCTCGCGCATGAGCTTGTGCTCCACGTCGAGCGAGAGGCCCAGGCCGGTCAGCAGCATCTCCGCGTCGGACTCGGCGTTCCAGCCGTCCAAATCCGCGAACTCGCCCTCCAGCTCGGAGGCGCGCACGCCGTCCGCCTCGGTGAAGTCCTCCTTCTGATAGAGCGCTTCCTTCTCGGTCATGATGTCGTACAGGCGCTTATGGCCCATGATGACGGTCTGCAGCACCTCGAACTCGTCGAACTCGAAGTGGTTCTGCCTCAGCACCGCCATGCGCTCGCCGGGCGTGATGGCGATTTCGCCCGACGTGGGCTCCAGCTCGCCGGAGAGCAGGCGCAGGAACGTGGACTTGCCCGCGCCGTTCGCGCCGATGATGCCGTAGCAGTTCCCGGCGGTGAACTTGATGTTGACGTTCTTGAAAAGCGGCTTGCCGCTGTAGCTCAGGGTGACGTTTTGTGCTGCGATCATGTGCGATTGAATCCTCCCGGGGCCTTGCCCGCATCCCATAGTCCCTGCGTTTTGCTTACAGGGCATAACGAACGTATTGTACAATCAACGCGGCAAAAAGTCAAGGAAATCAAGGGATTTGCGGCGCGCGGCCTTTCCTGCGCCGGGGAAAATCCAAGGATGCACAAATTCGATTGCGGTTTTTCATCCTTTGCGCTATATTTATCCTGATCGCCGATCGCCCTTCCCTTTCTCCAATCCTCAAAGCCAAACATTTTGTAAAGCGGGGTATGTGTGATGCGCCTTTCGCTCAAGCGCTGGGTTCAGCTTCTCTTCGTCTGCATCCTTCTGTTTCTGACCGCCTTTACGCTGATGAACACCGCCTATTCGGCCGGGTTCGTCAAGCGCCAGGTGCTGCGCTCCTACAGCGACACCATGCGCCTCTACCTGCAGATGATCGAAGGCACCTTTCACAGCGTCGAGCTGAACCTCACGGGCCTGATCAACACCGAGACGAGCGCGCTGTACGCCGCCGAGCGCCCGGGCGACGACACCCAATCGCTGCTCGCGCGCCAGACGATCCACCGCACGCTCTCGCAGAGCGTGCTGCTCTCCGCCAGCATGGAGGGGGCCTTTTACTATTCGCCCAGGTCGGACCGCCTGCTGACCTGCGCCTACCGGACGCTGCCCCTCGCCAGCACGGACGCGCTGTGCGACAGGCTGCGCGGCGACCTTGGCGGCGCTCTCTCCGGCGACCAGCTCTCCTGGTACTGCCGGCGCGTCGGGGACGCCTGCTACCTCTTCTTCGTGCGCCCCTTCAGCGACAGCTACCTGGGCGTGTACGTGAGCGCGGACACGCTGCTCCAGAGCCTGCGCAGCTCCAGCTTTCTGGCGGTGGACGACGTGTGCCTGCTGGAGGATTCGGGCGCGGTGCTCTCCTCCGAGCTCGTCTCCCACGCGCTGAGCGAGCCCGTATTCCTGACGGGCGACGACTTCACGCTGGACGGCGCGCGCTACACGCTCGTGCGCGCCCCGCTCTCGCGCGCCGACCTCACGCTGGCCGCGCTGGTGCGCACCGAGCGTCTGGTGGGCGGCCTGAGCCGCAACCTCTACCTCCTGCTCGGGCTCTGCGCGCTCATGTGTCTGCTCGTGCTGTGCGCCTACCTTTTGACCAAGCGGCACATGCTGCGTCCGCTCGAGGACCTCACCCTGGCGATGCGCGCCTTTCAGCGCGGCGACCTGGACGCCCGCGTTCCCGTCCGCACGCACGTACGGGAGCTGGACCTGGTGAACGACACGTTCAACCACATGGCGCGGGAGGTCACGCAGCTCAAGAT
>JAEXCG010000073.1 GCA_023402355.1 Bacillota bacterium | reverse complement strand
CAATAAAGCAATGGGGCTTATTAGGGTTAGCCTAATCGCCTTATTCTCCAACAAAACCTTCCTGAGAAAACGAAATAACCTAAAAAGAAACTGTCAAGCTAGAAAACGCTAGCTTGACAGCCCCTTTCCCCCGTCACGGCTTTAGCGTAAAGCGCAGCAGCACGGGGTTGTGGTCGCTGTAGGCAAAGTCCGTGTCCACGTTCTCGGCCGTCGCCTCGACGTTGTCCGAGACGAAGAAGCCGTCCACGACCGTCACGAAATTGACGCCCTTTTCATACGGAATTTCCGCCGCCCGGCAGGTGGGCACCTCCAGTTGGTTTTCCGCCTTTTGCATGCGGATGCCCTCCGGCAGGTCGCGCTCGTCCAAGATGGCGACCCAGGCGGGGAACTCCTGCTGGGACTCGAAAGCGTTCGCCGCCTCGTCGCCCAGGGCGTGGTTAAAATCCCCGCCCACGATCACGTAGTTTCCCTTTGCGTACTCGTTCGCCATCACCCCGGCGAGCAGTTCCATCTGCTGCCTGCGGTAGACGCCGCCCTCGTCGTAGGCGGACATGTGGCTGTCGATCAGAACCAGCTCGCCGCCTCCCTCGACGGGCAGGCGGTTTACGGCGAAGCAGCGGTCCAGATCGAAGAACTTGTCCGGGAACGACTCCGAAATCGGGTAGCTCCGGCGCACGCTCTCGTCGATGCGGTAGCGGCTGAGCACGCCCAGGCCCGCCGTCGTCGCCCCGTGCGGGTCGTGAAACGGGTAGGCTAAGAAAGGCGTGTGAAAGTTGACCGCGAACACGCTGCCGTAACCGGGCAGCGCGTCCCGCAGGCTCTCCCACTGGTTCAGGTGGTAGCTGCGGTCCGCGTCCAGGTCGACCTCCTGCAAAAGCACGAAGTCCGGCGACAGCGCGGCGATCGTCTCCGCCGCGCCGCGCGTGTTCCGCGCGACCGATTCAGCGCTGATCGCCTTGCCGTAGCGCCCGCTGACCGCCTCGCCGGTCTTCATCACGCCCGTATCCATGAAAAAGCTGTAATCCGGCCCGTAAGCGCCAAAACCGATGTTGTACGTCGCCGCCGTGTACTCCCTGCCGGGCTCAAGCGTCGCTTCCTGCGGGTTTTCGACCGCGAGCCTCTCCCCGTCCGGGATGCGGTGATACTGCAGGGCCACATAACCCACGTAGGCGCCGACGACCGCCGCCAGGGCGAGCACGACCAGCGCGATCCCCCACAATATCCTTTTAAATAAGCGTCCTTTCATGATCCGCACCCCTTCCGCTTCTCCTTGCTCTCCAAGCTTCCCCCATGCCGTTCCAAAGCCGCCCTGCGCGCACGCGGCGCGCGGGCGGACGTGCCCGGTGTTATCGGTTCATCTCGCTCTGACTGCCCGTCTGATGGTCGCGAATGATGCGCTCGATCTCCCCCGGGCTGCTGTCCGGCAGGTCGCCGGGCACGGTGTTCTTGATCGCGGACATCGCGTTGCCGTAGCGAAGAGCGCGCTCAAAGTCGCCAGCGGAGAGCAGACCGTACAGCACGCCCGCGA
This sequence comes from Bacillota bacterium, assembly GCA_023402355.1. GTDB lineage: Bacteria > Bacillota > Clostridia > Christensenellales > Aristaeellaceae > Beduinella. The sequence goes on along the minus strand of JAEXCG010000073.1, from coordinate 48,448 downwards.
CGTAGGCGTCGCCGCTGCCGATGCGGTCGATGACCTCGATGTTACGATAGGGCTCCTCGGTGAAGAAGGCGTCCTGCTCCGCGCTGTAGATGGTGGACGTAAACGTGTGCTTGCGCGGGCTGATGATCGTGCGCGCGGTGGAGGCGACGGCCGATATGCCGAACTGCTCGCAGTAGCCGCGCATGATCTCCTCCATGGTGCCCGTGCGGGCCATCATGCGCCTGCTCGTCTCCTCGGAGACGAAGAGGATGTCCACCATGGGCAGGATGCCCTGAATGACCTCGCGCGCGCGGTCTTCGTCCCACAGGTTGGCGCGGTAATTGCAGTCGAACGAAATGACCGCGCCCGCGTCGTGAAACCGCTTGATCATCTCGACGCCCGTGGCGCAGGTGTGCGCGGTCAGGGCGAGCGTGATGCCGCTGGTGTGGAAGAGCCGGGTCGACGCGTACATGCTCTCCGGCAGTTCGCCAAGCTCCAGCGTGGTGAAAGCGGAGCCCGCCCGGTCGTACACGACGCTGGACTTTCTGGGGTAAGCGCCGCCCTCGTAGTAATAGATGCCCAGGCGCGCCCCGCGCTCCGCGTCGTAGATCAGGTAGTCGTCGCTGACGCCGCAAAAGCGAATGCGGTTCTTGATGAAGCTGCCGATCTCGTTGTGCGGCAGCTTGGTGATGACGCCCGTGCGCAGGCCCAGCAGCGACACGCCCGAAACGACGTTCAGCTCCGAACCGCCCGCGCGCTTTTCAAACACGTCCCCCTGGCCGATGCGCTCGTGGTTCACGGGCGAAAGCCGCAGCATGACCTCGCCGAGCCCCAGCGCGTCGAACGCCCGCTCGGCCTTCAGCCTTTCCATCATCGTCATACATTCCACCTCCGGTTATTTTTTCTGTTCCGGGGTCTCTTTTCCTCATTATCCCTTAGAACGCGTCTCCCTGTCAAGCACGCATTTGACCCGCGCCGCGCATTTTCGTCCAACCTGCGCATAGCGGACGCGGCGGGGCGTATGCTACAATGCCAGTATTCAGAAAAAAGGCAGGCGCATCCCCGTGAAGGAAAAGGAGATCAAGACCAACGCCATGCGCGCGCTCGAGCGCGCGAAGGTCGCCTACACGCCCCACGAATACGACCCGGAGGGCGGCATCGACGGCGTGCACGTGGCCTCCGTGCTCGGCATCGACTCGGCCCGCGTCTTCAAGACGCTGGTGACGCAGGGAAAGAGCCGCGCTTATTTCGTCTTCGTGATCCCCGTCGCGCAGGAGCTGGACCTCAAAAAGGCCGCGCGCGCGGCGGGCGAAAAGGCGGTCGAGATGCTGCCCGTGAAGGACCTGCTGTCGGTTACCGGCTACGTCCGGGGCGGCTGCAGCCCCGTGGGCATGAAAAAGGCCTTTCCCACCTTCCTGCACGAGAGCGCCCTTATGCAGCAGCGCATTCTGGTGAGCGCGGGCAAGATCGGCCATCAGGTCGAGGTGGAGCCGGGCGCGCTCGCCGCGCTCGTCCGCGCGCGGTTTGCGGACCTGATCGCCGACAGGTAAAGGGCTTTGCCAAAAAAGCAGACGCCGGCGCGTGGAAAAACGCACCGGCGTCTCTTTTTCCTCGTCCGTCTATTCGATCCGGCGGATGAAGTCCTTCATGACCCAGCCTTCCTTGAATCCGTCCTCCGTGTTCACGCGCACCCGCAGCCAGGCTTTTCCCGACGCGGCGCGCTGCTCCTCCAGAATTTCCACCTGCGTGCCGTTAAAGAGCTTTAAGGCGATCTTCGTTCCCTCCTCGGGGGAGACGCGCAGGTTCAGCCGGTCCTTCGGTTCGGGGTTGCACACGTCGCCGTAGTCGCCGCTTCCATCCCCGACCGGCAGCACCCACAGCGTGCGCGTAAAGCCCTCCTCCTCCCCGGCGCGCACGCGGTAAAACGTGCCCGCGCGGCAGAGAATTTCCACGCGCGTCTCGCCCTTCGTGTAGGGGACGTAGCGAATCTCTCCGTCCTGCGTGGGCTGTTGATAGATGGGCAGCTGCTTTCTATCCTCCGGCCCGATGACGATGCCCTCCTCAACCGGGGTAAAATCGGGCGTCTGCGCGTCCCTGAGCAGGTATTCGTCCTTCATAAAGCCGATGTAGTCGCCGAGCCTGTCCCAGGCGTGCACCTCGTACCAGCCCTTTTCGTGGGCCAGCAGCTCCACCGTCACGCCGTTCTCAAACTGCGCCAGCGCTTCGCCGCTCGGGGAGGGAGCGTCCCGCAGGTAAAGCTTTTGGGAAACCTTCGGGTTGTTCACGATCGCGTAGCCGAGGACGGCGTCCTCTGCCGCCTCTGCCTCCGGGCGCTTCTGCGGCGGCGCGACGCGGGCGCCCTGCGGGGAGAGATACTTCTTTTGCATGAACCCGGTCAGCGGATAGCCCTCCTCCGTGTCCTCCACCTGCACGTGGCAAAAGCTGCCCACGGTGCCCAGCACGAGCGCCTCGGTGCCGTTATAGAACTTGCCCTTCGAGGCTCCGTCCTCGCTCGGCTGCTCGCGCAGGTTCAGGCGGTCCATCGGGTTGGGGTTGTCGACGACATAGGTCGGCCGCGCGTCCCGCGCCGACTTTATCACGTCCTCGTCCAAGTCGCTTTGAAAGCCGCATTCCACCAGAAAGCGGCGCTGCATGTAGCCGACGCGGCCGTAAACGTCGACCTTCCACCATTCCTCGTCGCTCGTGTCCAGCAAGGTCGCCTGCGTGCCGCTAAAGTAAGCGCCCAGCGTCTTTGTGCTCGTGCCCTTGCCTTTGCGCAGATTGGCGGTATAAGGCTCCTTGTCGTTTTGCACCACCGCCACCCCGTAATCGCCCGCCAGCGCGCAGACCGCGCCAAGGCAAAGCGCGAGCGCCAGAAGCAGCGCCCACATTCCCTTTTTCATCTTCCCCATCGCCCCTTTCTCTGTACACTAGACGGCTTTTCGTCCGCGCTTTATCCCGACAAAACGCCCCGCGCAGAAAATTTTGTCAAATTTTCGCGCGGGGCGTTTTCATTTCAGATGCGTCTTTTACACGAACTGATTTAGCGCTTCGCTGTAGCGATAGTCGATCCTCTCCAGCTTTTCGCGCAGCGCATTCTCTTCCCAGCCGAGATCCTCGCACAGCGCCTCAAGCGTGGCGTAGCAGTCGCGCAGGCGCATGTTGACGAGGCTCAGCAGCATCGCGGGGTCGTTTGGCATCCGTTCCATCTTTCGTCCTCCTCAAATCGCCTTCATCTTCATCCATTTGCCGCCGCGGTATCGCAGGGTGAAGCAGACGATGCGGCAGCACCAATCCACGATCATCGCGAGCCACACGCCGACCGCGCCGAGCCCCAACCCGATGCCGAGCACGATGCTCAGCGCGATGCGGAACGTGACCATCGAGGCGATGGAAACGACCATCGGGAAGCGCACGTCGCCCGCCGCGCGCAGGGCGTTGGGCAGCGTGAAGGACATCGGCCACAGCAGGATCGCCAGCCCGTCGTGAATCCATACCAGCGTGCGGGTGAGCGAAAGCGTCTCGGCCGACAGGTTGCCGTAGGCCTTTAAGATCAGCGGCATCAGCAGCAGGATGCCCGCGTTGACGGCGAGCGTGCCCAGGTACGAGAGCTTGAGCAGCTTCTTCGTGTAGCGCTTCGCCTGGCCGCAGTCGCCCGCGCCCACGCACTGGCCGACGACGGTGATCATCGCCAGGTTGACCGCCTTGCCGGGAATCGTGCCCAGCCCGTCCAGCGTGTTGGCGACCGCGTTGGCCGCGATCTGCGTGGTGCCGAACGTCACGATGATGGAGACGACCAGCACGCGCCCGAGCTCGAACAGGCCGTTTTCCAAGCCGTTGGGCACGCCGATGTGCAGAATGCGGCGAAGCATCGCGCCGTCAGGCCGAAAGCCCTTCAGCGAGCGGACGCGGACGGGGTTTCGGGCGTCCCCCAGCAGGCGCAGCATCAGGATCGCCGCCACCACGCGCGAAACGAGCGTCGCGATGGCCACGCCCGCCACCGGGATGTGAAACAGAAAGATGAACAGCGCGTTGAGGACGATGTTGACCGCGTTCATCACCAGCGACACCAGCATGGAGACGCGCGAATTACCCATCGCCCGAAACAGCGCCGCGCCCGCGTTGTAGACCGCGAGAAACGGGTAGGAGACGGCGGTGATGCGAAAGTACACGAGCGCGGCCGCAAAGACGTCCGCCTCGATGGACCCGAAGAAGAGGCGGATGATCGGCGCGGCCAGCAGCAGCGCCAGCGCCGCGATGCACGCGCCGATGGCCGTGGAGATGAAGAGAAGCTGTTCCGCGGACTTGCAGGCGAGCGCGCGGTCGCGCCGGCCCAGGTACTGCGCGCAGACGACCGCGCCGCCCGTCGCCAGCGCGGAAAAGACGTTGATGAGCACGACGGCGACCATGTCCACCAGCGAGACGCCGGAAACGGCGGCCTCGCCCGCGTAGGAAACCATCATCACGTCGATCATGCCGACCGCGATGGCGAGCACCTGCTCGACGAAGAGCGGCAGGATCAGCCGCCGAAGGTCCTGATTGCTGAACACGAGGCGATTTCCCTCTTTTCCTGCGAAGTAACCGTCTCATTTTACGCCCGATCCCGCCAAAATGCAAGGGCGCGTCAGCGCAGGAACATGCGGATCATCCTGTCCTTCCAGCCCTTGTAGGGGTGATAGCGCATCGGCAGGTCCAGCCAGTTGGCCTTCTTGACGATGGAGCGCATGTGGCTGAAGGTTTCAAAGCTGCGCTTGCCGTGGTAGCTGCCCATGCCGCTGTGGCCGACGCCGCCAAAGCCCATGTGCGTCGTCGCCAGATGGATGATCGTGTCGTTCATGCAGCCGCCGCCAAAGGAAAGGCTGCTCAGGATGCGCCTTTGCACGGCCTGGTCGGTCGTGAACAGGTAGAGCGCCAGCGGCTTTTCGCCCGCGCGCACGAAGTCGATCACCTCGCCGATGTCCTCAAAGGTCATCACCGGCAGGATCGGCCCGAAGATTTCCTCCTGCATGACGGGGCTCTCCCGCGTCACGCCGGTCAGAATCGTCGGGGCCATGCGCAGCCCCTGCGTCCGGCCGCCGCAGACGATCTGCTCGTCCTTTATGAGCCCCTTCAGACGCGTCATGTGCTTTTCGTTCACGATGCGCGGCAGGTTCTCGCACGCGAGCGGGTCCTCGCCGAAGAAGTTTTTGATCTCCTTTTGAATGCCCGCGAGCAGCGCGTCCCTGACGGACGCGTGCACCAGCAGGTAGTCCGGCGCCACGCAGGTCTGCCCCGCGTTCAGGTACTTGCCGAAGGCGATGCGCCGGGCCGCCACGGCGACGTTCGCCGTTTTATCCACGATGCACGGGCTCTTGCCGCCCAATTCCAGCGTCACAGGGGTCAGGTACTTCGCGGCGGATTCCATCACGAGCTTGCCCACCGTGACCCCGCCCGTGAAGAAGATCGTATCGAAGCGCTGCTTGAGCAGGTCCTGGTTTTCCTGCCTGCCGCCCTGCACGACGGTCACGTGCTCCGGCGCAAAGCAGGAAGCCACGATGTCCGCCATCACCTGCGAGGTGGCCGGCGCGTAGGCCGACGGCTTGAGCACCACGCAGTTGCCCGCCGCCACCGCGCCGATCAGCGGCTCCATGCTGAGCTGAAAGGGGTAGTTCCACGGCGCCATCACGAGCGCGACGCCGTAGGGCTCGGGCGACACAAAGGAGCGCGAGGGGAACTGCGCGAGCGGCGTTCGCACCGTGCGCTCGCGGCTCCAGCGGCGAATGTGGCCGATCTGGCAGCGCAGCTCGTCGAGCGCAAGGCCCGTCTCGGTCATGTACGTCTCGGACGGGGCCTTGTTCAGGTCCTTTTTCAGGGCCTCGTTGATCTTGGCCTCGCCTGCTTGGATCGCGCCCTGCAGCTTTTTCAGGCAGGCGATCCGGGCCTCGACCGGGCGCGTCGCGCCGGTCAGGAAGTATGCGCGCTGCGCGCTTACGATTTCTTCGATGTTCATGCGTACCCTCCTCACCATGCCGCCTTCAAAACTTCGACGACTTCCTCCCGCGTGGCCTCGCGGGGGTTCACGATCATCGCCCCGTCGTTGACCGCGGCCTCGGCCACGCGCGCGAAGTCCGCCTCCTGCGCCTTCGTATCGCGAAGGCGTACCGGCAGAGCGCACAGGGCGTTTAAGCGTCCGAGCAGCTCCTCGATGCGCGCGATGGACGCCTGCGCCCGCTGCTCCGCGGGCGTCCTTACGTAGACCTCCGGCCCGCAGAGGAAGAGCAGCAGCTCCTCGTAGCGCGCGCGGCAGACGTCCAGGTTAAAGCGCATGCAGTGCGGCAGCAAAATCGCCATCGCGTCGCCATGGGGCACGCGGCACACGCCGCCCAGCGCGTGGCCGATCGCGTGCACCAGCCCGACCATGGAGTTGGAGAACGCCGCGCCCGCCATCATGGCCGCCGTCGCCATCTCCATGCGCGCCTCGTCCCCGCCCTTGCCGGAGGCCGCGGGCTCAAGGCTCCTCATGATCAGCGCGATCGCGCCCTGCGCGTAGGCGTCGCTGACCGGGTTGTGCTGCAGGCATGAGAACGCCTCGACCGCGTGGCAGAGCGCGTCCATGCCGGTGGAGGCCGTGATGCGCGGAGGTAGCGTGCGCGTCATGCGCGGGTCGAGCACCGCCACGTCCGGCAGCAGGTTGCCGGAGATGAACTCCATCTTGATCGAGCGCTCGTCGTCGCGCACGACCGCGACCGCCGTCGCCTCCGAGCCCGTGCCCGCCGTCGTCGGCACCGCGATGAACGGCACGCGCCCGCCGCGCGGCATGACCTCGCAGCCCATCAGCTCGCTCAAATCCTTAACGTCCTGCGAAATCACCATGCACACGCCCTTGGCGGTGTCCAGCACCGAGCCGCCGCCCACCGCCACCACGCTGTCGCAGGAAAGCTCGCGGTAGCGCGCGGCGATGCGGCCCACCAGCGCGACGGACGAATCGGGCGGCACGTCCGTCCAGACCTCCAGCGGCGGCATGCCCTGCTCCCTCAGCGCCCGCTCGCAAAGCCCCGTCGCGCCGATCTTCAAAAGCCCCGCGTCGCTGACGAGCAGCGGCTTCTTCGCGCCCAGCAATTTCAGTTCCTGGGCGATGTTCTCCAGGGCAAACGCGCCCGATAGCAGCCGGGGCGGCGTCTGAAATTCAAAATACGTGTTCATCCTTCATCCTCCTGTCGTAAATGGCCGTCAGGCAAACGGGCAAAACACCCGCAGGTACAGCCCCACGCTGGACATCTCCTTGCCGGGGCGGCGGCGCAGGATGCGCCCGGCCCAGACCCAGGGGAAGAGGTATCCCTCCGCGATGTCCACGCAGCGCACCACCGGCATGGTCTTCGTGATGTCGCCCCGCAGCGTAAAGCGGTGCTGCGCGTAGGCCTGCGCGACGCCGATCGTCCCCGTCAGCAGCAGGAACGCCGCGTCCAGATTCTTGAGGGCGATCGTCACGTCCGCCGCGTCCTCCGCCCCGGCGCGCCGCACGCGCCCGCCTTCAAGGCGCACGCAGAGCTGCGGCCCGCCCTCGCCGGTCGTCAGGCGCAGCACAAAGCCCTCCCCCAGCGACGAAAGCTCCCGCCGAACGCGCGAATCGCGCCGCCCCAGCACGTCCAGCGCACGCCGCAGCACGAAGAGCACCGCCGCGCACACGGCCCGCTTCAGCGCGCGCGTCATCCTTCTGAACATGGACTCATCTCCTCTTTCATTTTGCAGTTCAAAGCATTAGTATACCGCCGTTTGGGCGTTCGCGCAAGGCTGGATTGTAGCGTCCCCGCGAAAAACCTCCGTCAAAGGAAAGGAATAACGGACCTGCGCGCAGAATAACCTAAAAATTCTACTTCGCCCAGCGGCGCTCAGGAGGTCAATATGCGCAAGTCAAGCCCCCTTCCCAATTCGGTCTTTCAAAAGTTCTATACCGGCGGCGAGGAAATTATGAACTCCGTGACGCACGGCGTCGGCGTTCTGCTCTCGATCGCCGGGCTCGTGCTCAACGTCGTGTTCGGCGTCCTTTCGGGCGATCCCTACAAGCTGGCGGGCGGCATCACGTTCGGCGTCACGCTGATTTTGCTGTTCACCGCCTCCACCCTGTACCACGCAATCACGAACCCGCGGGCCAAGGCCGTGCTGCGCGTGCTCGACCACACGTCGATCTTCCTTCTGATCGCGGGTACGTACACGCCCATCACCCTGGTGACGCTGCGCGGCCCCGTGGGCTGGACGATCTTTTCCGTCGTGTGGGGCGCGGCCATTCTGGGCGTCGTGCTCAACGCGGTGAGCATCGAGCGGTTCAAGGTCTTCTCGATGATCTGCTACGTCGCGATGGGCTGGTGCGTGGTCTTCGCCTTCCCCCCGCTCTTTCGCGCGCTCGCGCGGCCCGGCATCTACCTGCTCATCGCGGGCGGCGTCTGCTACACGGGCGGCATCGCCTTTTACGCGCTGCGCCGCCGCTACATGCACGGCATCTGGCACCTCTTCGTGCTGGCGGGGGCCGTTTGCCACTACCTGTGCGTGCTGCTGTACGTGATCCTCTGATCTGTGGTATAATAGAGGGCCGCGCCGCGCCGCGCACAAAGCACAAATCGCCTTGGAGGAATACAAATGCTTTTATCCTTTGTGGTGCCCTGCTATAACGAGGAAGACAACGTAGCGCTCTTTTACAGCGAAGCCGTGCGCGTCGTGCGCGAGAAGACCGACGACTTCGAGCTGATCTTCATCAACGACGGCTCCAAGGACGGCACGCTGAAAAAGCTGAAGGAAATCGCCGCAAACAGCGACGCGTGCGTCAAGGTCGTCAACTTCTCGCGCAACTTCGGCAAGGAGGCGGGCATCTACGCCGGGCTACACCACGCCAGCGGCGAGTACACCTGCATCATCGACGCGGACATGCAGCAGCGCCCGGAGGTTGCCATGGAAATGCTGGATTTCCTGCAAAAAAACCCGGATTACGACTGCGTCGCCGCCTATCAGAAGGACCGCCGGGAAGGAAAGCTGCTCACGTTTTATAAAAACGCGTTTTACAAGCTCATCAACCGCATGTCGGAGGTGGAATTCGTCTCCGGCGCGAGCGACTTTCGCATGATGAACCGCAAGATGGTAGACGCGGTGCTCTCCATGAGCGAATACTACCGCTTTTCCAAGGGCCTCTTCTCGTTCGTGGGCTTCAACACCCACTACATGCCCTACGACGTGCAGCAGCGCGCGAACGGCACCTCCAAGTGGTCGTTCTGGAAGCTGTTCCAGTACGCCGTGGAGGGCATCGTCTCCTTCAGCACCGCGCCGCTTCGGCTCACGACGGTGCTGGGCCTCATCTTTTCGGGCATCTCGTTTCTGTACCTGCTGGTCGTCGTGCTGCAAAAGCTGATCGTGGGCATCGAGATCGCGGGCTACCCCACGCTGGTCGCGCTGATCCTGCTGCTGGGCGGCATTCAGCTGCTCGCGCTGGGCATCATCGGCGAGTACCTCGCCCGCAACTACGTGGAGACCAAGCGCCGCCCGGTCTACATCGTGCGCGACGTGATCGAAAGCGAAAAGGAAAAAAGCGTAAATTGACGATGTGGCGGCAGGCGCTTTCCTGCCGCCTTCGTCGTTTCAAAAGAAGCCCGCCGCGCCCGCGGCCAAAGGAGGACTGTTCATGCAAACCGTCGTCGCCGTACTCAGCGACATTCACAGCAATGCGCAGGCGCTCACGGTCTGCCTGCGCCACGCGCTGTCGCGGGGCGCTTCGCACTTTCTCTTTCTGGGGGACTTCGTGAGCCAATGCCCGGACACGCGCGGCACGATGGATCGGCTGTACGGCCTGCGCCGCCGCTTTCCCTGCCGCTTCGTGCGCGGCAACCGCGAGGAATACATGCTTTCGTACCGGGCTTCGGGCGCGGTGGGCTGGTGCGACGGTTCCGCCACCGGCAGCCTGCTGCACGCCTACGAACAGCTGACCGATGAGGATCTCGACTTCTTCGCCTCCCTTTCACCGTGCGGCGTGCTGACGCTGCCGGATCTTCCGCCCATCCGCTTTTGCCACGGCTCGCCCGAGTCGACGCGCGAGGGGCTTTACCTGGACGGGAAAGCCGCGCGACGCGCGCTGCAAGGCTGCCCGGAGGCGCTGCTGCTGTGCGGACACACGCACGTGCAGGGAAGCCTCACATCCAACGGAAAGCGCATCGTCAATCCCGGCGCGGTCGGTCTGGCGCTGCACCGGGGCGGCGGCCGGGCGCAATACGCGCTGCTGCGCGGGGAGGGCGGCGCGTGGCAGGCGGAGCTCCTTCAGATTCCCTACGACGTGGAGGCGACGCTGCGCGCCTTTGACGAGAGCGGGCTTAGCCGCCGCGCGCCCGTCTGGACGCAGGTGACGAAGCACATCCTGCGCACGGGCGAGAATTACACCGTCAAGACGCTGACGCGCGCCCGTGCGCTGTGCGAGGCGGGCGGCGACATCGCGCGCTGGCCACACGTCAGCGAGACATACTGGCTGGAGGCGCTTCGGGAGATGGGCCTTTCCTTCCCGGACACGAACGAATCACCGGATACGAAATCGGGGCTTCAAGGCGCAAAAACGCCTTGAAGCCCCAATCCTTTACGCCCGCTCCGACGCGGCGCGCAGCGCAGCCACGATCTTCGGCAGCATGCCGCGATCGACCTTGTCGCCCGCGAACCCAAACGCGGCGCGCAGCGGCAGGTCGCGCAGCATGGCCGCGGCCATCTCCCGCGTGCTCTCGCCCAGCGCCTCGCTGTTTTCCCCGCCCAGCATCGCGCCGATGCCGTCGATGAAGGGCTTTAAGATGTCGGCCGCGCCCGGAATCTTCAGCGCATCGCCGAACGTCGTGTTCTCGTGCACGGAAACGGGCAGGCGGCGCGTTGCCTCGATTTCGACCTGCGCCTGCGCGCGGACGTCCGCGCTGGAGGCGGCCGCCAGCACCGTATAGGCGCCCGGCTCCACGAACCAGTCCGAGATCGCCGTCTCGTAGTACGCAAATGCGCGCGGCGGCAGCTCGACGGTCACGGTCTTCGTCTCGCCCGGCTCCAGGTACACCTTATCAAACCCGCGCAGCTCCTTGACGGGCCGCGAAATCCCCTCGTGCGCCGGGGCGACGTAGAACTGCACGATTTCCTTGGCCGCGACGCTGCCCGTGTTCGTGACGTCCACGCTTGCCGTGAGCGTCTCGGTGTCCTTCATCCGCGCCTTATCGAGGCGCAGGTTCGCGTATTCAAACGTCGTGTAGGTCAGGCCATGGCCGAACGGGAAGCGCACCTTCACCCCGCGCTTGTCGTAATAGCGATAGCCGACGTAGATGCCCTCACGGTATTCCACCGTGTCGCCGTCGCCCGGGAAGTTCAGGTAAGAGGGGTTGTCCTGAAGGCGCAGGGGGAACGTCTCCGCCAGCTTGCCGCAGGGGGACGCCTTGCCGAACAGCAGATCCGCGACCGCGCCGCCGACCGCCTGACCGCCCAGATACGCCTCCAGAATGGCGGGCACCTCGTCCGCCCAGGGCATTTCGACCGGGGAGCCGTTGTGCAGCACGACGACCACGCGGCGCTGCACCTTGAGCACCTCGCGGATGAGCTCGTTCTGACAGTCGGGCAGGCGCATGTGCTTTCGGTCGTAGCCCTCGGATTCAAAGCTGTCGGGCAGGCCCACGAACAGCACCGCCACATCCGCCGCCTGCGCCGCATTGAGCGCGCGCGTGAGCAGCTCGGGCTCCGTGCGGTCTTCCCTGGTGCCGCAGCCCTGGGCGTAGATGACGTCCGCGTATTCGGAGGCCGCCTCCATCGCGCAGGTCTCCTCGCTGGCGTTGATGTGCGAGCTGCCGCCGCCCTGATAGCGCGGGCGCTTGGCGAACGGCCCGATGAACGCCACCCGGCGCGAGGCCGAAAGCGGCAGAAGGTTTCCGTCGTTTTTGAGCAGCACCATGCTCTCCCTCGCCACCAGGCGGGCGAGCTTGTGGTGCGCCGCGCGGTCGAACACCGCCGTACGGTCGCGCCCCTCGAAGTACCGGTACATCACCGAAAGGATGCGCTCCGCCGCGCGGTCGACGGCCTCCTCCGAAATGCGCCCCTCGCGCACGGCGCGGACCAGCGCCGCGTCGTTATATGTGCCGCTGGAGGGCATCTCCAGATCCAGCCCCGCCTCGACGCCCGCCACGTGATCGTTGCAGGCGCCCCAGTCGGTCACGGTGAACCCGTCAAAGCCCCACTCGTCCCGGAGAATCTCGGTCAGCAGCCGCGGGTTCTCGCTGGCGTAGGTGCCGTTCACCTTGTTATAAGAACACATCACCGTCCAGGGGCGCCCGCCCTTGACCGCGCCCTCGAAGCTCGCCAGGTAGATTTCGCGCTGCGTGCGCTCGTCCACCCGCGCGTCCACGCTCATGCGGCGCGTCTCCTGGTTGTTGACGGCGAAGTGCTTCAGGCTCGTGCCCACGTTTTTAGACTGCACGCCGCGGATGTGCGCCGCCGCCATTTCGCCCGAAAGGTACGGGTCCTCGGAAAAGTATTCAAAGTTGCGGCCGCACAGCGGGGAACGCTTGATGTTCGCCGCCGGGCCCAGGATGACGCCCACGTCCTCCGCCTGGCACTCCTTGCCCAGCGCCTCGCCCACGCGGAAGAGCAGCTCCCGGTCAAAGGAGCAGGCCAGCCCCGCCGCCGTCGGAAAGCAGACGGCCTTGATGCTGTCGTTGATGCCCAGATGGTCCGCGGACTGGTCCTGCTTGCGCAGGCCGTGCGGCCCGTCGGACACCATCATCTGGGGAATGCCTAGGCGCTCCACGGCCTTGGTATGCCAAAAATCCGCCCCGGAACAAAGCGACGCCTTTTCCTCCAGCGTCATTTCCTGCACGAGTTTGCGTACGTCCATACGTTGTCCTCTCTTCCGTGCGACTAAAGCAGCGCACTGCATCTTTATAATTGATGAAGAATTTCGATGCAATATGCTGACTTTCCTTCTAAAAAATTGTAAAATGCCGAAAAGGTTTTCGGAAAAAGCCCAAACAAAAGCGCGGCCGACGAAAGCATTGCCTCCGCCGGCCGCGCCCAGATTGTCGAAAAACCCCTCGAGGACAGGCAAACCCAAAGCCGTCCGCAAGACTGTAATCGTATCGCCCGGCGGAACCTGTCTCCGCCCGGCGCGCCCCCATTTACGGCATCACCTTCGTGGGCGTGCCCGCGTTGGGCAGCACCCGCGTCAGCGCCTCGCGAATCTCCTGATAGCTCGTGCAGCGGCAAAGGTTCGATTGCAGCCACTCCTCCGCCATGCACTCGTCCGCGTCCGGATGGCGCATCGACAGCGCATGGCAGACCATCAGGAAGCCCGACGTACAGTAGCCGCACTGAAATGCCTGACAGTCCACAAACGCCTGCTGGATGGGCGCGTTTTGCAGCCCCTCCACCGTGGTGATCTCGTGGCCCACGGCCTCCACCGCCAGCACCAGACAGCTCTTCACGGGCCAGCCGTCCATGATGACGGTGCACGCGCCGCAGTCGCCGTTCTTGCAGCCAATCTTCGGACCCGTGAGGCCGAGCTGCTCGCGCAGCACGTCCACCAGCACGTCCGAGGGCCAGACCGCCGCCTCCCGCTCCTCGCCGTTGACGCGAAGGGTAATCAGGCTCTTTCCCGCGTAATGCTCCATGCTCATTCCCCCTCCAGCGTGTTGATCGTGTCTTCCACCGTGTCGATGAACACCTTCGTGCGGAAGTCCGCCTGCGCGCCCAGGTCCGCCAGCACGCCCGCGGGCGCCTGAGCGGCCATCCGCTCGGCGCGCGCCCGGGCGCTCAGGCTCGTGTCGTTCATCGTGCGCTCCATCTGTGCCGAGCGGAACGGGAACTCGCAGTAGCCGGAGACGGCGATGCGCATCTGCCCGTCCACCTTCATCGCCGCGACGGTCGTGAGCGGGTAGCCGATCTTCTCCACCGCGACCTTCTTGACGTGCACCCACGGCGCCTGAAGAAACTTCGGCTCCACCGCCACCTGCGCCAGGAACTCGTCCTGTCCGCGCTGCAATCTTTCCTGAAAGCCCTCCGCGATGGGCACGCGCCGCTCTCCTTTCGGCCCATACAGCACGAGCGTCGCGTCCGCGAGCAGCAGGGGCAGCACCGCCTCGCGGTAGATGATCGTGCCCGCGAGGTTTCCGCCCAGCGTGATGCGCACCTGGTTCGTGTGGTCCGCGATGCGAGACGCCGCCGCGCCCAACAGCGGGAAGGCGTTCGTCTCGTGCAGGGCGCTGAGCGTCACGCAGCCGCCTGCGATCAGCCTGCCGCCGTCCGACTTGAGCACCGACAGCTCCGGGATGCCCTTGAGGTCGATGACCGCCGTGGGGCGGATCGAGTCCATGCGCGCCATGGTGATGATCTCCGTGCCGCCGCCGTAGTATTGAGGCGTTCCGTTCTTGGCCGCCTCGCTGTAGGCCAGCACCGCCTCCTGCACGGTCTTCGGGCGGTAGTATTCAAAAGGATGGGCGATCATGCCCTCACCTCCCCTGCCTGATTGTCGCTTTGCATGAGCCGCCACAGGCTCTCGTTCGTCGCGGGCAGCATGTCCACGTCCTTGCCCAGCGCGCGCGAAAGCGCGTTGCACAGCGCCGCCGGCATGCCGATGATGCCGTGCTCGCTGTAAGCGCGGTTGCCGAACGGCGCGTCGAGCTGGGGGGTCTCCACAAACTGCACCAGATACTGCGGCTCCTCGCCGATGCGCATGACCTTGTACGCCCGAAAGCTGGTCGACAGGTTCTCGCACGCGGGGCCATAGTGCAGCGTCTCCTCCCGCGCGAGGGACAGGCCCATGCTCATGCCGCCGCGCACCATGCCCTCGTAGGCCATGGGGTCGATGACCCGGCCCACGTCCATCACCGTGGCCGCGCGGATCAGGCGATAGGAGCACTCGCGCCGGTCGAACTCCACCTCGACCATCTGCGCGCCGACCGTCCAGGCCGGGCCGGTCTTGCCCCTGCCGTTGTCGGGGGCGAGCGGCGTCAGGTGGTTGAACACCGCGCCGCCGCGGCCCACGATCTGCCTGCCCACGGTGTTGCCGCCGGGATGCTCAAGGCCGAAGGCCAGGTCCTGAAAGCCGATGGCGAACTTGGGCTGATACTTGCAAAAGACGCGCTCCTCGCCAAAGTCCAGGTCGTCCTCCGGGCAGCGCAGGGCGATGGCCGCCGTCTCCTTGAGCTGGTGGATCACGTCCTCCGCCGCGGCCATGACCGCGCGGCCCACGAGGTAGGTGCTCATCGAGGCCACGGTCTTGTAGTACTCCGGCATCGTGCGCGTGTCCACCTCCAGCGTCACGTGCACCCGGTCGTAGCCCATGCGCAGCTTGTCCGCCAGCATCTGGGCGATGGCCGTCTGGCCGCCGGAGCCCATCTCCACCGCGCCGGTGACGAGGTTGACGCTGCCGTCGGAGTTAAAGGTGATGACCGCGCCCGCCGAGGCGTTTACGGGCGGGTTCGGCGTCTTCCAGAGACAGGAATAGCCCTTGGCGCGCACCTTGCCGTCGCCGATGTCGATGAGGTCGCCCTCGCCGGAGCCCACCAGCTGCGAGAGCTTGTCGATGCAGGCCTCCAGGTTTCCGACGTTGGAGAGGGAAAGCTCCACCTGCGTGGGCGAGAGGTTGCCCGGGCGGATGGCGTTCTTCCTTCTGAACTCGACCGGGCACATGCAAAGCAGGCCCGCGAGCGCGTCCATGGTGCGCTCCACGCAGAGCGTGAGGGATTCGTGCGAAAAACCGCGGAAGGCCGTCACGTAGTTGTGGTTGGTGTACACGCACAGGCTGTCCACCGACAGGTTTTCGATGTTGTAAGGGCCCGTGCAGTCCACGGCGATGGCCTTGGACATGTAGGGGCCGATCTCGGAATAGGCGCCGGTGTCCAGCCAATAGGTCATCTCGCCCGCGCAGAGCATCCCCTCGGCGGTCACGCCCAGCTTGATGTCCGCCTCCAGCGCGAGGCGGGAGGGCGCGGTGGTAAATTCGTCGGCGCGCGTGTAGACGAGGCGCACGTTGCGCCCGCCCGCCGCGCGCGAGGCGACGTAGGCCAGAATCTCGATCTGCACCGCCGACTTGCCGCCGAACCCGCCGCCGACCAGCGGCACGTCCACCCAGACCTTGCCCTCGTCCAGATTGAACATGTCCGCGAGCTGCTGCTTGATCTGGTAGGGCGACTGCGAGGAGGAGACGATGTGCACGCGCCCGTCGGGCAAAATCTCCGCCTGCGCCGCGTGCGTCTCCATCGAGGCGTGCACCGAGGCGGGCAGCGAAAAGCGCTTGTGCGCGGTGTAGGCCGCGGCCTGCCAGCCCGCCTGCATGTCGCCCTTGCGCACCTTGTAGCTGGAGGCGATGTTGGTGCCGGGCTCCGGGTACACGTCCTCAACCGGCGTCTCGTAATGGCCGAGCTGGCTGTGAATCACCGTCGCGTCCGGCGCGAGCGCGTCCGCGACCGAGCCCACGATGGGGAGCGCCTCGTACTCGACCTCGATCAATTCCAGCGCGGCGGCGGCCTCCTGCTCCGTCTGCGCGACGACGATGGCGATCACCTCGCCGTAGCAGCGCACGCGGTCGGTCGCGATGGGCTGCCTGTCCTTGATCAGCACGCCGCCCCAGACCGGCACGTCCAGACCCGTGACGACCGCCTTTACGCCCTTCGCCTGGCGCGCCTTGTCCACGTTCAGGCTCTTGATCATCGCGTGCGCCTGCGTCGAGGTCAGCAGCCTGGCGTACAGGCTGCCCGGCCGCAGGATGTCCGCGGTATAGCGCGCGCGGCCCGTGACCTTGTCGTAGGCCTCCTTGCGCGTAACGCTCTTTCCTACACTCATGTTTGTCCCGCCCTTCCTGTGTCTTTCGTCCCTAGTATGGGCATAAATGGGGGGACGTATGCCGCGGGCCTTTCAGAAAAAAGCGTTTAAGGCGCGCGCCTTCCTTCCCGACGGTTTTGCGCCGGGTGCGCTTGAAACCTGCCCCCGTTATGCTATAATGGGTACACGATTTCCGGCGGAGGTATGTATGAGCTGGCATTTGGAGACGGAATACGCCGCACTGGTTCTCCTTTTCATCCTGGGCTTCTATTCGCGGGAGCGGTTCAGGGCGCCCGTGCCCCGCACCCATCTGTACCACGCGGAGCTCTACGTCTCCGCCCTGGCGACGGCGCTCAACATTTCGTCCATCACCCTGCTTGCGCACGGCGGGCTTATTCCCTACGCGCTCAGCCTCGCGGTCAACACCGCCTATTTTTTCTTCATCGTCATGGCCTGTTCGCTGATGGCGGCCTACCTTCTCCTCCTGCTCTTTGAATACCGGGAGAAGCGGACGGCGCTTTCCGGCGCGCTGGGCGCCGTCGCCGCGCTGTACGCGCTCTACGTCGCCGCGCTCGTCGCCAACCTCTTCACGGGCTGCATCTTCCGCATCGACGAGGGCGGCGGCTACGTGCGCGGCCCGCTGGTCAATCTCGGCTACGGCGTGCTGATCCTGGACACGCTGCTGGTGGGGGGCGTCTACCTGCGCAACCGATCTTCGGCCATGCCGCACGTGGCGCGCGTCATTAAGACGCTGCCCTTTTTCGTGCTGCTGGTCTTTTTCCTGCAGGTCAAGTCCCCCAGCATGCCGCTCGGCGGCCTGCTCACGGCGGTCGTCAACCTGATTCTCTTCATCAACTTTCAAAACCAAAAGCTCTCTCAGGACGCGCTGACCCAGCTCGGCAACCGCGCCGCCTTTTTTGCGGAGCTTGCGGCGCTGCTGCGCCGGGGCGAGAGCGCGCACGTCGTGCTGCTCTCGCTCAAGCACTTCGAGCAGGTCAACCGCGCGTTTTCGCACCGCTGCGGCGACGCGTTCCTCTGCCGAGTCGCCCGCTATCTGGACGGCGTTTCGCAGCAGGGGCGCGCCTACCGCTACGGCAACGTGGAGTTCGCGCTCATCCGCGAGGACGCGGGCGGCGAGGAGGCCTGCCGCTTCATGCAGAGCCTCCGCCGGCGCTTTTCTCAGGACTGGCGAATCGACCGCATCCGCTGCCTCCTGCCCGCCTGCTTTGCCGATATACGCGGCCTGCGCGAGGGCGAGGACGAGAACAGGGTCTCGGAATACCTGGAATACGCGCTGGAACTGGCGAAGTACGCGCCCGACGCCGACTGGGTCTCCTTCGACGAGGCGACGCGCCGCTCGATGGCCCGGCGCGCGCACGTGCTTTCCTCGCTGCAATCCGCCGTGCAGGACGAACGCGGCCGCTTTGGCGTCTGCTACCAGCCCATTCGCGAGTGCAAAACCGGCGATTTCGGGACGCTGGAAGCGCTGCTTCGCCTGCGGGACGGCGACGGCACGCCGATTCCGCCCGACGAGTTCATCCCGCTGGCGGAGGAAACCGGCCTGATCGGGGAGCTCACCTGGATTTTGCTGGACGAGGTCTGCACGTTTTTAAGCGGGCACGCGGCGCTGCCCGTCAAATCCGTCTCCATCAACCTTTCCGCGCAGCAGTTTCTGGACGCGGAGCTGATCGACCGCCTTGACGGCGTCCTGCGCGCCAAGGACGTGCCCGCGTCGAAGCTGAAGATCGAGGTCACCGAGCGCGTCATCGCGGAGAACCTTCAGACCGCCCGCGCCGCGATGCGCCGCCTGACCGGCCTGGGCCTCGCCTTCTACCTGGACGACTTCGGCACGGGGTACTCCAACTTTTCCAGCGCGCTGGCGCTGCCCTTTGAATGCATCAAGCTCGACCGCAGCCTGGTCTCCCCCCTCGGCGAGAGCGAAAAAAGCCGGCTGCTGGTGCGCTCCGTCGTGGAGGCCTTTCACGCCATGGGCATGTCGCTCGTGGCGGAGGGCGTGGAGACGCAGGAGCAGGCGCAGGTCCTTCGCGATCTGGGGGTGGACCGCATACAGGGCTACCTGTACGCCCGCCCGATGTTTGCGGAGGAGCTCCTGCGCTTCTACGAAGGGTAAGGTCCGTTCCCCTCAAACACGCCGGGCTCCCCGTGCCGCACAGATCAAAGGCCCGCCGCGCGCGGCGGTTCCTGAACGATGGGCCGTCGGTTTCGTCAGTCCGCGTCCGGCGCGTCCTCTTCCTCGGGCGCGTCGTCGCGGCGCCCCATCACGCGCCCCGTCGTGATCGCATCCCGCCCGTACTTGCCGCGGATGCGGTCCATCGCCTGTTCGAGCCGCAGCTGGCGCGCGCGTTCCGCCCGGCTTTCCGCCTCGAAGAAGCTCACCTGCTCCTCCCCCTCGCCGTCGCGCACGATCTGCTCCCCGGTGACGGTCAGCGTGCGGATCGCGCTGTAGGCGCTCCGGTTCTCCGTCAGCAGCGAAAGCGCCGCGCGCGCGATTTCCCGCGCCACGCAGGTCGGCGCGGGCAGACGCCTCTGGCGCGAGATGCTCTTAAAGTTCGGGTCCTTGACCTGCACCTGCACCACGCGGCAAAGCACGCCCTGACGGCGAAGGCGCGTCGCGACGCTGTCCGAAAGCAGCGCCACCGCCCAGCGGATGTCCTCCGCGTCCGAAAGGTCGTGGGAAAACGTCATGCCGTTGCCGATGCTCTTGACCTCGCGCCGGTCGTAGTACGAGGCGACGGGGCTCGCCTCCAGGCCGTTCGCGTAGTCGTAGAGCATCTCGCCCGCCTTCCCCATGCGCGACGCGAGCAGCGCCCGGTCGCACCGGGCGAGGTCGCCGACGGTGCGGATGCGAAGCCCCAGCAGCGTGCGCTCCGCCGCGCGCCCGACGTACAGCAGCGCGCTCACCGGCAGCGGCCAGACGATCTCCCGATAGTTTTCGCGCGTGATGACCGTGGTCGCGTCCGGCTTTTTGTAGTCGCTGCCGAGCTTGGCGAAGACCTTGTTGTACGACACGCCGACCGAAATCGTCAAATTCAGCTCCCGCTTGACCGTCTCGCGCAGCGCGTCGGCGATCGCCTTGCCGTCGCCGAAGAGGTGCCGGCTGCCCGTCACGTCCAGCCACGATTCGTCGATGCCGAAGGGCTCGATCAGGTCGGTGTAGCGCTCGTACAGCGCGTTGACCTTCCGGGAATATTCCTCGTAGACGTCGTGGCGCGGCGGCACCAGCACGAGGTCCGGGCATTTGCGCTGCGCCTGCCCCACCGTCTCGGCGGTCACGACGCCCGCGCGCTTGGCCAATTCGTTCTTGGCCAGGATGATGCCGTGGCGCGCCTTCGGGTCGCCCGCCACCGCCATGGGCACCGCGCGCAGCGACGGGTCGCGGATGCACTCCACCGAGGCGTAAAACCCGTTCAGGTCGCAGTGCAGAATCGTCCTGTCCATGCGCTTTCCTCCCTTGCCGCCCGTTCTCCTTCATTCGACGTTCTTATTTCGATACGAACATTTGTTTTTCCTTCTGCGTTTTTCGTTCCTTGCGCCCAAAAATAAGTACGCCAAAGGGGGACACCGCGAGGCGTCCCCCCTTTGCCTTGTCAGTCCAGGCGCAGCGTGCCCATGCGCCCGATCCCCATGACCAGCCCGATCTGAAAGAGGTTGAGCGCCATGGAGGCCGCCTTCGTATCGAGAAACGGCATCGGCCAGGCCGGGTTGTCGTAGTCCGCCGTCACGTTCGACAGCCCGCACGCGTACTGCATCAGCAGCGACAGGGCGACGGCGAGGCAGATCATCTGCGCGCCCGTGCCCTTTTTGCGCGCGCCCGTGCGCAGGCACAGAAAGACCAGGCCAAGGTACGGAATCGATATGACGAGGAAGGCGCCCCATCCGAAGGCGCGCGTCAGGAACCAGCCGCCGCTGCCCGTCCCCTCCGACGCGTGAAGGCCGAAGCACGGCAGCGCCGAAAGCCCTTCGCCAAACGGACGCAGGGCAAAGTACTCCCCAAATGTGCCCGACAGGATCGGGCCGGCCGCGACCAGCAGCAGCGCCAGCGCGTAGAGCCGGGGCAGGAAACGCACCCGGGGGAAAAACCCCGCGAAAAAGGCGTAGAAGGCGAGCAGAAGGCCGAACCCCAGCAGCAGCTCCCTGGCGAGCATGCTGAAAGCCCCCTCCGTGAGCGCGTGCGTAAGCCACGGCGCGGCGAGGCAAAGCGCGCCCGCGCAAGGTCCCCTGCCCCGCGCCGCCCCGATCAGAAAGGCCTGCGCCAGCGGCGCGAGCAGCAGTCCGTAGCCGCCCGCCGCCCCATCCAGCGTTCCGGCAAAGGCGGCGGCGCAGCAAAGGATCAGCCCCAGCGCGTACAAAAGGTAGACAAGCGCGCCCCGGCGTAGGAACGGCCGCACGTCCAGAAAGTATCCGGCCGCAAACGCCTCCGCCCCCAGAACCATGCCCGCCGCATCCTCCCACAACGCGCGCTCCCCCGGGTTCACCGCATGCCGCAGCAGGCCGAAGAGCGCCGCGAACAGGTACAGCGCGCCCAGCAGGGCGAACATGAGCCCATCCGGCCGCGGACGCAGCGCCCGGTCGTAGCCCTCCGCCACCAGCGCGGCGTCCCCCATGTCCAGAACCGCCGCTTCCTCCGCCCTTTCCTGGGGCATGCCGCTTTGCAGGTACGCTTCCGTCTGGTCCTCCACGTGCGCGCTCAGCTCCCGCCGCACGGTGTCGTGCGCGCGCTTCCAGCGAACGCCCCCAAGCACCGCCTCCACGTACGCCTCCTTACGCAAGCGAAGCCCCTCCCTTCGCCGTGAGCACGCGGTCCACCGCGCCGGAAAACGCCCGCCACTGTGCGCTCTTCTGCTCGAGCAGCAGCCTTCCCGCGCGCGTCAGGTGGTAGTAGCGCCGAACGCGGCGCTCCGGCGTGGCCTGCTCGTAGCTTTCGACCGCGCCCTGCGCCTCCAGCGCGTGCAGCAGCGGGTAGAGCGTGCCCGCCTTTAAGCTGAACACGTCGTTTGAGCGCTCCCGCAGCCGCTCGATCATCTGGTAGCCGTACAGGTCCCCCTCTGCGAGCAGGCGCAAAAGCAGCATGCCCGTGCTTCCCGAAACCATGCCCTTGTCCATGCATCCACCTCCCGATAAATAGATGATCTATCCATTTCTCTTCCCGCATTATAGATCGATCATCTATAGATGTCAAGCGCGCAGGCCGCAGGTTTTTGCGCGGATTAGAGGGTTTTTCGGCTTCGAGGCGAATCCTTCAAGCAATCCAAATACGATCGGAGCGCTCGCCATGCACTTTACGTATCGTCATACCCGCTATTGCTGCTACGCCTCCAGCATTTCCCACGCGGCGGTCAACAACCTCGCGCCGCTGCTCTTCCTCACCTTCACCCGTCAGTTCGGCGTTTCGCTCTCCCAGCTCGCCTTTCTGGTGACGCTCAACTTCGGCATACAGATGCTCGTGGACCTTTTCGCCGCGCGCTACGCGCTGCGCCTGGGCTACCGCCGGTGCGTCGTCGCCGCCAACGCGCTGTGCGGCGCGGGGCTGATCGCTCTGGGCGTGCTGCCCTACGCGCTTCCCAGCCCGTACGCGGGGCTGATCGGGGCCATGGTGCTCTACGCCCTGGGCGGCGGGCTGCTCGAGGTGCTCACCAGCCCCATCGTCGAGGCGCTGCCCGGCGAGGAGAAGGCGGCCGCGATGAGCCTGCTGCACTCCTTCTACTGCTGGGGGCACGTGGCCGTCGTGCTCTTTTCCACGCTGTACTTCACCGCCGTCGGCCTCGCCCATTGGCGCTTTTTGCCGATGCTCTGGGCGGTCATCCCGCTGACGAACGCCTTCTTCTTCTCGCGCGTGCCGATCAACACGTTCGGGGGCGAAGGCGAAAACCTGTCCGTGCGCGGGCTGCTGCGCCTGCCCGCCTTCTGGCTCTTCTTTCTGCTGATGCTCTGCGCGGGCGCGGCGGAGCAGGCCATGAGCCAGTGGGCCTCCCTGTTCGCGGAGCAGGGCCTGCGCGTCTCCAAGACGGTGGGCGACTTGCTGGGCCCCTGCGCCTTTGCCGCGCTGATGGGGCTCTCGCGCCTGCTCTACGGGCGCTACGGCGCGCGGCTGCGCCTGGACGCCTGCATCCTCTGCTCCAGCCTGCTGTGCGTCCTTTGCTACCTGCTCACCGTCTTTTCGCCCCATCCGCTTTTCTCGCTGCTCGGCTGCGCGGTCTGCGGCTTCTCGGTGGGCATCCTCTGGCCGGGCACGCTCAGCCTCTCCGCCGCGCGCTGTCCGCAGGGCGGCACGGCGCTCTTCGCGCTGCTCGCGCTCGCCGGGGACGTCGGCTGCTCCGCGGGGCCGGGGCTCGTGGGCTTCGTCTCCGACGCAAGCGCCCGCGCCTCCTCCGCGCTGCTCTCCGGCGACGCCGGGCTCAAGCTGGGCATGCTCGCCGCCATCGTCTTCCCGCTGCTGCTCGTGCTCGGCTCCCTGTGGCTGCTGAAAAAATCGTCCCGAAACTAGGAGGTTCTATTTATGCAAACGCTTCTCATCACCGGTTCCACGGGCTTTGTCGCCTCGCGCATGGCGAAGGACCTTTCCGGCGCATTCCGCGTCGTGACCGCCCCGCACGACTCCCTCGACATCACCGACGCCGAGGCCTGCCGCCGCATGATTCTCGAGGCGCGGCCGGACGCGGTCGCGCACTTCGCCGCCATCTCCCACATCGACGTGTGCGAACAGAACCCGCAGCTCGCGCACAGCGTCAACGTCCTGGGCACCGAAAACGTGGCGCGCGCCTGCAAGGAGGCGGGCGCGGCGCTCATCTACGCCAGCAGCGATCAGGTCTACACGGGGCTGCCCGGCGACGCGCCCCACCGGGAGGACGAGGCGCTTTCGCCCACGAACGTCTACGCGCGCACCAAGGTCGAGGCCGAGCGGCGCGCCGCCGCCCTGTGCGATCGGTTTTACGCGCTGCGCCTGACCTGGATGTTCGACCTGCCGGTGCGCTTTTGCTCCTCCAGCCTGGGCGTCGCCGGCATGTGCCTGGGGGCGCTTACGACCGGCAAGCCCGTGCGCGCCGCCATCGACGACCATCGCGGCTTCACCTATGTGCGCGAGGTCATCGAAAACATTCCCGCGCTGCTCCGGGCCCCCAGCGGCGTGTACAACTACGGCAGCGCAAACTTTGACAGCACCTACGACGTCTGCCGCCACGTCTTCGAGCGCCTGGGCGCGGGCCATCGCACAAAGGAGCTGCTCCTCCCCTTTGAGACGGACGGTTCCCGAAACCTCATGATCGACAGCGCCAAGCAGCGCGCGGCGGGCCTCGTCTTTTCCGACACGCGCGCCGGCATCGACCGGATGTTCGACGAATACCGTCTGTAACCACAGGAGATTGCATGAATACGACCGTCCGACACATCTCCGTCCCGCGGGGGCGGCGGCTGATCGCCGTCAGCGACATTCACGCCCACCCCGGCCACCTGCGGGCGCTGCTGCAAAAGATCGGCTTTTCCACAGACGACGTGCTCGTCGTCGTGGGCGACGTCATCGAAAAGGGCCCGGACAGCCTGGGCGCGCTGCGCCTCGTGATGGAGCTTGAGCGCACGCATACCGTCCACGCGCTGATCGGCAACGTGGATCTTTGGCAGCTCACCTGGATTTTGCAGGACGACGAGGAGACGGCGGGCTACCTGCGCGAGCACATCGAAAGGACGCGGGCGCGCTACGGAAGCTGCCTCTTTTCCCAGATGTGCGCCAGGATCGGTCTGCCTGTTGAAAACGTCGCGGACGTGCGCGCCGCGCGCCGCGTCGTGCGCGAAACTTTTGCACAGGAAATCCGCTTTTTGCGGGAAATGCCCACGATTGCGAGCGCCGGCAGCCTCCTTTTCGTCCACGGCGGCATCCCGACGGAGGACGTGGACGCGCTCGCGGGCACGGAGGCGCACCCCTACCTCAAGTGCGACAATTTTCTGTCGCAGGGGCTTCGCTTTTCCCGCTGGGTCGTCGTGGGCCACTGGCCCGCCACGCTCTACAGCGCGCGCTACCCCTGCTTCAACCCCTACGTCAGCCGGGCGCAGCGGATCGTCAGCATCGACGGCGGCTGCGGCATCAAGCGCGACGGCCAGCTCAACGCGCTGATCTTCGAGGACGCCGCCAGCGGCCGCTTCACGTTCGCCGCCTACGACGACCTGCCCGTCGGCACCGCGCTGGACGCGCAGGCGGAGAGCCCGGATTCCTTCTATTTGCGCTACACCGACTGCCGCGTGCGCGTGCGGGCGCGCGAGGGGGACTGCGTGCAGGTCGAGCACCTGACCACCGGCCGCCGCCTTTGGGCGCCGGGGAGCTTCCTGTACGAGGACGGGACGCGCTGCATGGACCTGACGGACTACCTGCTGCCCGTGCGTGCGGGCGACCGCCTGTCGCTGGTCGAGCGAACCTCGCGCGGCTGGATCGCCAAAAAGGACGGCGTGACCGGCTGGTACCTGGGCCGCGTGGAGGCGTAAGGCCGCCGGTATTCTCAAAAACAACAAACGAAAGCGCACCCGAACGCATGCTTCGGGTGCGCTTTCGTTTGACGACTTTACAGGAACAGCTCGTTGGGCTTTCTGCCTTCGCACGCCTTTTTCATCTTCTGCGACGCCGCGAAGACCAGCGCGGCGTTCACCCTGCGCGCGTGGCTCGGGCAGATCGCGACGCAGCGCATGCACGAAATGCAGGCCTTCTCGTCCGTCTTCGCCGGGCTTTGCGGGTCGATGGCCTTCACCGGGCACTTGTCCGCGCAAAGGCCGCAGCCGGTGCACGCCCTGCCGGCCTTGGGCTTCATCGGCACGCCGCCGTAGGCCCGGTAAGGCGCCGCGCCGGGCACGTGCACGGCGGGCGCGTCCGGCGCCTCCCGCAGGCTCGCCCGAATCCGCTCGCCGAAGGTCCGCAGCTCCTCCTCGTCCCGCGCGTCCGGCCTGCCCGCGGCGAAGGCGTGCATGATGGAGTGCTCCGCCACTGCCGCGACCGCGGCGCGGCAGCGCATGCCGGTCTTTTCGAGCGTCTCCTTCAGCTCCAGCAGCGTGTCGTCGTAAGCCCGGTTTCCGTAGACGCACAGGAGCACGGCCTGCGCCCCGCCGCCCCGCATTCGGGAAAGGCGTTCCACGGCCGCCTGCGGCACGCGCCCACCGAAGGAGGGCACCGCGACGATGCACACGTCCTCCGGCGCTAAAGCGCAGGCCGAAAAGTCCGCGCTCGGGTCGGACAGGTCGATCCGCCTTGCCTCCTGCGCCCAGGCCGCGCCGAGGAACCGGGCCGCCCTCTGCGTCCCGCCCGTGGGGCTGAACACGATTTCATAGAGCATCTTTGGCATCTCCTCTTGTATCTTTCTAAACTAACACCGCTTGTATTCTCCCTGCGGGAGTTCCCTCTCCGGCCCGAGCAGCGGCCGGAGGCCCGCCTTACGCCTCTTCTTCCTTCATCTCAACCGGCTTTGCCGGGTTGTGCACGTCGAATAGCCGCGCTTTCACGCCGTCCGCCGTCTCCCTCAGCTCCAATCGCAGGTCCATGAGCGCCTCCGGAATGAACAGGCGCACGACGAGCGCGCCCCCCTGCATGCCGTAGCCCGCGTACACCCGCGTCACGACGTTCAGGTGCGCGCCGCTTACCTCAAGCGCGCAGGCCGCCTCCTGACAGAGCAGCTTGCCCCGCGAAACGCGGAAGGGCTGAGCGCACATCCGCGTCTTGAGGAGCAGCTCCCCTCCCTCCAGGGACAGTTCGAACGCCTGACCGCCGGCGATGATCGCCCGGCGCAGCAGCGCGTCCGGCACCGGCGCGCCGTCATCCGCCGCGGGCTCCATCCGGCACGAAAGGCCCGCGAGCGTCTCCCTGAGCCGCGCGTTCGCTTCGGGGTCCTGCGCGAGCGGAGCATCCTGCATCTTTGAGAGCACCTCGTCAAAGTACACGTCAAGCTCCGCCTGAATGTCGTCCACAAAGGCCGTCATCGCGAGCACCGCGTTCTTCTTACGGTTCATCACGCAAAGCTGACCGTACATGCCGTCGCCGCGGAAGCTGCCGTTTTCACACATCCAGAATTGATAGCCGTAGCCCGCCTCCCAGTCGCGCGACGCGCCCCGGCCGCCGTTGTCGATCTGCCGGCTCGTCGCCTGCCGCAGGTAATCCCGGGGCAAAAGCTGCTTTCCCTCCCACACGCCGTCCTGCAGGATCAGCACGCCGAACTTGGCGATGACCTCCGGCAGGATGGAGAGGCCGAAGCCGCCCGTGCAGACGCCGAATTCCGTGCGCATCCAGTGCAGGCCGTGAATGCCCATGGGGTCGAACAGCTTTTCCTGCAAGTACGCCTCCAGGTCCACGCCGCGCTTTTTGAGCGCCGCCGCGCACATGTAGGTCGCCATGGTGTTGTAGCGGAACACCTCGCCCGGCATGTCCGTGAAGGGAACGGACAGGAAGGTCTGCGCGAAGTCGCCCTGCCAGCGCTCCTCCGGCTGCCCGGTGGACATGCGCAGCAGATGGCGCAGGGTGAGGCTTTCAAGCTCCGGCCCGACGCGAACGCCCGTCTTGGCGATCTCGTCCGCGAAGAGCGCGGCGACCCGCTCGTCCAGCGAGAGGATGCCCTCCGCCTGCGCAAGGCCCATCGCGGCGGAGGTGAACGACTTGGAGAGCGAGTAGACCGTCTGATATTGCCGTGCGTCATAGGGGCTGTAATACCCCTCCGCGTAGACCTTGCCGTCCCGCAGGAGCAGGAAGCTGTGGATGCGAAGCCCCGCCCGCGCGTAGGCGGCGACCATTTCCTCCACCCATTTTGCGCAAACGCCCGCTTCCTCCGGACTGACGCGCGCAAGCGGCGCGCCCGCGCACGCCTCGTATCGAATCGCCTTTTCCATGAAGACCGCCCTTTCCTTTTGGTTTGCTGCGTTCAGCATAGCACATTTCGCGCGATGTGTCATCGAAATCAGATAGAAAACCGGCAGAGCGCATGCTATAATGAAGCCAAACATCGACAGGAGGGAACCGTCATGGCGCAATATCCCCCGATCATGAAGGACAAGCCCGTATTTTTGCACGGCGGCGACTACAACCCCGACCAATGGATCAACGAAAAATCCACCGTCTGGCCGCGCGACATGGAGCTGGCGAAGAAGGCGGGCATCAACACGCTCTCCGTCGGCATCTTCTCCTGGGCCACGCTGGAGCCGGAGGAGGGGCGCTACACCTTTGAATGGCTCGACGAAGTGATGGACATGCTCGCCCAAAACGGCATCAAGGCGGTGCTGGCCACGCCCAGCGGCGCGCGCCCGGCCTGGATGGCGGAAAAGTACCCGGAGGTGCTGCGCGTGACGGAGGACCGCCGCCGCAACCTCTTCGGCGAGCGGCATAATCACTGTCTGACCTCGCCCGTGTACCGCGAAAAGGTGCGCAAGATGAACACGCTGCTCGCCGAGCGCTACAAGGACCACCCCGCGCTCGGCATGTGGCACATCTCCAACGAGTACGGCGGCGAGTGCCACTGCCCCCTGTGCCAGCAGAAGTTCCGCGCGTGGCTGCGGGCGCGCTACGGCACCATCGACAAGCTCAACGACGAGTGGTGGAACACCTTCTGGTCGCACCGCTACAGCTCGTTTGACCAGATCGAGAGCCCCTCCTCCATCGGCGAGGGCGGCAGTCACGGCCTCAACCTGGCGTGGAAGCGCTTCACCACCCAGCAGTTCTGCGACTTTTACGGTTGGGAGATCGAGCCGCTGCGCCGCATCACGCCAAACGTGCCCTGCACGACGAACCTGATGCACACCTACCCCGGCATCAACTACTTCGAGCTGGGCAGGCTGCTCGACCGGAGCAGCTGGGACAACTACCCCCAGTGGACGAACGACATGCGCGACGCGCAGGTCGCCGCCCATTCGGCCTTCTGCCACGATCTGATGCGCGGCGTGTGCGGCGGCAAGCCCTACATGCTGATGGAGTCCTCCCCCTCCTGCGTCAACTGGCAGGCCGTCAACCGCCTGCGCCGGCCCGGCATCCTGATGCTGCAAAGCCTGCAGGCCGTCGCCCACGGCTCGGACACGGTGCAGTACTTCCAGTTCCGCAAGGGGCGCGGCTCCTACGAAAAGTTCCACGGCGCGGTCGTCTCGCACGACGAAAGCGAGCAAAACCGCGTGTACCGCGAGGTCTGCGCCGTGGGCGAGGCGCTTTCGGGGCTTACGCCCGCGCTCGGCTCCGCGCCGGAAAACCGCATCGCCGTCGTGTACGACTGGGAAAACCGCTGGGCGCTGGAAGACGCGCGCTTTGGCCTCAACACGGGCAAGGGCTACGAGGAGACGGTGCGCACGCACCACACGGCCTTCCTGCGCGCGGGCTACGGCGTGGACGTGATCGACGAGACCGGCGACCTCGCGCCCTACCGCGTGGTCTGCGGCCCCATGACCTACATGCTGCGCCCCGGCTTCGCGGGGCGCGTGCGCGCTTTTGTCGAGGCAGGCGGCACCTACGTTTCAACCTACTGCTCCGGCTGGGTAAACGAGGAGGACCTGTGCTTCATGGGCGGCTTCCCCGGTCCGCTGCGGGACGTTTTCGGCCTCTGGGACGAGGAGACCGACGCGCTGGACGAGACGCAGCGCAACCGCTTCACCTGGAACGGCAAGACCTACGAGGCAAAGGACTTCTGCGCCGTGACGCACCCCGAGGGCGCGCAGGTGCTCGCCGCCTACGAAGAGAGCTTCTACCGGGGCGCGCCCGCGCTGACGGTGAACGCCTTCGGCAAGGGCTGCTGCTATTACGTCGCCGCGCGCACGGGCGAGGAGTTCCTCTGCGACCTCTATGCGCACGTCGCGAAGGAGGCGGGTCTTTCCCCGCTGCTTCCGGCCCTGCCCCACGGCGTGCTGTGCACGGAGCGCGTGGGCGCAAACGGGCGCTTCCTCTTCGTGATGAACACCGTGCCCGAAGAGCGCACGGTGACCCTGCCCGCCTGCGCAGACATCCTGGCGGACCGGGCGCTGGAGGGCGAATGCACGCTCGGCGCGTACGGCGTGCTGGCCGTAAGGCTTTCGTAAACCGCGAACAAATCAGCGAACAGCAATCAAGAGGGCTGCAATTAAGAGGGGCTGTCAAGCCAGCGTTTACTAGCTTGACAGCCCCTCGTCTTATCTTGCGTACTGTATGGGAGGATTACTGCGCCAGGAAGGCCTGGAACTGAGCGTTCGCCTCGTCGACGATCTTCTGCATGCCGGCGTCTTCCATCTTCTGGAGGAACTCGGGCAGGACGGTCTCGACATCGGCAGCGCCGGTGCACAGGGTCAGCGCATAGGCTTCCTTGATGTTCGCGACGGCGGCGATCTCCTTGGAGACGGGCGTCGGGTCGAAGGTGAAGCCGTAGATCGGCAGCTTCTTGGAGCCGGCGTAGAACTCGGCAAAGCGCTTCTGGAAGTCAGAGCCCTGGCCCTTCTGCGGCGGCAGAATCGTCACGTTGCCCACGCCGTTGGTCCAAACGCTGTAGGAGTTGTTGCGCTCGTCGGTGAACTCAACCTCGCCCGCGTCGTTCAGGTTGTAGTGGACGCCCTCGACGCCGTAGTTGAGCAGGGTCATGACCTTGGGGTCGGTGTTCAGCAGGTTGAGGAACTTGAAGCACTCGACCGGATGATCGGAGTTCGCGGAGATGGCCATCATGCCGCCCTGCACGGAGGTGTTGTCGATGTAGGGAGCGTCGGTCGTCATGATGTACTGCACGTCGATGCCGCGCTGCGCAGAGGTCGTGAACTCGTAGCCGTACAGGGAGACCTCGCTGGAGATCAGGTAGTTCGCGGTGTTCTGCGCGTTGCGCCACGCGTCGGTCGCGGTCTCGCCGATAGCGATCGCGGGATCGATGTAGCCCGCCTCGTAGTACTTGCGCATCTGCTCGGCAAAGGCCTTAAACTCGGGGGTCGCGTACTTGTTGAGCAGCACGTTGCCGTAAGCGCCGGGAACGGAGACGTCCTCCGGGTTCATGTAGTAGCTCAGCAGCAGGCCGCTGTCGCCGGTCACGATGGGCGTGGAGTCCACGAAGCGCTCGACGACCGCGCCTTCAAACACGAAGGGGTAGAACACGCTGCCGTCGGCCTCTTCGCCGGCCTTGACCTTCGCGAAGATTTCGTCCCAGCCGAAGAAACCGGCCTTCTGAACGTCTTCCACCGTGTAGCCGTACTTTTCGAGCAGGGTCACGTTGATGTCCCAGCAGTTCATCGTGGCGAAGTCCTTGAAGCCGGGCACCGCGTAGATGCCCTTCTCGCCTTCGGGGCCTTCGGTCTTCGCGCCTTCAAACAGCAGCTCGGGGAGAGCGGCCTTCAGGTCGGCGCCGTACTGGTCGATGTAGTTGTCCGCCGGGTCGTCCAGACGGACGTACGCGCCGGCCTTGGAGTACTTCGCGTAGTCGTTCTTGGTCCAGGAGCAGGTGAACATGATGTCGTATTCATCGCTGCCGGTGTTGACGGCGTTCAGCGCCAGGTCGTCGAAGTTCGCCCAGGTGCCCCAGATGGGCTTGATGGTCACGCCGATCTTCTCCTGCAGATAAGGGTTGAGCTGTTCGAGCACGGCAGCGTCGTCGGACACGTTGTTGCCGTTCAGCAGAATGGTGATTTCCACGGGGGCGTCGGCGGCCATCGCCGGGACCACGCCCAGGAGCATCATGGCGGACAGGAGCAGAGCGAGTAGCTTTTTCATGATTCTTTTCCTCCATTTTGTATTTGTAAGCGGACGCTATCGACAGCGGCCGTTCTTACCAAAGGATCAGCCCTTCACGGAGCCGACGGTCAGGCCGGCCACGACGTAGCGCTGGAAGAAGGGGTACGCGCAGGCGATGGGCACCACGATGAACACGACGGTCGCCATGCGCATCGTCTGGTTGGGCAGGCGCATGATCGCGTCGGCGCTGGCCACGCCGATCATGGAGCTGTTGCGCGCGAGGAATTCCGCGTTGCGCTGCATCTCCATCAGCAGGTATTGCAGGGGGTAAAGCTGACGGTCCGTGACGTACAGCAGGCAGAGGAACCATTCGTTCCAGTAGGCCAGCGCCGTCAGCAGCGCGACGGTGGCGATGCCGGGCTTCACGATCGGCAGGATGATGCGCCCCAGGGTGGAGTACTCGCCGCTGCCGTCGATGGTCGCCGCCTCGATGAGGTCGAAGGGCACCGAGGTCTGGAAGAAGGTGCGCATGATGATGATGTTAAAGGGGCTGACCAGCATCGGCACGATGAGCGCCGCGTAGTTGTTGCCCATGCCCAGCAGGTTCTTGCAGACGATGTACGTGGGGATGAGGCCGCCGCCGAAGATCATCGTAAAGAAGCTGAAGAAGCTGAAGAAATTGCGGTACTTAAAGTCCTTGCGAAACAGCGGGTAGGCGTACAGCACGCACAGGGCGACGCTGACGACCGTGCCGACGATCGTGACGAAGAAGCTGTTGAAGTAGCTGCGCCAGAGCACGTCGCCCAGGTTGAGCACCTGCTTGAACGCCGCCAGCGACCAGGTCTCCGGGATGAAGGAATAGCCGATGTGCTTGATGCTGTCCTCCGAGCTGAGCGCGATGATGACGACGAACACGAACGGAATGATGCAAAGCAGCGAGAACAGCCCCAGCACCAGATGGAAGCAAGTCTCCATCGGCACGCTGACCGAATTGAGCCTTTTGGCGCGGGGAGTTTTCCGTTGAGCGGTGGTCATGTTTCTCCCCTCCTTTTAGAACAGACTGCTGTCGGAATCGATCTTGCGCACGACGGTGTTGGCGGCCATGATGCAGACGAAACCGACCAGGTTTTGCAGGAAGCCCGCGGCCGTGGACATGCCCACGTCGCCCGTGAACTTGTAGGAGCGGTACACGTAGGTATCGACCACCTGCGTGACCGGGAACAGCGGCGCCGAGTTCATCGGGACGGACCAGAACAGGCCGAAGTCCGCGTTGAAGATCTTGCCGACGTTCATGATGAGCAGGATGATGATCATGGGCTTGAGGTGCGGCAGCGTCACGTGGATCATCTGCTGCCACTTGGTCGCGCCGTCCACCGCCGCCGCCTCGTACTGGGCGCGGTCGATGCCGGTGATGGCCGACAGGTAGAGCACCGTGGAATACCCTGTGTTCTTCCAGACGTTGCAGATCGTGAGGATGAACGGCCAGTACTTGGGTTCGTTGTACCAGTCGATCACCTGCCCCCCGGCGAGCCGCTGCGCGCGGACGATCATGCCGTTGCTGGGGTCGAGGAAGGCGAAGAGGAAGTAGGCCGCCACGACCCAGCTCAAAAAGTAGGGGAAGAACATCAGCGTCTGATAGGTCTTCGCTAGGAACTTCTTGGTCAGCTCGCTCATCATAATGGCCAGCGCTACCGAAATCACCAGCCCCAGCAGAATCCACACGATGTTGTAGCCCAGCGTGTTTCGGATCATCGTCACGGAGTCCTTGGTGAAGAGGAACTGGAAGTTATCCAGGCCGACCCACTTGCTGTGAAGCAGGTTGACCGGAAAGGGCATCTTCTTGGTCGGCAGGCGATAATCCAGAAACGCCATCACGATGCCGAACATGGGCAGATAACGGATGAGCAGCAGCCACAGCGCGGCGGGCGATACCATCGTCAGCAGCCATAGCGTCTTCGTCCTGCGGGAGCTATGCATGGATGCGCGGCGCCCGATCGCCCGATCCGTCCCGGCAACTTTTTTAACCATGTAATCCCTCCCGTGCGTTTGCCGCCGCTTGATGGTATTATTGTACAAAATGCGCCGGCGGATTTCATCGTTTAGCGTTGCGCTTTTTTGTACCTTGTTGTTCAGTTTGCGAAAAAGGAGACAAGGTTGTCCCCTTCCTTCCTTTTTTCAGCGCACACCCCGGCCTATCGCCGCGCGCGCCCAAACAGGCCGCGCCGCAAAGTTCCCTGTGATTTCCCCCTTTATCCATCGAATTTGCGCGCCGATGCGCGCGTGCAAAGCCATAAAAAAACAGGAGACGGCGCAAAACCGTCCCCCGCTTTCAGCCCAAAAAGAAAAGCACCCCGCAAAAAGGTACTAGGAAATAAACCCACGTTCCCTTGCGGAGATCATACCTATATAATAAGCGTCAAATGTCAAGTTGTCAAGCATTTTTGAGAAAAACGGCGCAAACCGCCCGGTCTGCCGGATGCGCCGGGGCGCGGGCACGGGGGCGCGCCCCCTCCCACTTGGAAAGCAGGGGTACGCTGCGCTATACTGGCGCGTACAGCAATTGAAGAGGGATGATAAAATGGCACAGATTTCGCTGAGGGGCATATCCAAGCGCTT
Organism: Bacillota bacterium; assembly: GCA_023402355.1. Lineage (GTDB taxonomy): Bacteria > Bacillota > Clostridia > Christensenellales > Aristaeellaceae > Beduinella. Next base: position 14,436 of record JAEXCG010000073.1, on the reverse strand, counting down.
CACGGTCTTTGAGCGCCCGACGGGCAAGTGGGGGCTCCTCAAGGGCGCCTTCGTTCGGGAGCGGCGGCAGGTGGAGGCGCTGCTGGACATCTCGTTCGACGTCGGGGAGGGCGAGCTCGTGGGCTACATCGGCCCCAACGGCGCGGGCAAGTCCACCACGGTCAAGGTCATGGGCGGCATCCTCACGCCCGACGGCGGCGAATGCCGCGTCATGGGGCGCGTGCCCTACCGCGAGCGCAGGGAACACGTGCAGCACATCGGCGTCGTCTTCGGCCAGCGCAGCCAGCTTTGGTGGGACGTGCCCGTGGCGGACTCCTTTGAGCTGCTGCGGGACATCTACGCCGTTCCGCAGGCGGACTACGCCCGGCGGCTTCGGGAGCTCACGGAGCGCCTCGACGTCGGGGCGGCGCTGCGCACGCCCGCGCGCCAGCTTTCTCTGGGGCAGCGCATGCGCTGCGAGCTCGTGGCGGCGCTGCTGCACAGCCCGCAAATCCTCTTTCTGGACGAGCCCACCATCGGGCTGGACGCCGTCTCCAAGCTCTCGCTGCGCGCCTTCTTGCGCGAGGAAAACAGGCGGCACGGCGTCACGATGCTGCTCACGACGCACGACATGGACGACATCGAGGCGCTTTGCAGCCGCGTGATGGTCATCGGCCGCGGGCGGCTGCTCTCGGACGGACCGCTCTCCGCCCTCAAGGCGCGATACGCCACGCGCGAGGGCGAGGACATCGACGAGGTCATCGCGGGCATGTACCGCGAAATGGCGCTGTAGGAGGGGGAGACATGGACTGGATCAAGCGAACCGCAAGGCCCTGCCTCGCGCTTTTTCGCCTGCGCCTGGCGGAGGCGCTGCAATACCGGCTGGCCGCGCTCTCAGGCGCCAGCATCAGCGTCTTCTGGGCCTTCCTCGAAATGCTCGTCTACACGGTTTTTTACACCTACGGCGACAACCGCGCCGCGCTCTCGGGCACGCTGTCGCTCGCTCAGGCGATCTCCTACGCCTGGCTCGCGCAGGTCTTCTTTCCCCTGCAGCCCATGAGCATCGACGAAGAAATCCACGACAAGATCGTCTCCGGCGACGTGGGGCTGGAGCTGTGCCGCCCGCTGGACGTATACGCCCACTGGTTCAGCAAGACCGCCGCCGGGCGGCTGGGCGGCTTTTGCCTTCGCGGCGGGCTGATCCTCCTGTGCGCGCTGCTGGCGCCCGCGCCCTACCGGCTGCAGGCCCCCGCCTCGGCCGCGGGCTTTCTGCTCTTCCTCGTCTCCGAGTTCAGCGCCTTTCTGCTGTGCACCGCCTACGGCATGCTGATCGCCTCGGTGCGCGTGGGCGTCACCTGGGGCGAGGGGCCCACCTACATGCTGTTGCTGCTGGGCGGCATCCTCTCCGGCAGCTACCTGCCGCTTCAGCTCTGGCCGGAAAGCCTGCAAACGCTCCTGCTGCTTCAGCCCTTCGCAGGCTATCTGGACATTCCCCTGCGCCTTTACGTCGGCAGCCTCTCCCCCGCGCAGGCCGGGCTGGGCCTATCGCTCCAGCTCGCCTGGACGCTGCTCTTCGTCCTGCTGGGGCGCGCCGTCCTTCAACGGCAGCTCAAACACATCGTCGTACAGGGAGGCTGAACCATGCGCAGAGAATGGAAGGTTTACTGGCGGTTTATCCGCATGCACCTGCTCTCAGGGCTGGAGTACAAGGGCTGGTGGATGATGCTTTTTCAGGTGCTGCTGGTCGTCTTCTCCGACTGCGTCAGCACGCTGCTGCTCTTTTCCCGCTTCGGGGCCATCGGCGAGTGGACGCTGCCGCGCATCCTGCTGGTCTATTCGCTGGCGCTGACCGCCTTCGGCCTGGCGGAGAGCTTCTGCCGCGGCTTCGATTACTTTCCCTGGAAAATGCTGCGGACGGGCGGCTTTGACCGGCTGATGCTGCGCCCGCTCTCGCTCACCGTGCAGGTCGCCGCCTCCTTTTTTCACCTGCACCGCCTGATGCGCGTCGCCTGCGGCCTCTTTCTCGTCGGCTGGTCGCTTCGCAGCCTGGGCGTTCCGCTCACCCCGGAAAGCGCTGCGCTGCTCGCCCTTTCGCTGCTGGGCGGCACGGCGATGTACTGCGGGGTGTTCATCATGAGCTCGGGCATCGCGTTCTTCACCATCAAGGCGCTGGACTGGATCTACATCTTCACCAACGCCAGCTATCAGGTCACGCGCATCCCCATGCCCTACCTGCCGCGCGCGCTCAAGGGGATGTTCACGTTCCTGGTCCCGATGCTGGTCGTCAGCTATTACCCTGCCTCCGCCGTCTGCGGCTGGGGCGACGCGCCCGCGCTGGGGCTGCTTTCGCTGCCCGCCGGGCTGCTCTTTCTGGGGGCCGCGCTGCTCGTCTGGCGGCTGGGCGTGCGCCACTACAAGAGCACGGGGAGCTGAACGTTTCACGGCATTCAAAAGACCTTCCGGCTCCGCGCCGCGAAGGTCTTTTTCGTGTAAGGAATTTGCGGGAAGGGCGAGGATGTGATAGAATGATTCAAAGCCCTGGAATTTTCTCACAGACCTTGCCGACACCGCCGCTTGACCAGATCGACGCAGAAAGGAGCCCGCCATGAACATCTGCCGCATGCCCCCGCTTCGCAAACTTCCGTTTCTTTTGCTGCTCGCCCTCTGCCTGCCCATCCTCGCGCGGTCGGAGGACGCGTTTCTCTTGGGCGGGCAGTCCGATCCGGCGCCCTCCAGCGTCTGCGTCGTGGGCGACACGCTCTACGCGATGACCTGCGAGGGATTGTACGCGCACGCGTTTTCAGAGGGGCGGACCCAAAAGCTCTATGACGCCGATTCCCTGTCCGCGCGCAGCCTCTCCACGGATTCGCTGCTCTTTCGCGGCGAGGGGCTGATGCTCTTCGACCCGGTCTATCAAAAAGTCTGGGCGTATGACGCCGGTCAGCTCACGCAGAGGCTTGATTTCTCCGGCAGCCTGCCGGACGATTTCGGGACGCGTTATTCCTGCCCCGTCTACGTAAGCGGCGCACTGTTCCTCCTCGCGATAGACGAGAACGCGTCCATGGACGAGGCCCGCCTGATCCGTCTGCGCCTCGAGGATGCGGACGTGCAGATTCTCTCCGTTCAGGGTGTGATGGAGCTTTGCGCGTACCGGGACGGCGACCTGCTGGCGCTGCGGTGGCTCGGCCGCATGGACGAGGCCTTTGAGGTCGTCCCGATCGACACGAAGACGCTCAGCGCGGGCAAGGCGCTGGCGATGCTACCCGGCTTCTCCGATCAGGGCGTCGCCTACGACGAAGAAACGGGGACGCTCTACGCCATGACCGGCGGCGCGCTGTGCGCTTGGGACGGCGCGGCCTGGCAGCCGGTTCGCCCGCTGCCCGTCGCGTACTTCTCGTTTTATTACGGCGTGCACGGCGGCCGGTACGTCCTCGCAGGCCCTAGGGGCGTGGGGCTGTATGACCTCACCGCGCCCCCGGAGCAGGTCACGCTGCGCATACAGGGGACGATGCGCACGGGCCTTGACCTCGACTTTGACTTCATGGCCGCGCACCCGCAGATCGCCGTCTCCTCCTCATCCGGGCACGTCTGTGCCGAGGAAATATACAGGGCCGTCACGACCGGGGAGGACGCGACCGACATCTTCTACGTGCAGCTCAGCACGGGGCTGCGCACGCTGATGGAGCGGGGCTATCTGGAGCCGCTTTCAGGCAGCGAAGCAATCCGGCAGGACAACGCATCCCTGTATCCCTTCATCTCAGAGCAGCTAACCTGGAACGGTGAAATCTACGCGGTGCCTGCCGAGCTGGTCGTCTGGGGCTGGCATATGCGCGCGGAGCTGCTGCAGAAACTGGGCCCGCCCCGGACGGCACGGGAGCTTTTTGCGCAGATACAGGCTTGGCCCGCCGCCTCGGACGCGGGCAATGTTCCCTGGATCACCCACGCCTACTGCACAACCTCCTGGTCCTCGCGCGAGGCTGTCCGCTACCTCTTCGACCAGTACGCACGCGCCCGCTACGATCCCGCGCAGGTTCTTTCCTTTTCGGACGCGGAATTGCGCGCAATGCTGGAAGCCGCCCGCACACAGCTTCCCGCAGATGAAACGCCGGACGATTCCTGCGATAAGCGCACGCCAGGGGGCCTCTCGACGGGCATGAGCACCACCGCCTCCGGCATCTACTACGAAAGCGAGCGCGTGATTGCGCCGCCGGCCGTCACCCCAGACGACGCGCCGCGCGTTCCCGCCAGCCTGTATGTCTACGTCGTCAACCCGCTCAGCCGGCACAAGGATGCCGTCCTGTCCTATCTGGAATACGCGGCGCAAAACCGCGGCGTTCAGGCGCAGAGTCTGATGGACGCCGGCATGTCGGAAGGCTTCCTCCTTACGGACTTTATCGAACTTTTGCACAGAGACATCGAGGAGATAGAGCAGCGCCTCGCGTCGGCCGCCGAGGATGAGCGCAAGGATTTGGAAGATCGCAAGGCGCAGCTCGAGGCGCAAATCGAGGACTACATCGCCGATCCAAGCAGCTGGACCGTCTACGAGCCCGCGCTGCGCGCCTACCACGAGGACATCCTGCCCTGCCTCGACTTAGGTCTCAACCCCTTTGTAGAGGGCTCGGGCGTGACGCATGCCGCCGTTTCGGGCAACATATCCGACCTGCTGGAGCAGTACCTCGCGGGCTCCCTTCCCGTGGACGCCCTGATCGAAAAGCTGAACGACATCGCGGCCCGAATGTTCGCGGAAGGGAATGGGCTGTGAATGAACCCAAAAGATCGAACGCCGGATGGCCCTCATGCCATCCGGCGTCCTTTTCTACGCTCCGCTTATCTTCGCTTAATTCAGTTTGAGGCCGAGGAAGTCCGCCATCTGCCCGCAGACCGCCTCCGCGCGCTCAAGGGTCGGCATCTCGCAGAACACGCGCAAAAGCGGCTCCGTGCCGGAAAAGCGCACGATGATCCAGCCGTCCTCGAAGTAGACCTTGCACCCATCCATGTAGGAGACGTGGTCCACCTTTTCCGTGAAGGCGGGCAGCTCCTTGTCGACCATCAGCTTCTTTTGCAGGCGGCTCTTCATCTCCGCGTCGAACTTGCAGTCGTGCTCGGCCATGAAGCACTCGCCGAACTGGTCGGTGATCTCCTCGTACAGCTCGGACAGCTTCTTGCCCGTCACGGCCAGCATCTCCACCAGCAGCGTGCCCGCGTAGATGCCGTCCTTGCCGCTGATGTGCCCGCGCACCGTGAGGCCGCCGGAGGACTCGCCGCCGATGACCGCGTTGTGCTCGTCGATGGCCGCCGACACGTACTTGAAGCCGACCGGCACCTCGTAGCATTCCTCGCCGAAGGCGTGCGCCACCTTGTCCAGCAGGTGCGTGGTGGCGATGTTGCGCACCGCGGGCCCGCGCCAGCGGCGGTACTTGATGAGGTAGTAGTACAGGAGCACGAGGATCTCGTTGGGGTGCACGAACTTGCCCTCGTCGTCGATGATGCCCAGGCGGTCCGCGTCGCCGTCGGTGGCGATGCCGATGTCCGCGCCCGTCTCCACCACCATGCTGCGCAGCGCGCCCAGCGTGCGCTCGTTCGGCGCGGGCAGCCTGCCGCCGAACAGCGTGTCGTGTCGCTCGTGGATGACGTCCACCTCGCAGCGCGCGGTGAGCAGGATGGTCTGAAGCGCCGTGCGGCTCACGCCGTACATGGGGTCCAGCACGACCTTGAGGTCGCGCGAGCGGATCGCGTCCATGTTCACGGCGCGGATGATCGTGTCGATGTAGCTGTTGTAGGGGCTGATGACCTCCACGTAGCCCGCCTTGAGCGCCTTTTCAAACGGCATCGCCGGGATGTCCTCCGCGCGGATTTCCGCACAGGCGGCCGACAGCTCGTCCGTGATCTCCTGCAGCGCGTCGCGGCCGCCCTTGGTGAAGAGCTTGATGCCGTTGTACAGCGCCGGGTTGTGGCTCGCCGTCACCGCCATGCCGTAGTAGAGGCCGTACTGCTGCACGGTGTACATGATGAGCGGCGTGGGCGATTCCCGGTCGATGAAGTACGTATGGATGTGGCGCGCGGCCATGACCTCCGCCGCCCACTGGGCCGCCTCGCGCGAGAGGAACCTGCGGTCAAAGCCGATGCAAAGCCCGCGGGAGGCGACGTCTTCCCCTTCCATGCGCAGCGCCAGCGCAAACGCGAGCCGCTGCACGTTTTCCTTGGTAAATTCGTCCCCGATGATCGCGCGCCATCCGCCCGTTCCGAATGCTATCATCTGTTTATCCTCCTTTTTAGGGCGCCGCCCCGGCCCCGGTCGGGTAAACCGCCCCTTTGGAATCCCATCCTCTGTGTGCCGCCGGCGCGGCGGGCGGGATTCCAAAGCGCGGGGCATCCCCGTCAGGGGGCTTCGCCTCTCCTTATCCCATCACCACGCGCACGTCGTGCGTCTCCCCCGCGCCAAAGGCGGGAAGGGCCGAAACCTGCTTTCCGTCCACGAACAGGGCGGCGACGCCCTTTTCCACGTGCTCCGGGTTCTCCACCTTGATGCGGTACGTCGCGCCGCGCCACCTGCGCACGGCGGAAAAGCCGTCCCACTTGGCGGGAATGCACGGGTCGACGACCAGCTCCTCCCACTCGGGCCGGATGCCCAGCAGGTACTGCGTCGCGGCGAAGTACGCCCAGCCCGCGCTGCCCGTCATCCACGGGTGGCGCGCCCGGCCGTGCGCCGTGTGGTCCTTGCCCATCACGAACTGGCAGTAGGCGTAGGGCTCGCTCTGGCGCACCTCGATCTTGTCGTTCTGGTTTTCGGGCAGCAGCGCGTCGTAGAACTTCATCGCGCGCGTACCGCGGCCGATCTTCGCCTCGGCCACCCAGGCCCAGGGGTTGGGGTGGCTGAAGATCGCGCCGTTCTCCTTGATGCCCGCGTACACGCGCGTCACGAAGCCGATTTCGTCGTCCGGCGTCTCAAACGACGGCGCGTTGAGCATCAGGCCGTAAGGGGTGTAGAGGTATTCGTCCACCGCGTCCATGGCGCTTTTCGCCTGCGCCTCGTCCGCCGCGCCGCTGATGACCGCCCACGTGTTGCTCTCCATGTGCACGCGGCCTTCCGTGTCCTGCCGCGTGCCGATGCGCCTGCCGCTCTTCGTGATGCCGCGGATGAACCATTCGCCGTCCCAGAGCTCGCGCCGGCAGACCTCGCGCACGCGGGCGCGCATCTGCGCGTACTTCTTTTCCTCCTCCGAACGCCCCAGCGCCGCGCACAGGTCGCAGAACGCGTCCAGCGCCCACAGGTGCAGGAAGGAGACCATCGCGCTCTCCCCGCCGCCCAGGTTCAGGCAGTCGTTCCAGTCCGCGCGCAGCCCCTTGCACACGCCGTTTCGGCCGACCTGCTCCGCGGAAAAGTCGAGAATGCGGCGCATGTGCTCCAGCACCGTGCCCTCGCCGCCGTCCGCATAGGTGAATACTTCGTCGGCGAAGGATAATTCTCCTGTCTCCTTCATGTATTCGCAGATCGCGGGCACGAGCCAGAGCGCGTCGTCCGCGCACACGTCCTTTAGGCCGTGCACGATCTGGGACTTGTCGGGCGTGGGCACCACCGTCGGGGATTTGAAGGACTGCTGCTTTTCCGCCGGCTCGAACCACGCGGGCTCGAACAGGTGCAGGCCGTAGCCCCCGCTCGTAAGGCCCCGCAAGAGCTGGCCGATGCGCCGCTTGCAGCCCTCGGGCTCGGCGTGGGGGATGCACATCGCGTCCTGCGCGGTGTCGCGGTAGCCCAGGCCCGTGCGCCCGCCGACCTCGATGAACGAGGCGAAGCGCGAGAAGAGCACGTTGACCTCGCTCTGGTACAAATTCCAGGTGTTGAGGCTCGTATTCATGGTGCTGCTCGGCGTCATCACCTGCAGAGCGCCGAGTTTTTGCTCCCAATAGGCGTGCAGCGCCGCGCGCGCGCGGTCCACCGCCTCCGGGCTGTAGCGCTCTCGCGTGCGCCGGGCCGCATGCTCGTCGCCCTGCCCCAGGAAGAAGAGCAGTCGGCGGCGCTCGCCGGGCCGCAGCGTCAGGCGCTTCATCAGCGCGCCGACCGGGTTGCCGCCGAGCTCTTCGGAGCCCGAAAGCTTGCCGCTTTCTACGCCCAGCGGGTTCTTCTCGGTGCGCCAGCCGCCGCCCAGGAAGGCGTCGCGGCAGCCTTCGTAGCCGTCCGGCGTCTCGCCCAGGGTGAAGTACTGATAGCTGTCCTCCTCGTAGTGCAGCTCGATGAGCGCCGCGCCGTCGCGGTAATGCGAGCCGGCCGCGTAAAGGCTCATCTGGAAGTTCTGGTTGTCCATGTCGATATGGTGAAAGGAAAACTCCACGTAGCCGAACACGGAAAGCGTCCGCACCTCGCCGGAGCGGTTTTCGACCGTCACGTCGAAGATCTCCACGTCGTCGTCCCGGGGGATGAAGAGCGTCTGCGAGGCGTAAATCCCCTTGTATTCGCATTCAAAGGTCGTATAGGAAAGGCCATGCCGGCACCGGTATGCGGCCTCGCTCAGCGGTTTATACGTGGGCTGCCAGCTCACCGACCAATAGTCGCCGTCCGCGTCGTCGCGCAGGTAGACGTAGTGTCCGGGGCTGTCCATCGGCACGCCGTTGGGGCGAAAGCGCGTGACGCGGTGATACTGCGGCGACTTGTACCAGCAGTACCCGCCGCCGTGGTGGGCGATGCAGGCCGCCATATCCTGCGTGCCCAGGTAATTCGTCCAGGATACCGGCGTGTCCACGCGGTCTACGACGTACTCCCTGCGGGCGTCGTCAAAATGTCCGTATTGCATGAGATGGCACCTCTCTTATGATTCTCCCGATGATTTCAGGAATATCATAACAGAAGTGCCATCTAAAAGACATGCCTGCATTGGTCTTTTCTTGTCATGTCTTGTGCTCTCGCTGTGAAATTTTAAGACAGCTCCGCCTCTTTTTGCAGGGCCGACAGCCGCGCGTCCACCTCCGCCATGCGGCGGGATAATTTCTGCATTTCCCGTAGCGCCTTCGGCGCGCATTCGCTCTCCCGTTTGTAGCAAAGGTCGTGCTCCATGCTCGCCCACACGTCCATCGCGAGGGTTCGCACCTGCACCTCCACCGGCACGTAGCGCGTGCCTTCGATCAGGCAGACCGGCACGTTCAGCACGATGTGCAGGCTGCGGTATCCGTTATCCTTGGGCTTGTGAATGTAATCCCGTTCGCGCACCACGTACATGCCCTGCAGCGCGCGCAGCATGCGGGCCACCGCGTAGACGTCCTGCACCGTCGGGCAGACGATGCGCATGCCCGCGATGTCGTACAGGTGCGCCCCCGCGCTCTCGCAGCTCACCTCGTATCCCTTTCGCGTCAGCTTTTCGCAGATGCTGGAGTAGGTCTTGATCCTCGTCTGTACGTGATGGATAGGGCTCCTGCGGCTCTGAAGCGCCATCTCGCGCCGAAGAACCGATACGCGCATGTTCATTTCCTCCAGCGCCGCGCCGTACAGGTGCTGCATGCGCAGATAGGCCGTCGGGCTGATCCGCTCGTCCTGTGTGCCGGCCGGCACGAGCCGCATTCGCGTAACCGCTTGATGTAAATGAGCATCCATGTCTTTCACCTCTGACTGGTTTGAATCGTATGCGCTTTACGCCGCCTCTCCTGTAACTTCTTTCTAAAAGATAGTGTAACCCGGAAAAGTGACTGTCCGATGTGCAGATTGTAGCGCCGGTGTGAAGATTTTCATCCTGTGCCCGCAAAAAGCCGCCGCATACCTCCCTTTTTTTATGCGCGGAGGTTTCGGGATATGACTGCTTGACAGAAACCGGCTTGTCCGCAATAATAGGCTTATATGGCGCCTGATGAGGAGGACCGTACATGTCCGATTTGCCGCTTCCCACCCGGATGGACCGCTTCAAGTCGCTGCTCGCGGCGCGAAGCGCCCCGCTGTCCTGCCCCGTCTGCCGCGGGCGGCTCCTGCCGCCGGAGGGTTCCTCCATCCGCTGCGAGCGGGGGCATTGCTTCGACCTTTCGCGCAGGGGGTACGTCAACTTTGCGCAGGCGGGGGCTCTCCCCCACTACGACAGGGCGCTCTTCCTCTCCCGCCGCGAGGTGCTGGAGGCGGGCTTTTACGAGCCCGTGCTGGCCGCGCTGCTGGGCGTCGTCCGGGCCGAACGCCGACGGCTCGGCCGCCCGCTCTCCCTGCTGGACGTCGGCTGCGGCGAGGGGTATTACGCCGCCGCGCTCGCGGACGGGGAAGACACCGTCTTCGCGATCGACCTGTGCCGCGACGCCGTCGCCCTCGCGGCCCAGCGCCCGGAGCCCGTCTGCTGGTGCGTCGCCGACCTCACCCGCCTGCCCTTCGCGGACGGCAGCCTGGACGTCCTGCTCGACGTGCTCACGCCCGCCAGCTACGGCGAGTTTCGGCGCGTGCTGCGCCCCGGCGGCCTTGCCGTCAAGGTCGTCCCCGGACGCGATTACCTGCACGAGATTCGGGAGGCCGTGCAGCAGGCTCCCTATGATAATAACGAAGTCGTCGCCTATTTTCATGCACATCTGGATGACGTGACCAATACGCCCGTGCGGTACGTGCGCGAATTGGACGAAAGCAAGCGCGCGCCCTTCTTTCGCATGACCCCGCTCACCGTCGGAAAGAGGGCGGATGAAGCCGCCCTTCGCGGCGTTTCACAGATCACCATCGACCTTTGCGTGCTGACGGGCCGGTTCGGCCAGGGCGCCGGCCGCCCTTGGGAGGACAAAAGATGAACATCACGGCGCTGGTGGAAAATCGGTCGCGCTGCGGCCTCAAGTCCGTGCACGGGCTGTCCCTTTACATAGAGACCGCGCGCCACAAGCTCCTGTTCGACCTCGGGCCGGACGACACCCTGTTTGAAAACGCCCAAGCGCTCGGCATCGACCTGAAAGCGGTCGATACGGTCGTCCTCTCCCACGGCCATGGCGACCACGGCGGCGCCTTGCCGGCCTTTCTGCGGCTGAACCACGACGCCCGGGTGTACGTGCAGCGCAGGGCCTTTGACCCCCACTACATCCGCGTCCTGTGTTTCCAGCGCGAGGCGGGCATCGACCCGGCGCTCCTCGGCCATCCGCAGATCGTTCCGCTGGAAGGGGACTTTTCCATCGACGACGAGCTGACCCTCTTCACCGCAAGGGACCTGTCGCGCTGCCCTTCGCCCGCCAACGGGATGCTGTACACGGCGGACGGCCGCGACGACTTCCGGCACGAGCAAAACCTGCTGATTTCCGGCGAGCGGGACGTGCTCATCACGGGCTGCGGACACGCCGGTATCCTCAACATCCTGAGCGCGTGTCCGGCCCGGCCGGAAATCTGCGTCGGCGGCTATCACCTGTACAACCCGATCGACCGGAGGACGGCCCCCCGTCCCCTGCTCGACGAGATTGGCCGCGCGCTGCGCAATTACGGGGCTGAATTCTATACCTGCCACTGCACCGGATCGCGCGCCTTCGGCGCGCTCAGCTGGGACAACGAACGCATGCACTACCTCTCGTGCGGCGAGAGCATACCGATTCAGGCGCCATAAAAGCGCCTGTTTTTTATTTGATTTGAAGGAAATTTTCACAATCTCGCACATAATGTCATTTTCAATTCTTCAATACAGCGATAATGAAACTTTTCACAAAAAATCCATCATATTTGTCGCGTTGACATTGATGCACAAGACTGGTAAAATCAAGACAAGAGTTATCCCCTTTTAACTTCCGCCGCGCATGCCTGTGCGGACAAAGAAAGGAGCGGAACATGGACTACCAAGAATGCATCGACCGCCGCAAATCCATCCGGAATTATAAGGACAAGGCCATTCCCGCCGCCGTCCTGGAGGAAATTCGTTCGTTTTTGCCCAGGTGCCATCGCCTTTTCCCGGAAATCGATTGGGAAGCGCGTTTTCTGGGGAAGGAGGCCGCGCAGGCGCTGAGCGGCGCCGCCGGGTACAAGGGGTTCATGATCGCCGCCCCGGCTTATCTGCTGCTGCTTTCCGAGGAAAAAGATCATTACATCGAAAACGCGGGCTATGTGGGCGAGGACATCGTCCTCAAGCTCACGGACCTCGGCCTCGCCTCCTGCTGGATCACGTTTGGCAGCGCGGAGGCCGTCAAGGCGGCGCTGAAGATCGATTCGCCCCTGCAGGCGGCGGGCATCATCGCCTTCGGGTACGCCGCCCCGATCCCGGAAACCGTCCGTCTCGACGTGAAGACGCTTTCCGACGTGGAGGTGCGGCGGGAGAGCGGCTACTCCGCGCCCAAGCTGCTGGTCGAGGACATGGTGCACCTCGGCGAGTGGGGGCGGCGCCCGAATCAGTTCGAGCTCGCCGCCGATCCCCTCTGGCCCGCGCTGTACGCCGCGAGCCGCGCGCCCTCCTACTTCAATCGTCAGCCGGTGCAGTTTATCGTGGACGGCGGGCAGGTCGTGCTGGTCGTCCGTCAAAGCGAGGAAACCGCCTGCCTGGACGAGCGGCTGAACGCGGGCATCGTGATGTTGCACTTCGCCGTCATGCGCATGGCGCGCCATCCCGATTTTAACTGGGTCCTCGGCGCGCCCAGAAAGCGCTATAAGCTGCCCGAGGGCTACCGGGCGCTCGCGTGGTGCGTCGTCTGAGACGGCGCGCGGCAGCCTGCCTCTTTGCGCCTGTCCGTGCCCTTTAGGCATATAAACAACACGGAGCCTCTGTCCGACCCGCGGACAGAGGCTCCGTGTTTTGTGATCTCACATCAGCACTTGATCGCGCCGCTCGTGAGCCCCGCGATGATGTGCTTTTGAAAGCAGGCGTAAATGACGATGATCGGTGCGATGGACAGGACGAACGTCGCGAACGCGAGATTGAACTCGAAGGCGTATTGGGATTTAAAGTTGTACTGAAAGAGCGGCAGCGTCCAATAGGAATTGGACCTGTTGAGCACCAGCAGCGGCATGAGAAAGTCGTTCCAAATCCAAAGCGAGTTGAGGATGATGATCGTGCCCGTCATCGGCTTCATCATGGGAAAGATGATGCGCGTGTAGGTGGTGAGGATGCCGCTTCCGTCGATCCGCGCCGCCTCCTCGATCTCCCCGGGGATCACCGTGCGCAGGTATCCCTGATACAGGAATACGCCCTGCGTCAGGGAATAGGTGATGTACAGAATGATGAGGCCGCCCTGATGCATCAGGTTCATCGCGCTCATCTGCTGCGTCATGGGCAGCATGAACACCTGAAAGGGAATCAGGATGCCCGCCACCAGCAGCGCGTTGAACACCTTATAGTAGGGCCGTGCGATGTTCTTGTGAATCGTGTAGGCGGTCATCGGCACGACGGCCAGGATGCCCGCGATGGACACGACCAGGATCAGCACGGAGTTTTGGAAGTACTGGATGAAGTTGTTCTTGGCGATGACCGTCTTGAAGTTGTCCAGATACAGGGAGCTGGGCAGCGCGAAGAAGTCGTTCATGCTCTCCGCCGTCGGCTTGAATGCCGTCAGCACGGCGAGATAAAAAGGAATGCAGATGACGAGCAGACCCGCGGTGAGCGCGGCATAAGCCAGAACCCGCGAAAGGCGTTTCCCGGATTTAACCATCCTGTTTCACCTCGAATCTCTTGCTGGCGCCGAGCTGCACCACGGTAAAGATGAGGATGACGGCAAATACCGCGATTGAAAGCGCGTTGGAATAGCTGAACTTGAGCTCCGTGAAGGCGTAGTTGTAGATGAGCATGCCGACGGATTCCGTGGTGCGGGCCGGGCCGCCGCCGGTCAGGGCGTAGATGTTGTCAAAGGCCATCAGTCCGCCCTTGATGGTCATGATCGTGACGATGTTCAGCGTGGGGATCAGGAAGGGCACCTTGATGTGCAGAAACGTCTGCCAACTGTTTGCGCCGTCCAGCCAGGCCGATTCGATCAGGTCCTGCGGCACGTTTTGAAGGGCGGACAGGAAGAGCAGGATGTTCGTGGAAAGCCCCTGCCACAGCGCCGTAAAGACGACCGCCCAAAAGGCGAGGTGCACGTTGCCCAGCACGCTGCTGGACAGCACCTTGGAGCCGATCTGCTTTCCGATCTGGGGCAGCGCATTGGTGAACAGCTGGTTCCAAATCAGCGCCACGGTCACCGTGCTGAGCACGGCCGGCAGGAAGTACATCGTCCTGTAAAAGCCGCGGCCGCGAATGACGGTGTTGAGCATCAGCGCGATCGCCAGGCCCAGAACCAGCACGCCGATCAGCATGACGATCGTGTATTCCACCGTGAACGTGGCGGTACGGGCGATCTTGCGATCGGAAAACAGGGAGGCGTAATTCGCAAGGCCGATAAAGTTTTTGCTTCTGCTGATGCCGTTCCAGTCGAAGAGGCTGTATGCCACGCCGCTGATGAGCGGCATGATGAAGAAGACGGCATACAGCGCGGCGGCCGGAAGGCTCATCAGAAAGTAGACGATCCTGTTGCGTTTTTGCATGCATTCACAGCCTTTCGCGGGTAATTTAGGGC